>CANQST010000068.1 GCA_947626595.1 uncultured Bacilli bacterium | reverse complement strand
GCTTCACTACAAGGAGCCGCAATATTAGTCATATATTGATGATTAAATAATTGATAATCACTATTAGGATTAACATTAAATTTTTTCAAATAACTAGTAAATTGTCCAGCATTAATATAACCATCACTAATAAATTCAGCACCTCCAAAAATAGCTTTTTTAGGACTAGTCCAAGGGCGATTATAAGAAATATCTTCACTATTAGGTCTACTCATACTAACATAACTACTACATACATAACCTTTTTTATTATTAAAAGTTAAACTATACCATCCAACCGTACAACCAGGACCATCAACTTTATTAGTACTATTAAAAATAACTTCATCACCAGTATTTAAAGTAGCTAAAGAAGAAAAATTAGTTCCCGCTCCACTTCTAAATAAAACAGTATCTCCTGTAATATAACCTTTAGTTAGAGCTTTAACAGAAGGAATAACAACAAAAGAAACAACTAACATTAATATAATTGCTAATCTTTTAAAAATTTTCATTAATCATTCCTCCTTTATACATAAATTATACCAAAATATCTTTCAACAATAAAGTTTATAACTACTAATAAATGTAAAGAAATATCAACTAAATTTTGACAACATTTTTTCTTAAAAACTAATTGAGTATTTTCTTATTTTATTATATAATATTTTAGAAATTAGAAAGTGGGTTACTTAATGAAGGTATTATTTAAAAAAATCAAAAACGCTGGTAAAGGTTATAATTTTTTTTATTTTACTAGCTTAATTCTATATATAACTTTTTATGTTTTCTTTTTTAGAAGTATGCTAATCTTACAAGGAATTGAAACAGCTTTAAGAATAGCTTTATTAATTTTCTTTGGCTTATTTGGCATTCTTTATTTAATATTTGGTTTAACATCAATGATTACTCGTAAGAAAAAGATTTTTATTCCATTTACCATTTTTGCCTTAATTTTTACTATTTTATTTGGCATATCAAGTTACTATATAAATAAAATCTATAATGTTTTAGATAACTTCACAACTAGTGATACTTCAACTTATACCACCGTTTTATTAACCTTAAAAGATACTGAATTAACTGATGAATCCGTATTAGGAATGATTAATAATGAAACTAATCGCGAAAATTATATTCTTGCTAAAGAAATGATTGAAAAAGAAAAAATTAAAAATGAAATTAAATCAGATGATTATGATGATATCCATATTTTATTATCAGCTTTATATAATGGTGAAGTTGATGGTATCTTTATTTCTAAAGATTATCCTATTTTATTCGGTAATGAAGAAAAATATCAAAATATTTTACAAGAAACTAAAGTAGTCAAAAGCTATTCAAAAGAAATGAAAACTGAAGAAAGTGAAATGATTTCAACCAAAAGTTTAACTGAACCATTTACAGTCTTAGTTTTAGGAGTTGACTCTGAATTTGAAGATGAATTAGACCCTAATGCAGCCTTTAATGGCGATACCTTAATGTTAATAACTTTTAATCCTCAAACCTTAAATGCTACAATGTTTAGTATTCCAAGAGATTTATATGTTCCAATATCTTGTAATAATAATCGATACAGTAAAATAAATTCAGCAGCTTATGGTGGTACTAGTTGTGTAGTTGATACTATTGAAAATTTAACTGATATTGAAATTGATTACTTTATTAAAATTGATTTTAAAGCAGTAGTTGATTTAGTTGAAACAATCGGTGGCATTGATGTCGATGTTGAACCTCCTGATTATGACTACTATAATAGTGTATATAATGGAAGACTTTGTGAACAAGACTCTTTAAGAAGATTTGGAGAACATTTAATTTGTATGGATACTGGAATGCAACACTTAAATGGCGAACAAGCCTTAGCATATGCTAGAAATAGACACGGTTACTTAGAAAGTGATATAGCAAGAGGAAGACATCAACAATTAGTCTTAGAAGCTATAGCCCAAAAACTAGTTCAAACAGCATCAATAAGTGACTTTGAAAACATTCTTGATACCATCAGTAAACACATAGCTACAAATATGAAAACAACTCAAATCTTATCTTTCTATCAAACAATTAAATCAATGCTAATCCAAGCCCTTGCTGGTAATGACTTTATCAATATTCAAAAAACATATTTAACATATTACAATATTGAAACTTATCTAGGAGGTTATCAAGTAAGTGCCCTAGGTTATTACAGTGGTAGCCTAGATGCGATAACTGAAGCAATGAAAGAAAATTTAGGAATCTTAAAAACCGAGACAATTAGAACATTCGAATATGATTATAAAGAAGACTATGAACGTAGTAGTGAAATAATAGGTAAAGGAATTTACAAAGGTTCAACCCTTAACTTTATGCCAGACTTTAGAGGTGAAAGTGTTAGTACAGCTAAAAGCTTTGCCAATAATAATGATTTATCACTTAATATTGAATATGAAAGTGATCCAGATGAAATAGAAGGTATCATCTTAAGACAAAGCATTCCAGAAGGAACAATGGTTAAAAACATCTCAGGATTTACTATCTATGTTAACAACTATGAAGAAGAAAAACAAACAACCATTGATAATGATAAAGAAACCGATAATGATACCGAAACAAATAACGATAAAGAAGAGGATAAAGAACAAAACAACGAGCAAGACAAGGAACAAGATAACAAACAAGATAAAGAAGAAAATAACTCAAATAAAAATGATACAACCCCTAATAAAGAAGAAGAAAAACAAGATTCTAAACCAAACGATAAAAAAGAAGATGAGGAAGAAGAAACAATTCCTGGTAATCCTTCAATATCAAACCCAACTAGTGAAGAACTTGAATAAAAAAAATATCAGTTT
>CANQST010000067.1 GCA_947626595.1 uncultured Bacilli bacterium | reverse complement strand
AAGGGAGGAGACTACTTAGTAGAATTAGAAAATGGTTATACTGTAGAAGCCTACGTTTCTGGTAAAATGCGAGTAAACATGATTCGTATTCTACCAGGTGATACAGTCACCATTGAACTTTCTCCTTATGATTTAACACGTGGGCGTATAACATGGAATAAAAGATAATGGAGGTAAATTATTATGAAAGTCAGAGCGTCAGTCAAGCCAATTTGTAATAAGTGTAAAGTAATTAAAAGAAATGGACGTGTTATGGTTATTTGTGAAAACCCTAAACACAAACAAAGACAAGGTAAATAGGAGGTAAATAATGGCAAGAATTAAAAATATTGAATTACCTAGTGAAAAACATATTTGTATTGGTCTAACAGCTATTTATGGTATTGGTAGAAGTTTAGCTAGACAAATTTGTGAAGCTGCAGGAGTTGAAAGTTCTAAAAAGGTTAAAGATTTAACTGATGATGAAATTGCTAAATTAAGAAAAGAAGTTGATAATTATCTAGTTGAAGGTGACCTACGTCGTGAAGTTTCAATGAATATTAAAGGAAAGATGGAAATTAACTGCTATCAAGGAGTTCGTCATAAAAAAGGACTTCCGGTTAGAGGACAAAGAACTAATCGTAATGCTCATACTCGTAAAGGTAAGGGTAAAGTAGTAGCTAATAAAAAGAAAGCAGGTAAATAGGAGGTAAATAATTTATGGCATATAATAGAAGAAAAAGAAAAGTTAAGAAGAATATCCCTGAAGCTGTTGTTCATATTAAATCAAATTATAATAATACAATTGTTACAATTACTGATAAAGAAGGAAATTTAATTGCGTGGGCATCTGCTGGAACAGTTGGATATAAAGGTTCAAAGAAGAAAACTCCATATGCTGCCGGATTAGCTGCTGAAGCTGCTGGTAAATCAGCAATGGAAAGTGGAGTTAAAAAAGTTGAGGTTTTAACTAAAGGTTTAGGAGCAGGTCGTGAAAATGCTATTCGTTCATTACAAGCTATTGGTCTTGAAGTAACTAGTATAGCTGATGAAACACCAGTTCCACATAATGGTTGTCGTCCACCAAAAAGACCTAGAAATTAATCAAGAGAGGGGAATTATTAATGATTAAATTTGAAAAACCAGAGTACAAAATTACTGAATATCAAGAAAGTAACCATTTTGGCAAATTCGAACTAGAACCACTTGCTAGAGGTTTTGGTGATACACTTGGAACAGCACTTCGCCGTGTAATGTTATCAAGCATGCCTGGATGTGCAGTTACAACTATTAAGATTGATGGTGTTTTACATGAATTCCAAAAAATTGATGGAGTTTATGAAGACGTTACAACAATTGTTTTAAATTTTAAAAGTTTAGTATTAAAAAATCATTCTGAAGAAGAACATACAATGCACTTAAGTGCTAATAAACCAGGTCCTGTTACAGCTGGTATGATTGAACATGATCCTGATATTGAAATTATTAATCCTGATTTAGTGATTTGTAATTTAGTTGAAGGTGGAAAAATCGATATTGAAATTACATGTAATAATGGTCATGGTTATGTTGATTCTAAAGAAAATCAAAAATTATATGGTGATAATAAATTAAGTGTTATTGCTATTGATTCACTATATAGTCCAGTTGAAAAAGTATTCTATGAAGTAGAAGGTGCTAGAGTTGGACATGATGAAAACTTTGATAAATTAATTATGGAAGTTACAACTAATGGAAGTATTACTCCTGAAGAATGTATGGCTTTAGCAAGTAAAATTTTAATTGAACATTTTAATATTATAGCTGATATAAATTCAATTAGTGATGTAGCTGGTATTATGGCTGAAAAACAAGTTGATACAATTACTAAGACCCTTGAAACTCCTATTGAAGAAATTGAATTCTCAGTTAGAGCTTATAATTGTTTAAAAAGAGCTGGTATTCATACCGTTCAAGATTTAATTAATAAGAAAGAAAATGAAGTTAATAAAATACGTAATTTAGGTAAAAAATCACTTAAAGAAGTATTAGATAAAGTAGAAGAAATGGGACTTAAGTTCCGCGATTAAGGAGGTATAAAAAATGGCTTATCGTAAATTAGGAAGAGAATCTAGAAAAAGAAGAAGTATTCTTGCTGGACTTACTAAAACTGTCATTTTAAATGGTAGTGTTATTACTACTGAAGCTCGTGCCAAAGAAGTTCGTAAGTTTGTTGATAAACTAATTACTTACGGAAAAAAAGGAACTTTAGTTTCACGTCGTAAAGCTTTAGCATTTGTTCATAATGATAATGAAGTAGTAAGTAAAGTATTTAATGAACTAGCAAAGAATTATGAAAATCGTAATGGTGGATATACAAGAATTACTAAATTAGTTGAACGTATTGGCGACGATGCTTTACAAGTTAAATTAGAATTAGTATAGAACTTATCAAAAAAGATGAGTTCTTTTTTTACAAAAAAATATCCGAATAACTTATGTAGATTCGGATATTTTCACTTACTTAATAATATTAAAATTATTATTTAATTAATAAAAAATGTACAAATAACATTGCATATAATCTGAATTTGTACGAGCATAAAAAAGAATTTTGTCACAATTAGTTGTTTTGTCATGTATAGATTATTCATTATTACATATAATACTATTGCAAGGGTATTGCAAATATTTTGCACTTGATTTTTTGATTAAATTATAGTATTATTATTTAGCGAGGAGGGATATTTTTATGAATAGTATATCTAATACAACTAACATGACTATTAGAATAGATAAAGATCTAAAAAAGAGTGTAGATAGTCTATTTAAAAACTTAGGTACTAATACCAATTCTGCTATCAATATGTTTTTAAGACAATGCGATAGAGAGCAAGGTTTAGTTTTCAAACCTACTATGGCACCGGCACCTAGCAAAGAGTTATTAGCGTCTTTACAAGAAATAGAAGATTATAAAAATGGAAAGGTTCAACTTCCTACTTTTGATACAACAAAGGAATTGTTTGAGTATTTAGACAACTAATGTATAAAGTAGTATTATCTTCCAATTTTAAAAAACAATATAAGAAAGTTGGAAAACAAGGAAAAGATTTAAAAAAATTAAAAGTAGTTATTGATAAACTAGCAAATAAAGAAGTGTTAGACGCAAAATATAGAGATCATAATTTAATAAATGATAAATATTATAAAAATTGTAGAGAGTGTCATATAGAGCCTGACTGGTTATTAGTTTATCAGTACGAAGATGACAAACTTAACCTTTTATTG
>CANQST010000066.1 GCA_947626595.1 uncultured Bacilli bacterium | reverse complement strand
TTATTAAAAATATCTCTACGATTTAATTCAAAATTAAATTTGTTCAAATTTTTTTGTAAAAAACCGAAACTCAAATACAAGTTAATGTTTCTTTTTTCTCAAAATAAAGTTATAATTATAGTGGTGATGCACATGAGAGAGTTATTTGATAGACTGCATATTAGACCTAAAAGTTTAATTTTATATGAAACAGCTTTTTCTCATAGTTCTTATGCTAATGAACATAAAAAGAAAAATGATTATGAAAGATTAGAATTCTTAGGAGATGCTGTCTTAGACTTAGTAGTTGCTGACTACTTATATAACCATCACAAAGAAAGTGAAGGAGAAATGACTAAAGTAAGAGCTTCTTTTGTTTGTGAAAATGCTAATTATGTTTACGCAACTTCACTAGGTTTACAAAAATATATCAAAGTAGGTCATGGAGAAGTATCAAAAGATGGTATTAAAAAAGCTATAGTTGCTGATATATTTGAAGCTTTACTAGGCGCAATATATGTTGATTTAGGCTATGCTACTGCCAAAAAAGTTATTCTTGAAACTATTGTTCCTTATATTGAAGACCCTAATATTTCTTTCTTTAGTGATTATAAAAGTCGTCTTCAAGAAATAGTTCAAACAGAACAAAAAAATTTAGTATATAATATTGTTAAAGAAGAAGGACCACCTCATGATAAAACATTTACTTGTGAAGTTATCCTAGAAGATATTGTTTATGGTACTGGAGTAGGTTCTTCTAAAAAAGAAGCTGAACAAGAAGCTGCTAAAGTTGCTTTAGAAAAACTTGCTAGATAATTGTAAATTTTTAAAAAAAGTGTTATAATTAACAAGTCTTGGTTTTAGTCTTTAAAAAATTAGAAAGGAGTAAATATTTTGAGTAAAATAAAAATTTTTGCTTTAGGCGGTTTAAATGAAAATGGCAAAAATATGTATGTTGTTAATGTTGATGAAGATATTTTTGTTTTTGATGCCGGCTTAAAGTATGATAACGATTCAAACTTAGGAATAGATTATATTATTCCCAACTTTGATTATTTAATTAAGAATAAAAAGAAAATTAAAGGAATATTCTTAACCCATGGTCATGAAAGTAATATGGGTGCTATACCAGATATGTTAGAAACTCTAGGTAATGTTGCGGTATATGGTACTAAATTGACCCTAGAAATGGTTAAGAAAGATTTAAATAAAGAGCTTTTAGATAAATGTAATTTAAAAGAAATTAAACCACATTATAAAATTGATTTTGGTAAAAATAGTATTTTTCCTATTAGTGTTACTCACTCTATACCAGATGCTTTGTGCTATGTTTTGTATACTGAAGATGGCGCTATTGTATATACAGGAGACTTTGTTTTTGACTCCACTATGATGGGTTCATATAAAACTGATATTGGTAAGCTTGCATATGTTGGTAAACAAGGCGTTTTATGTCTAATGTGTGAATCTTTCTATGCAGATAAACAAGGTCATACTAGTCCAAGTAATAGAGTAAGTGACTTTATTAGAGAAGTTCTACATAAAAATGAAAATAGAATTATCGCTACAATTTTTCCTGCTCATTTTTACCGTATTCAAGAAATATTTAATGAAGTAAGTAAAACAAGAAGAAAAATTGTTATTATGGGAAAAGCTTTACAAGATATGATAAATAAAGCAATAGACGACGGATATTTAACGATAAATCGTAGTGTTATTGGTAGTTTAAATGACTTAGAGGCTAAAGATAGTGTAGTACTTATATCAGACGAAAAAGAAAAACCTTTTGCTAATCTTGAAAGAATTATTAAAGGTTACGATAAGTTTATTACTATTAAAGAAACAGATACAATATTTATAACTGAACCAAGTTATCCAGGAATTGAAAAAAGATTAGCCTTAGTAATGGACGAAATATCTATGTTAGGAGCTAATGCTGTTAGCTTATCTAGTAAAAAGCATCTTCTCCATCATGCATCTCGTGAAGACTTAATGCTTATGATTAATCTAATGAACCCTAAGTATTATTTCCCTGTAAAAGGTGAATATCGCCTTCAATATGCCAATGCTGAAGTAGCTGAAGAACTTGGTATACCTAAAGAAAATATTATTTTAAAACTTAATGGTGATGTCTTAGAACTAGTTAATGGTAATAATACTAATTCTATGGAACATATTAATGTAGACGAAATATTAATCGATGGAAAAAGTCAAGAAGATATAGGTGAACTTGTCTTAAAAGATAGAGAAATGCTAGGAGAAAATGGTATTGTTATTATTAGTTGTACTTTAGATAGAGAAAATAAAAGAATAATAGGAGGACCAGAAATTTTAACTAGAGGTTTTATCTATGTTAAGGAAAGCCAAGACTTATTAGAAGAAACAAAAGAAATATCTAGAGAAGTAATAGAAGAAAATATAGATTATAAGAATAAAAAAGTAGATTACTCTAAAATAAAAAATGAAGTAAGAGAAAATCTAGGTAAATTCTTCTATATGGAGACAGGTTCTAAACCAATGATAATTACCGTTATTCAAGAAGTGTAAGCTTCTTTTCCTGTTCCCGTAACTCAGTTGGATAGAGTGACGACCTCCTAAGGCAAAGGTCAAAATTAAAATAAAAGCTCACAAACTCTTTATTTTAAAGGTAGGATAGAAATTGAAAAATAAAAAGTGTCGCGAATTTGTCGCGAAAAACTATCCCTGTCTTTAAAAATATCAAATTGAATTTTAAAAAATAGTCTTCATTTTAATATAAAGTATGTTAAAATGAAGTATATGTCCCCGTAGCATAAAGGAAAATGCCATCGTCTCCTAAGCGATAGATTGGAGGTTCAAGTCCTCTCGGGGACGCCATTTATGCCATTTTATGAACTGATGATATTATTGTCAGTTCATTTATTTTTATAGAAAGAAGGTGGGAAAATGCCAGTTTTTAAAATAGAAAAAAATAACAATTATACTGTTATGTCTAATTATCATTTACGAGATAAAAATTTGTCTTATAAAGCCAAAGGCTTGCTTTCATTTATGTTATCATTGCCAGATAATTGGGATTATTCTCTTGCAGGTTTATGCTCTATAAGTAAAGAAAGTAGAGATGGTATAAGGTCAATTTTAAAAGAATTGCAAGAGTATCATTATGTTGAAATAGAAAAAGTGAGGGGTGATAAAGGATATTTTGAGTATAATTATTTAATATATGAAATACCACATTTTATAAATTTAGAAAAAGAAGATAATCCAGATACGGAAAATCCATACCTGGATAATCCAAATGTGGAAACTCCAACGCAAATAAATACTAATGAACAAATAGATAAAGATGATAAAACCAAAATATCATCTTTTTTTATTATGTTCCGGGATAGGAACATAATAAAACCACCCGCTATGCGGGTGAGAGCTGAAAAAGCGATAGCGTTAAGAGAA
>CANQST010000065.1 GCA_947626595.1 uncultured Bacilli bacterium | reverse complement strand
CCTATTTTTTAACTTATTCATGAAGAACATCACCTACAATTATTATCTACATATAATTCAATTTAATACTAAGATAGTATTACAATGCTGCTACTAAGAGGAGAAATGTAAGCTAGCTAGATGCTAGCTTACTCTAACTAAATTATACAACTAGTTAAGTTTATTCAACTATTGGCTAGAAGGCCAGTAATCGCAAAACAAAAAATCCACATATTTTTGTGGAAATCATTTTATTATTGCTTATACTTAGTAGCGCAAAAACCTTCATAAGTAACTTTATCAGGAAGACCTGTAGTGTTATACTTTATCCATACATAATGTGTTTCTTCATTTTCAAAATAATTAGCATATACAAGATATGAACCAATATCACTTATTACAGCTTCGGCTTCAATACCACGATCTGGATCTTCTTTATCAATGACAAGCCTCAAAGCCGTAGGCTTTCTACTTGCCCATCCACTTCCCATTCTTATTGCACAATAAGAATTAGCCGGAAATGTAATAGATAAACCTGTGTAAAATAAATTGGTAGCTGTGGTAGTTTCTTTAGTTCCATACATTTTCTTAACCGTATACAACTTATCTTCCACTACCTCAAACCTGTTATCTATCTCCAACAATTTATTATCAACCTGTGTTAACTTACTATTCATTTTATCACAAGTTCCATCAATCGCATCTTGCACATTATCAGCAGCTAACTCCTTCGTATCTACAAAAGATACATTTCTACTGTCTATTAACGTCTCCGCAACTACATATGAAGTTATAGCCGATAAAATAA
Source organism: uncultured Bacilli bacterium (assembly GCA_947626595.1). GTDB lineage: Bacteria > Bacillota_I > Bacilli_A > RF39 > UBA660 > CANRGD01. The sequence continues at coordinate 3,758 of CANQST010000065.1, read as the reverse complement.
TTCCTAATATTAATACTATTACTACTTTCCTCATTCTTTTCATTTATCATATCACCTATCTTTACATTTATATAAATGTAACTATTACAATTATAACACTCAAATAAATGTTAAGTCAACACATTTATTTAAACGTAGGTAAAATTTAATAAAGAGGTGAAAAGAATGCAGCCAATAGAAGAATTTACTAGTAGAATAAAAAGTTTACGTGAAGATAATGACTTAAGACAAAAGCAAGTTGCCCAAGTCTTAGAAATTACCCAGCAACAATATAGTCTTTACGAAAAAGGCTATCGATTAATGCCTGTTGACTTGATTAAAAAATTAGCTAAGTACTATAACGTCGATATGAACTATATAGTAGGAATAAGCACCATCAAAAACCCCTACCCTAAAAAATAACCTAAAAAAATTATTAGCCACCAAAACTAATAATTTTTTATTTTAAAATTACATTTATGTTATTCTACTACATTTTCAACTACTTAACTACAATATTAACTATCTTACCTTTAATAACGATAACTTTTACTACTTCTTTGCCATCAATATGTTTAATAACATTCTCTTCTGCTAAAGCTTTTTTCTTAACTTCATTTTCCTCTTCGTCAACCTTAATCTTTATTGTAGCTCTAACCTTACCATTTACTTGAACAGCAATTTCTTTTTCTTCTTCAACAATCTTGCTCTCATCACATACTGGGAATTTTCCTAAACAAATAGGTTCATAACCTAATTTTTCATTTAACTCTTCTGTAATATGAGGAGCGATAGGATTAAGAAGTGTTAATAATAAATGATAATCTTCTTTAGTAATACTTTCTAAATCTTCATAACTATTAGTTAAAATCATTAAAGTAGAAATAGCCGTATTATAACCAAGCGTTGTCAAATCCTCAGTAACTTTCTTAATACTCTTATTTTGAATTACTTCCAATTCCTTAGTAAATCCTTCTTTATCATTAACCTTATCTAAAAGACGAATAACCTTATCGATAAATCTCTTACATCCTCTTAATGAGTCTGTACTCCATGGAGCATCCATTTGATAATCTCCCATAAACATTTCATAAACTCTTAAAGTATCAGCGCCATATTCTTTAACAATATCATCAGGATTAATGACATTTCCTTTTGATTTACTCATTTTTTCATTGTTAGAACCAAGTACCATACCATGACTTACTCTCGTCCAAATCATTTCTTTATTAGGAACTAATCCAATATTATATAAGAACTGTACCCAAAATCTAGCATATAATAAATGTCTTGCTGTATGTTCCATACCACCATTATACCAGTCAACTTTTCCCCAATACTTCATAGCATCCATACTAGCAAATTCTTTATCATTATGTGGATCCATAAATCTCAAGAAATACCAACTTGAACCAGCCCAGTTAGGCATAGTATCCGTCTCTCTCTTAGCTTTTCCTCCACAACATGGACAAGTAGTATTAACCCACTCTTTTATATTCGCAAGTGGACTTTCTCCATCTTCCGTTGGTTCATATTCCGCAACATCTGGTAATAACAAAGGTAAATCTTCTTCCTTCATTGGAACATATCCACACTTCTCACAATAAATCATTGGAATAGGTTCACCCCAAAATCTTTGTCTAGAAAAAATCCAATCACGCATTTTATAATTAATTTTCTTTTTACCTAATTTCTTATCTTCTAACCAGCTAATCATTTTATTAATAGCGTCTTCTTTATTTAATCCATCTAAGAAACTAGAATTAGTATGTGTACCATCTCCTACCATGGCACCAGGCTTTGTAACATATTCAAATGATTTCATATGTAACTGGTCTTTTATTTCTTTTAAAATAACATCCTTACTTACCCATTCTACTTCAAAGTCCTCGTCATCATCCAATTCCTGTTCTATCTTTTTATTAGTCTTTAACTCAAATAAAAGTGGTGTTGCCTCTATATTAAAGTACTTATCTTTATTATAAGCATAATAGTGGTGATTAATCTTAAAGCTTTCTTCCTTTAATTCTAAATCTGTATAACCAGTCTCTTCTTTTATCTCACGAATAGCGCATTCTAACGGTGTTTCTCCATCTTTAATTGTTCCACCAACAAATAATCTTCCACCTTTTTCTTTCCAATTAATAGTCAAATACTTATCATTTTCTCTATCATAAACAACCGCAACTATACTCTTCTTTTCACTTTCATTTTCATGAGGAGTACCAGTTACTTCTTCTAAAACTTGAATTATTGGAATATTAAATTTCTTCGCAAACTCATAATCTCTTTCATCATGTGCAGGAACTGCCATAATAGAACCAGTACCATAACTTGCTAAAACATAGTCAGATATATAAATAGGAATTTCCCTACCATTAACAGGATTAATTGCGTAAGCTCCTGTAAAGACACCTGTTTTTTCTTTATTTAACTCTGTTCTTTCCATTTCATTTTTTAAAGAACAATTCCTTATATATTCCTTTACTTCTTCTAAATGTTCCTTAGTAGTTATATCTAAAACATATTCATGTTCAGGTGCTAAAACACAGTAAGTTGCTCCAAATAATGTATCACATCTTGTTGTAAATACTGTAAATGTCTTATCATGACCTTTTATTTTAAAATCAACATGAGCTCCTACTGATTTACCAATCCAATTTATTTGACCTAACTTTACTCTTTCCGCAAAATTAGTATCGTCTAAACCTTGTAATAAATCTTCAGCATATTCACTCATTCTTAGCATCCATTGTGACTTTTCTTTTTGAACAACTTGACTGCCACATCTTTCACATACTCCCCCGGCAGCATCCTCATTAGATAATACGCTTTTACAAGTAGGACACCAGTTTACTGGAACTGTATCTTTATAAGCCATACCATGCTTATAAAATTGTAAAAATTGCCATTGGGTCCATTTATAATACTCAGGATCAGTTGTTGAAAACTCCCTTGTCCAATCAAAAGAAAAACCTAATGACTTCATTTGTGCTTTAAAAGTCTTTATATTTTCTTTAACGGCCTCTTTAGGGTGAATATGATTTTTAATAGCGTATTGCTCAGCAGGTGCTCCAAAAGCATCCCAACCCATAGGATATAACACATTATATCCTTGCATTCTTTTCATTCTCGCAATAGAATCTTGTGCTGTATAACTCCTTACATGACCAACATGTAATCCACTACCACTTGGATAAGGAAACTCTACTAGAATATAGTAAGGCTTCTTATCAGATCCATTTTTCGCAACAAAAATATTATTATCTTCCCAATACTTTTGCCATTTACTTTCTATTTCCTTAAAATTCATTTCTTAATCATTCCTTTCTTTTTATAAAATAAATAAACTAAATGATAACTTACCATTATAAGTGAAATTATCGCAACAATTCCCACAACAACACTTAAGAAAAAATCTTTAACTGCCATAATTAAACTAGTACTAAGAGCTATATCAAAAGAAGAAGTCAAAGCAACTATCTGTAAAAGTTGATTATAATTTACCTTTTTAATATCAAGACTATATTTAGTAATTAAATATTTTATCTCAATAGGTTCTCTATCTTTTTTCTTCTTTGTCTTTTTCTCTTTACTCCTTTTCGCAGGAGAAACTATTATTATTTGATAAATAATAAATATAAAAAGAAAACTTAATAAAAATAGTATTACTTCTTCCATAATCCCTCCTCGTATTAAAAAAAGGTAGTGTGCATAGTTTTAATGCAAACTACCCATTTTTTCTTTATTTATCAATATCTTTCTATATATTTTTTTAA
>CANQST010000064.1 GCA_947626595.1 uncultured Bacilli bacterium | reverse complement strand
AAAGATAATTTTTCCTTCAGTACATCTTTCAAGACCACTTATTAGAGATAAAAGAGTTGTCTTACCACTACCACTTCTACCTCTAATTGCATATATTTTTCCTCTTTCAAATTCTAAATTAATATCTTTAATTGCATATTCATCTGCAGTAGCGTCACTATATCTATAACCTACGTTTTTTATTTTTAATAAAACATTATTTTCTTTTGCCATACTCTACGACCTCTCTTTCAATATAGTAAGTGGTGAAAATCTTTGGATACTTATCATAGATGCTATACTACTAATTAAAACAATAGAAAGTCCAATACTTAATAATTCAATTATTACTTTAAGATTTACAACAGCATTAATAGAGTTATATGCTTGTACAACTGGTACTCCTCTACGTCCATTTTTCATACCACCTTTAAAGTCAGGATTCCCTTTTTCTATATTCTCTTTACCACCAAAGTTATTTTCTATTTTTTCATTTTCTTCAGTTGATGATGATATTTCATTTTTTAATAATGAATTACTTATTCCTTTAGATGATACTGCTCCAATACCAAGTCCTAAAACTAATGCTACTAGGGCAACTATTAAAAGTTCTGAAATAAACTGCATAGTTAGTTTTAATTTACTAATTCCTATTGTTCTTAATACTCCTATTTCATATTTTCTTTCTCTTATATTAATCATATTAATTACAAACAGTATAATTGATCCTATAATTAAAGTTATAATTAGAAATGTAGTTGCAAAAGTATTAACATTAGATACTGATGATACAGCACTATTTGCTTCTTCTTCATTAGTTTCAACTGTATAATTTTCTGGAAGTCCTTTATCATGAAATTCTTTTTCTATTTTATCTTTATCCTTATAATCTTTAATTATAAATGTAGGATTTATTCTTCCATGAACATTTTCATTTTCCTCTGAAATTTTAGTTAAAGAATCTGTATTTGTGATAATTGTATTAGCAGATGATGAAAACATATCTACTGGACCATTACCTTCATTATCATCACTTTCACTTTCTTCAAAAATACCAAGAATTTCAAATTCATAGTTTTGACTATCACTTGAGGTAAATGTTATTTTGTCATTTAATTTTAAGTTATTTAGGAATGCTAATTCATTATTTATAAAAATATAATTACCATCAAATGCTTTATCCCAAGCATCATCTACTATATCTGTCATTTTATATTTACCTTCAATAAATTCTGTCATAGAGTTTTTATTACTATAACCTATTAGATTATAATCGAGTTCATTTTCTCCGTCTCTTTTACCTCTACCCATTTCCATGTTACTTTCTGACTCTGCTTTTTCTATATTTTCTGCATTTAAAGATACTTCATAAGTATAATAGTAATCTTCTATATAGTCGCTATCAGCATATTTTTCTAGATCCTCATCACTATAAGTTTCCATATTATTAAAATTTTCTTTCATTTGTTCACGAGATTCTTGATTTGAAAAATCAAAATCTTTCATCATGTTTTCACGATTAAAACTAATAGTTAGTTCTTTATCGTATGAATCTTTGTAAGAGTCTATTAAATCAGTTGCAGTATTTTTAATAGCAAGTGTTACAGTTGATGCGGCTGCGATTACTAAAATAATTACTCCTATTAAAATATTTCTACTTTTATTTCTAGTAATGGAAATAAAAGCATTCTTTAAAATAAACATATTATTCCTCCTTTTCAAATACATTTTATTATTCGAAGATTAAAAGAACATTAAAATTATAATAAAATTAAAAAGAAAATGAATTTTTTCACTTTCTTTATGATAAAGTTACTTTTACTTCTTTTTCCTTATATTCACGACCATTTGCATAACTAACAGTTAAAGTCACAACATCTCCTTTTTTTAAATCATTTAAAATACTTTTGATATCACTTCTATCATTTATCTCATTACCATTTATTTTAGTAATGATGTTTCCAATTTCTAAGTTAGCTTTATCAGCACCACTACCTTCTACTATTTTTGATATATAAAAACCTGTTGGAATATTATTATAATTATTGTTTATAATATTTCCTTCTACTCCGATACTTCCAGTATTATCTCCTTCTCCATTTATTAAGGACTCTATTAGATCCTTTACATCAGATATAGGTATGGCAAAACCCATTCCTTCTATACTTGCAGTAGAAGTTGTTGTGTTTGATGAGTATTTTAAAGAATTAATACCTACAACTTCTCCTTTACTATTAAGTAAAGCCCCGCCACTGTTACCACCATTGATAGCAGCATCTATTTGAATCATTTTATTTGTGTAATCATCTGCTTCTACTTCTCTATTAACTGCACTAACTACACCTGTTGTTACAGATTGTCCATAACCTAAAGCATTACCAATTGCGATAATTCCATTACCAACTTTAAGTTTTTCTGAATCTCCAAGACTTGCTATTTTTATTGATTCTAGAGTTGTACTATCAATACTACTTATTGGTACAGAAATAATTGCTATATCTTTTTTATCAGATGTTCCAACAATACTTGCATCATAACTTTTTTCGTTTATAAATTGTACTGATAATTCTTCTGCACCTTCTACGACATGGTTGTTTGTTAAAATCATAATATCATTATCTGTTTTACTAATAATTACACCTGATCCTGCACCTTCGGCATATTCTTTTCCTCTAAAATAACTAGGACCAAAATCTCCTGCTGAAATTTGTGTCTTACTTGTAATTGCTACAATTGATGGCATTACATTTTCAACTACTTCTGAAACATCTGTGATATATACTCCTTCTGTACTCTTTTTACTATCACTTGTTTCTGTATATTTTAATTCTACTTTTTTCTTAGGACTTATAATAGAATCATTAAGATATGCTTTACAAAATAAAAGTAATATACAAATTGTTATAGCAATTATTAATATTATTGCAGTCGTTATATATTTTCTATTCTCTTTACTACTTAACCTTTCTAAAAATTTATTTTTGTCCTTTTTATCTTTCTTTTCTTCTATATTTTCTTTGGACATTATAAACATCTCCTTTCGATAACAATATTAATATATGAACATTAAAATAAGATTAAAAAAAACACTAAATTTTATTATTTAATGTTTTCTGTTTTTAAAATTAATTATAAAAGTTGTATATTCATCATCAGATGATACTTTAATTGTTCCATTATAACTTTCTACTATATTTTTAGCAATAGATAGACCAAGTCCATATCTATTATCTTTTCTATTTCTAGATTTATCTGCGCGATAAAATCTTTCAAATATTTTTTCTTTATCTTCTTGTTTTATTTCATTTCCTTTATTAATAACTTCTATAGTAATATTATTTTTATCTTGATATAGATTAACCTTTACTACACTTTTTTCTTCACTATGTTTTATAGCATTATCAACTAATACAGATATTACTTCATCTATATCTTCTATATTACATTTAAACATTACATTCTTTTTTATATTAGTCGTTATATTAACTTTCTTCTCATAAGCAAGACTTTCAAAAATCATTACTCTTTTTTCTACTATCTTTGATAAGTTATTAATTTCTAATCCTTCATGTTTTATATTTTCTGATTTAGATAGATCAAGTAATCTAGTAATTAGATTATTCATTTTATCTGATTCATTTTTTACATTTTCAATCCACTTTTTATTTTTCTTATTTACATCAATACAATCTGTACTCGCAGTTATTACCGCAAGTGGAGTTTTTAATTCATGAGATGCATTGGCAATAAAATCTTTTTGTTTATTAAAACTTTCTTCTACTGGTTCAGTAATCCAATCAGTTATTTTTTTACTAATTACAAGTATTACTATTTCACTTATAATAAGAATTATTAGAGATTTAAATAAAGTCATTAAAAGTCTATCTTGAATTAGTTTAGTATCTATTAATACTAGGGAAATTCCATAATTGAAATTATAAGCAAAAGAATTTAAATACAAGTTTCCTATTTTTATTTCACTTTCTTCTTTTTCATTTAATATCTTTTCTATTTTGTTTGTAACTCTTTCATTAAATCCTTCTTCATTATGACTAATTCTATCAATTATATTATTATTTCTATCCAGTAATACAGTATAGACATAGTAATTCATAATTAATCTATTATCTAACTCATCTCTTAAATCATTTCTTCTTCCTTTTTCTTCTGGCATATCATTATTTTTTATAACTTTTCTCATACGTGTTAGATTATCTTCTATACCTTTATATTCTTCTTTATAAATTTGTCTATTATAAATAAATATAGCAAATATTATAAATAAAGATATAATAAAAAATATTGTATAGAATGTTTTACGTCTTAAATTATTCATAATCTACCACCATCTTATAACCTAGCCCTCGTAAGGATTTTATATTTACTTTAGATTCAATTATTTTTAATTTTTTTCTTACAAAGGAAATATATGCTTCTAAGTTATTTGACTCAAAATCACTATCTATTCCCCATACTTTATCATATATTTGATCTTTTGAAATTATTTGATTAGGATTAGTGATAAAATATTCTACAAGTAAAAATTCACGATGAGGAAGCTCTATGCTTTCATTGTTTGTTTTACATATTAACATAGAATTTCTTATATCAAGTTTTAAATCATAAAACTCTATTTCATCTTTTATTTTAGAATTGTTTTTTCTTAATTGAACTCCTACTCTTGCAATTAATTCTTCTATATGAAAAGGTTTAGTTACATAATCATCAGCACCAAATTCAAAACAATCTAGTTTATCATCAAGAGAACTTTTTGCTGTTAGCATAATTACATTTGAAGAGATATCTTCTTCTTTTATTTTATTTAAAATTTCAACTCCATTAATATTTGGTAACATAATATCTAATATTATTAAATCATAAGCATT
>CANQST010000063.1 GCA_947626595.1 uncultured Bacilli bacterium | reverse complement strand
ATTTATATTAAAATTTTCATTTTAATATCTTTTTCATCCAGTATGACTAGTTTTCCATAAAACTTTTCACACTATCTCAAATATCATTTTCTTAATAACTTTTTCTACTTCTTCATTATCCAAAAGATTTACATCTATATCTATATCATTATAAGATTTTTCCACAAAAGCATATAACAAATTAAAAACTGCATCCTTTAAAAAGTCTTGATCATGTACCATTTTAGCCATTATATCATCTGTATCAGAGTTCTCATATAAATTAATATGTTCTTGAAAAAGATCAACACTAACCTCATTCATATCTGGAGCACTAATCAAATACTTAGATATCTTGTAATCAGCTTTACTTATTTCCAGTAAAATATTTAAAGCATTAGGTGGGTCTATAGAAAGAAGTTCTCTAATAAAACCAATGACATTCGCAACAATACCACCCTTAAATACAATACCACTAATATTTTCTTGATAATATTTTTTCTCTTGCATATAATCAACTATTGTTTTTAAATCAACATCATTATCATAAGAAGCCATATCTAATTCATGAACAGGAAATAAGTCACTTAAAAAGTAATTTTCCTCTTCCGATAAAGACTTCATTACTAAATATCTACCCAAATAATTTAAATTACGAAAATTACTAGAAGCTACAAGTATCTTTTCAAAAAAAGCCTCGTCAGTTGAAATAGCTTCAAGTAAATCGTCAAAACTTTCAATATCATTAAGAATACCAAAAACATCCTCGTCTAAATCATTGTTTTGACACTGTTTTTGCTTATAAGAAAACATTTTATAAGCATCCAAAAAAGCTACTCCAAGTATGTAAGTAGAAAATAGCTTTGTAGTAGTGTCATCATCCATATAGTCTAAAACATTATAAAGATTAGGAATTAAAATATTAAGTAATTCCTTTCTATCAAGACCAAATCTAAGTCCAATATTAAACCAATTATCAATAAGTTCTCTAATAAATTCATTATAGTTATGCATAAACGAAGCCCCCTTAAGTTTAACATATCTAAATACTTTTTTTCTTTTGAATTCTATAAGTTATTTTAAGTAATAATTTTACTGGTACAAAGCGACCAAAGAAATGCGCTAATTTCATTTTAATTCCAGGTATAATAACCAATTTATTTTTAAACATATTTTCCAAAGCATATCTTGCGACATAATTACTTGATAAAGGTGAAACTGCAAAATTAACATTCGCAACATCATTAAAATTAGTATCTACCGGTCCTGGACATAATACAGAAATATGGACATTACTCTTCTTCTTTTTCTGTTCATAATATAAAGCACAAGTAAGTTGATAAACATAAGACTTAGTCGCATAATAAGTAGCCATTAAAGGTCCCGGTTGAAAAGCTGCAGAAGAAGAAACATTTAAGATATAACCAAAATTTTTCCTTTCCATATCTTTTAAAATAGACTTAGTCAAAATATGAACAGCCTTAATATTAGTATTAATCATTTCTAATTCTTTAGAAAGATCTGTTTGAGTAAAATAACCAAAGTCCCCAAAACCAGCATTATTAATTAGAATATCAATATTTTCTTTTTTTATGAAAGCATATAGTTCTTTTACTTTTTGTTCACTAGATAAATCTGCTACAATAATAGTAACTTTAGCTTTTAAAGACTCTTGAATTTCTTCTAATTTTCTTCTATTTCGTGCCACTAAAATCAACTCATAATTTTCTTGAGCTAGAATTTTTGCAAAAGACAAACCTATACCGGAAGAAGCTCCTGTGATTAGTGCTTTCATATTTCACCTCTAATGACCTCTCATAAGATAAATTATACAACACTTTTGGCAAAAATAAAAGAACAGTTTTACCTGTTTAGAAGAAATAAATAAATTACTTAGTTCTTTTCCACATGTAAACTGTTATATATGGTTGAAGATTATTTAGAGTTGTAGCTGTTCCAGTAAAACTATGAGTGTGTCCATCACTGGTTGTGCCTTTACCAGCAGCTCCAGTTGAAGTTGAGGTTGTTGAAATTGGATGTGTATGACCACCACCTCCTCCTTGTGAAGAAATAGTATGACTATGATTAGAGGAATTCCAAATTATATTTAAGGCTCCATTATAAGTATTACCATTTGCCAATGATATAAATCTACCGTCAGTACCTGATGCATATCCAAATTGTGTACTTATATTTACAGCACTTATTCCTGTGGAGCCACCATGATTATGACTAGGAATTTCGTCTATTGTTAAAGTATGTGAACCAGTATTGGCATTTACTTTATCATAACTATGAGTATGACTTGGTATTTGATTAATATTTAATCCGGTACTTCCTATTGTTCCAGCTGGTGTATATGAAATAGACTTAGCTCCTCCTGTTTGCCCTAATGTTTTAAATTCAGTTGAACTAGTATCTATTCCTACTAGTGTTTGTCCTTTTCCAAAGACTTCCCATGTTCCTCCAAATAAAGTTTGAGGATTAGTAGCACTATAACTTATATAAATACTTCCTACTGGATATACTTTTAAAAGAAAGTTTTGTAACTCACTACTAAACTTTGTACATGTACCATCTATGGCATTTTGCACATTAGTCGCCCCTATTTTAGAATTATCTACATAACTAACTTTACTACTTTCTATTAAAGTTTCTGCCAAACAAAAAGAACATACTATAGATACAAATACCCCTATTACTACAAATATTACCATCTTTTTATTATTACTTATCTTTTTCATAAGACACTTCCTATATTACAAAATCTTATGATAATTTTAGCTCATTTTGAGCTAAAAGTCAATAGCTCAGTTTGAACTGTGAGAAAATGTAGATGTGAGGAAATATGAATAGATTAAAAGATTTAAGAGAAGATAAAGATTTAAAACAAAAAGACTTAGCTAAAATGCTAAAGATTGCTGAAAGAACTTATTCAGGATATGAAACAGAAAGTAGATGGATGCCAAAAGAAGTCCTAATTGATATAGCTAACTTCTATAATACCTCCATTGATTATATCCTATGTCTAACTAATACTAAAGAGCCTTATCCTAGAAAAAAAGATAGTCGAAATTAAACTATCTTTTTACTTATTATAAATTTATCATTACTGTAATCTACTAAGACAATATCATTACTCTTAATTGAGCCATCTATTATTAACTTGGCCATATCTGTTTCAATTGTTCTACTAACTAATCTTTTTAAAGGTCTAGCACCATAGTTAACATCATATCCAACATTTAAGAACTCTTCCTTTGCCTTGCTTGTAAGTTCTATTTTTATATTTAAATCAGCAATTCTATGTTCAATATCATTAATTATCTTATCAAGTATTTTTTCTAAAGCATCCCTAGTTAATGGTTTAAAAGTAATTATCTCATCTATTCTATTAATAAACTCTGGTCTAAAATGATCTTTTACAGCTTTACTTACTAATTCAGTATTTCCATCTAAAATATACTCACTACCTAAATTAGAAGTCATTATAATAATTGTATTTTTAAAATCAACTAGTCTACCATTAGAGTCAGTAACTCTTCCATCGTCCAATATTTGTAAAAGTAAATTTAAAACTTCAGGATGAGCTTTTTCTACTTCGTCAAATAATACAATACTATAAGGATTTCTTCTTACAGCCTCTGTTAATTGTCCACCCTCTTCATAACCAACATATCCTGGAGGAGAACCAATTAATCTAGAAACACTAAACTTTTCCATATATTCACTCATGTCAATTCTAATCATATGTTTTTCGTCGTCAAACAATTCATACGCTAACGTACGAGCAACCTCAGTCTTACCTACTCCAGTAGGTCCTAAAAACATAAATGAAGCAATTGGCTTATTAGCATCCTTTATTCCACTACGTGACCTAATAACAGCATCACTTACCAACTTCAAAGCTTCGTCCTGACCCATTACTCTCTTCTTCATATCTTCTTCTAAGCTTAGAAGTTTTTCCTTCTCAGACTCAATTAATTTTGTAACAGGTATATTAGTCCATTTCGCAATTATTCCACATATATCATTATCAGTAACTACATCACTAAGGATTTTATTTTTCTCTAAGTTATTTAATTTATCTAATTCTTTTTCTAACTTAGGAATTTCACCATGTCTAAGTATAGCAGCTCTTTCTAAGTCATATTCATTTTCAGCTTTATCTAACTCAAACTTAGCTTTTTCTATTTCACTTTTCTTTTTCTTGATATCTTCATTTATCTCTTTTTCATTATTCCAAGCCTCTTTTAAAGAACTTTCTTTTTCTTTTAGAACTGTTAATTCTTCTTCTATTTTTTCTAATCTCTTTTTAGATAGTTCGTCACGCTCTTTCTTCAAAGCTTGTTTTTCTATTTCTAGACGCATAATATCGTGAGTTAAAGTATCAAGTTCAAATGGTACAGAATCCATTTGGACCCTTATCGTAGCACACGCTTCGTCAACTAAATCAATAGCTTTATCAGGTAAATAGCGATCAGTTATGTATCTATTTGATAAAGTTGCGGCAGTAATTAAAGCTTTGTCAGTGATACTAACACCATGGTGGATTTCAAAACGTTCTTTTAAACCTCTAAGTATCGTAATAGTATCAATAACATTAGGCTCTTCTACTTTAACCTTTTGAAAACGTCTTTCCAAAGCACCATCTTTTTCAATATATTCGCGATACTCTTTTAAAGTAGTTGCACCTATAACATGGATTTCACCACGAGCTAACATTGGTTTTAAAATATTAGAAGTATCCATTGCGCCATCAGTTCTACCAGTACCAACTATCATGTGTATTTCGTCAATAAACATAATAATTTCTCCCGCACTTTTCTTCACTTCATTCAAAACGTTTTTTAGTCTTTCCTCAAATTCACCCCTATATTTAGCGCCCGCTACTAAAGAGGCCATATCTAACTCCCAAATAGTTTTATCCTTAAGACTACTTGGAACATCTCCCTTAACAATTCTTAAAGCTAATCCCTCAACAATAGCTGTTTTACCAACACCTGGTTCTCCAATTAATACAGGATTATTCTTAGTTTTTCTAGATAACACCCTAGTAATACTACGAATTTCCTCGTCTCTACCAATTACGGGATCAATTTTACCATCCTTAGCATCCTGACAAATATTTCTACCATATTTTTCTAAAACATTTCCTTGTTCTTCTTCTGGATAATTATACATATTATCACCCCTCTCATATTAAGGTAGTGTGCATAGTTTTTATGCAAACTACCCATTTTTTCTTTATTTATTAATATTTTTCTATACTTTTTTCAAT
>CANQST010000062.1 GCA_947626595.1 uncultured Bacilli bacterium | reverse complement strand
TTATATTAAAATTTTCATTTTAATATCTTTTTCATCCAGTATGACTAGTTTTCCATAAAACTTTTCACACTATCTATATAATTATACAATAGTTTTTTTCAATAGTTCAAGTTTTTCATTATGCTTTGTTCTTATTTATATAATATAATTTTTCTTGTTATATAAATTGAAATACCTTTTTATCTATCATTTTCTTATATTTATTTAAATCACTTCTAATTAGGCTTGAAGATATATTAGAAAAAGGAATATTTACAAATACTATATTTTTATGATTTAAACTATTTATATTGATATTTTCTAGGTCATTGTTTCTATTTATGACTAATAGCTTAAAGTTAGATAATATATACTTATAATTTTTCCAAGTAGTAATTTCTTTCAAGTTATCAGTACCACATATAAAATATATTTCGTCGTTTTTATATTTATTTTTAAAATGATTTAGTGTTTGATATGTATAAGTTAAATTATTTTTAATTTCATAGCTTGATACTTCTAAGTTATAGTATCCTTCTACCATAATTTTAATCATATTATATCTAATTTTAGCGTCTACTAAATCATTCTTTTCATATTTATTACCTGTTGGTACATATATAACTTTATCTATATAATTTTCTTTTATTAAATTTAAGGCAATATCTTTATGCATCTTATGGGGAGGATTAAAACAACCACCAAATATTCCAATTCTCATAAATATTCCTCCATTTTAATTATTTATATCATTTAGCCAATCTAAGTAGTCGCTGTCACTAGGCATTCTAAGGTCGCCTCTAGGTGATAGGCTAATAGTTCCTACTTTTACTCCATCTGGTATACAACTTCTTTTAAATTGCTGAGTAAAAAATCTTTTAATAAAGAATTTTAACCACTTCAATATTTCTTCTTCACTATAATTTTTAAATGTTTTCTTAGCTATAAAATATATTTTCTTTGGTGAAGCTCCATATCTTAAGAAGTGATATAAAAAGAAATCATGTAATACGTATGGGCCTACAGAGTTTTCTGTTAATTGAGCTATTTTTCCATTTGTATCAGGTGGCAGTAGTTCTGGAGATATGGGAGTATCTAAGATATCTAAGATGGTATTTTTTCGCAATTCATTATTTTCATTTAAAGCAACATATTCTACTAGATATTTAACTAAAGTTTTAGGAATGGATGTATTTACGGCATACATACTCATATGGTCTCCATTATAGGTACACCATCCTAGGGCAAGTTCTGATAAATCGCCGGTTCCAATAACTAAGGCTTTTTCTTTATTAGCAATATCCATTAATATTTGTGTTCTTTCTCTAGCTTGAGTATTTTCATATGTAATATCATGGTTATTAACATCATGGTCAATATCTTTTAAATGGACTAAGCATGCTTCTTTTATATTTACTTCTTTCAAGGTGGCATTGTAGCTTTTTATCAAATTCATAGCATTATTATAAGTTCTACTCGTAGTACCAAATCCTGGCATTGTAATAGCAATAATATTTTTATTAGTAATACCTAGCTTTTTAAATGCTTCTACAATTACTAGGAAGGCTAAGGTGGAGTCCAATCCTCCAGATACACCTATAACGCATTTATTCATACCAGTATGTTTTATTCTTTTAGCTAGAGCAGATGCTTGAATGTTAAATATTTCTTCGCATCTTTCTTTTCTTTTTAAATCATTTTGAGGAACAAATGGATATGGGCTGTATTTTCTTACTATATCTTTTTTGTTATCTTTTATATCGATATTAACTCTTATATATTCTTTGTCTTCTACAACACCCATATAACTAGTGTCTTTATATCTATTATTCATAATTTTAAGGACATCGATATCTTCATAAATCATATTTGAATTGAAATCAAATCTCTTGTTTTCTTTCAAAATAGTACCATTTTCAGCAATCATAGCATGACCTGAAAATAATAAATCGGTAGTGGATTCGTTAACGCCACTTGATGCATAGATATATGCAGATATTGTTTTGGCAGATTGCATTTTAACTAGATTTTTACGATACTCATACTTACCTACTATTTCATTACTACTAGATAAATTAAATATTATACTTGCTCCATTTAAAGTATGATTATTACTAGGTGGAAAATTACTCCATAAATCTTCACATATTTCTATGGCAAAAGATATTGCTTTATTATCTTTATCTTCAAATATAATATTGGTAGTAAATGGTATTTTTTCTTTATCTATTTCTATATAACTTTTTATTTTATTACTACTAGAAGAAAACCACCTTTTTTCATAAAACTCAGAATAATTAGGTATATATGTTTTGGGAACTATGCCAAGTATTTTTCCTTTTTGTATAACAATAGCACAATTAAATATTTGATTTTCTGCTCTAATAGGTGAACCTACTATAGAAATAATATCTAGACTTTTAGTTTCTTTACAAATTAATTTTAAGCATTTAAGTGCGTTATCCAATAATAAGTCTTGTAAAAATAAGTCACTACATGTATACCCAGTTATAGATAATTCTGGAAATAAAACTATATCTATATCTTTTTTAGAAGCATTTTTTATCTGTTTAATAATTTCTTTTGTATTATATTCTGTATTAGCAACCTTTAGCTCTGGTACAATGGCTGCTACTTTTATATATCCGTATTCTTTCATAATCTTTCTCCTAGATTTTATATTTTAAAATATTTTTTAGATTTTTCTATTGTGTATTTAGAATTGATATCTTTTATGTAGCCTAACTCTACTAGTTCTAAGACTTCTTCGTATTTACATTCAAAATATTTAATAAATTCATATTTGTCTAGCTGCTGGTCTTTTACTTTTTTACAGTCTAGAGCTAAATAACTATAATTATAAGCACTCATACATCCTTGGTCTTGATAGTAACTATCTAAAAGGTGCATTTTTTCAGGGATGTAGCCTGTTTCTTCTGTTAATTCTCTTATGGCAGCGGAAAGAGGTTCTTCTGATGGTTCAATATAGCCGGCTGGTAATTCTATACCTACAGTTTCTTTAGTATTAACGCGGGGTTGAACAACTAATATTGTATTATTATCGACAGTTACTGGTAAGACGATGGCGGCACTTCCATCGGTACCATTCTTTACTAATTTTTCTCTTGGAATTACTTTTCCATTATTTAATTTATAATAGGCTTTTTGAATACTTAGAAAAGTTGGATTATCTAGTGAGTTTATTACCCTTATAGTTTTAAGTTCATTAATATAGTCTCTTAGTTCTTCTAGTTTTTCTTTTCTCATGGCTTTTTCACCTTTTGGTATCCGCTATTTTCCATGGCTGTTGTGGCGGCGTTACTCATGGCTTCAAATAGCATGTATTCTTTTAATTTTCTTTCTTCTTCTGATAAATCAACATAGTATTTATGGGGATTATTTATATCGGTAATTCTATCAGTTAAAGTTTCATATTCTTCTTTACAATAGGTTTGTTTTTCTTTAATTGTTGGTTCATTATAAACTAATTTTCCATTTATAAATATAGGTACTTGTAATTCTCTTAGCATATAGTCATTAATAGTTGTTCTTTTCCATGAATCTACATCAGATACTAAAGTGTATTCTTCTTTTGAAATTATTTCGTCTTCACGAGCTATGATGTCTCCTAATACTTTACCAGTGTCATTGTCGTAGAACCTATATATTTTTTTTACACCTGGATTTGTTGTTTTTACAGTATCACCACTAACTTTAATTTTAGGTATTTTTTCACCATCTTTTTCGATAGCAACTAGTTTATAAACACCATTTAGTCTTTCTTTAGAAGCTGCTATATTATCACCGGCTCCTATGGAATTGATTACGGCTCCTTTATTTAACATATTACTAATTGAGTATTCGTCTAATCCGTTAGATAAACAAATTGTGGCATCAGGGTAACCGGCATCTGTAAGCATTTGTTTAGCGGCTTTTGATAAATATACTAAGTCTCCACTATCTATTCTAATTCCTTTTAATTTGTATCCTCTGGGTTCAAGATATTCACGGCTTACTCTAATGGCATTAGGAATACCGCTTTTTAAAGTATCAAATGTATCAACTAAAAATACGCAGTTATTGGGATTTGATTTAGCATATTCTAAAAATGCTTCATATTCACAATCGGCTTCTTGAACTAGGGAATGCGCCATAGTACCAAGTACGGGAATATCATATTTTTTTCCTGCTAAAACATTACTAGTTCCACTACATCCACCAATAAAAGCATTTTTACTGGCTTCTATGGCAGAGTCAATTCCACGGGCTCTTCTAGCACCAAACTCCATTACAGGAATGCCTTTGGCAGCAGCGGTTACTCTTTTAGCTTTGGTTACTACTAGTCCTCCGTGATTGAAGTTAGCAAGTAAGGCTGTTTCAATTATTTGAGCTTCTATCATATTAGCTTTTACAGTTAAAACGGGTTCATTAGGAAAGGCGGCGGTACCATCGGGCATGGCATAAACATCACCTGTAAATTTTAAGTCTTTTAAGTATGTTAGAAATTCTTCACTAAAATTACCTGTTGTTCTAAGAAAATCTATATCTTCTTTGGTAAATTTAAAATTTTGTAAATATTTTATTGTCTCATCAAGTCCTCCTGTCATGGTATAACCTCCATTAAAGGGGTTCGTTCTAAAAAAGATATCAAAGTAGGCTTTTTCGTCTTTTTTACCGGCATCAAAATATGTTTGAGCCATGGTTAATTCATAAAAATCGGTCATCATTGTTTTATTTTCCATAATTAATCTCTCCTTTTCTTTTTAACATTTTATTAATAACAAATTGTAAAAAAATTATCTCTTTTTAACTAATTTTATTCCTTGTTGTTCCATAAGTAAATAAGCGGCATCTACATAATTTTTTCTTGTATCTTCAGCGAATGTGGCGACAGCATCTTGATGAACGGTAATGTTAACATCTTTATTTTCTTGATCATAGTAGTTTGCTAAGGCCATTGCTCCATTAAATACACATATATCGGTACAGCAACCTACTATATCAACATTTTTAATATTACTAGCTTCTCCTACTAGTTTTCTAAAACTAGGAGCTTCCATAAAACTTGTTGAGTTTTTTTCAATTGAGATTGTATTATCTAAAGTCTCATATTTTGATAGTTCGTCAATTACTAGTTCTTCTGTAGTTCCTTTAACACAATGTGGTGCAGGAAATCTTTTGTGTTCAATTGAATTTTCTTCGTGAGTATCTTTAATAAATACAATTAAGTTTTCATTTTGATGTGATTTTTTAATTAATTCAATTTGTCTAGGGATTGTGCTAGCTATCTTACTATCATGTAA
Source organism: uncultured Bacilli bacterium (assembly GCA_947626595.1). GTDB lineage: Bacteria > Bacillota_I > Bacilli_A > RF39 > UBA660 > CANRGD01. The sequence continues at coordinate 306 of CANQST010000062.1, read as the reverse complement.
AACTCCTTTCTTTACAAAGCCGTTAACCATATCTACAACGATTAACATTCCATCATAACATTTTAAATTTTTTACCATAAATCCTCCTTCTTGTTATTAACAGTTTATTAATAACATATTTTAAAAAATGTACAAACTTTCTTGCTTGTTATTAACATTATATTAATAACATAATAATTTGTCAACTCTTTTTTATATTTTTTTATTTCTTTACTAATTTTTTACATTGATGTAGAATAAAAAGTTAAATTCTCGATTTTAAGAAATAAGAGAAGTTACTTTTGTAATAATTTATATTATAATAAA
>CANQST010000061.1 GCA_947626595.1 uncultured Bacilli bacterium | reverse complement strand
TTATTAAAAATATCTCTACGATTTAATTCAAAATTAAATTTGTTCAAATTTTTTTGTAAAAAACCGAAACTCAAATATTAAAATAATTGACAAAGCTATTTAAATATGGGAAAATTATAGAGAAACTTGAAATAAATCAATTATTTTGATAGATGTAATATATGTTGATTTTATTATTACCTGTCATTTTAAAAGACGATTTTTCAGGAAAATCGTTTTTTCTTTAGGAGGCTTTTGTAATGAATATAGGTTTATTTGGATGTGGAGCTTATGGTATGGCTTTAAGTAGTATTTTAACTAGTAATAACTGTTCTGTAACAATGTGGACAAAGTTTGAGGAAGAAAAAGATAATTTAGAGAAAAATCGTTCTAATGAGAAGTTAATTCCTAATTTTAAAATATCTGATAGTATAAAGATAACAACAAGTATAGAAGAAACTATTGTTGATAAGGATTTATTAATTATAGCAATACCTGCAGCTTTTACTAGGAGTTTATGTGAAGAAATGAGGCCTTTTATTAAGAATAATCATATCTTAATAGCGACTAAGGGTATTGAGCAAGAAACAGGTTTATTTATAAATGAAATAGTTTCTAGAAATCTTGATACTAATAATATTGCGGTTATTAGTGGAGGAACTTTTGCGGTAGATTTAGTTAGTAAGATGCCAGCAGGTCTTTCTTTAGCGTCTACTTCTAGTGGGACAATTGAATTAGTTAAAAGGGCTCTTGAAAATAATTATATTAAACTACGTACTACTAATGATATAATTGGCGTTGAGATATGTGGTTCAATTAAGAATGTAATTGCTTTATCTTCAGGTATGCTTGATGGATTAAGAGCAAGTGATTCTACTAAGGCTATGCTTATAACTGAAGCTATGCATGATATGGAAAATATTCTTGATGCTTTTAATTGCGAAAAGAGAACAGTTTTATCTTTTGCTGGTATTGGTGATTTATTATTGACATGTACTTCTACTAAAAGTAGAAATTACTCTTTTGGAAAACTTCTTGGTGAAAAGAAATCTCATGAAGAAATAGAAAAGTACTTAAAGACGACGACGGTAGAGGGTTATTATACAGTTGTTTCTATATACAAATTGCTTAAGGATAAGAAAGTATCTATTCCTATTATTGATTTGATTTATGATATTGCGGTTAAGGGTGAAAATCCTGATAAGTTATTAAGTTTTTTGATTGAAAAGGAATAATTATGGATAGTTATAAAGTATCAATAGAAATAGCTTTATTAGTTTTTCCCTTTGTAGCGTTTTTATTAACTATTCCTTTTTTGATACATCAGTATCGTAAATATGGCGCTATTCCTTTTTTGAAGAGTGTTATTTTCTATAGCTTAGTTCTTTATTTGATAGCGGCTTATTTTATGGTTATTTTACCTTTACCAGATAAAGATTTAGTAAGTAAATTAAAACCTATTACGCCACAGCTTATCCCTTTTAATTTTATTGGAGATATGCATATTACTACTTTTAAAATTAAAACGATTAAAGACTTGTTGGTATTTTTAAATAAGCCTACTGTATATACTGTATTATTTAATTTTCTTTTGACTATGCCTTTTGGTTTTTATTTACGTTACTTTTTTAAGAAGAAGTGGTATCATACAATAATTTTAACATTTTTACTTAGTCTTTTCTTTGAAGTAAGCCAATTGACGGGGTTATATGGCTACTATCCACAAGCTTATCGTATTTTTGATGTTGATGATTTAATTATTAATACAACTGGTGGTTTATTGGGACATATTTTTGCGCCACTACTTATGATTTTTTTACCTAGTAGAGATAAGTTAGAAGAAATGAGTTATTTGAAAGGTAAAAAGGTTACTTTACTTAGAAGAGTATTGTCATTTTTAATAGATGTAATGGTTGTTGTAGTTATAGATTTAATTATGAGAGTTATTCTTTATAATACTTTATTGGAAAAATTTAGTTTATTAGTAAGTATTTCTTTTTACTTTGTAGTTATTCCTTTAATTAGTAAGGGGCAGACTTTAGGTAAAAGATTACTTAGAATAAAAATAGGTGGCATAAGTAAAGAGATTACTTGGTATAAGCTTTTAATTAGAAATATTATTCTTGTTTATTTGGTGTTATTTCCTTTTCTTTTTATAAGTTTAGTTGAGTATAATTTTCATTTTAAATTAAATAGTATTTTTAAAATAGTTATTTTTTCTTTTCAAATAGTAAATATTTTGTATTACTTGGGTTCATTTTTTAGGAAGGAAAATATCTTCTTATATGAGAAAATTACTAATACTAAAAATGTTTCCACAATAGTTGTGGATAATACTTTGGATAATTTAGAAGTTTCCACAGAAAAAGTGGATAAAAATAATTTAAAAGATAAAAAGATAAGAGAAGGTGTAAAGAAAGATAAAAATAATGATTAAAGTTCTTTAAATGTGGTATAATTGAGTTAATAGGAGGAATTATGGATAATTTATTTAAGAGATTTTTTACATCATCATTACTTACTTCAGTTACTTTGTTATTGTTAGGGTTATTGTTGATATTTCAATCAGAGTTAACTATTATATCTATTTCTTACATAATAGGAGGAATTTTAATAGCTTTAGGTATCTTAGGAATAATTAAGTTTATAAGTAGTATAAATAAGAAGACAAGTGAAGAGCTTAATATTGTATATGGTGTTGTTACTATTATATTGGGAGTGTTAGTAATTAAAAATCCTCATGCTATTGCGAGTATTTTACCAATAGTAATAGGGATAGGTATTATTATAAATAGTGCTACTAAGTTACAATATGCTTTTGAATTAAAGGCTGTAAATAATGATTTATGGAAGAGTACTTTAATAATATCAATAGTTAGTACAGTATTTGGAGTTATTCTTTTATTTAATCCTTTTAAGGGAGCTGTTTTCTTAACTAAAATAGTTGGTATATTAATAGCGCTATATGCTTTACTTGATATGATATCGACATTTAGTATTAGAAGTAATATAAAAGAGATGCATAAGAGTTTAGAAGTTAAAGTAGTAGATGCTGATGTAGTAGAAGAAAGTATGGAAGAAAAAGATAAGAAAGAAACTAAAGATAAGAAAAAGACAACGAAAAAGAAAAGTAAAAAAGATGGGGTAGATAAGAATGATTAATATAATGGATTATGTGGTATTGGCTTCAAAGTTTTCTAAGTTAATAGATAAGTGGAATGATAAATTAGATGCTTTTGCTGCGAAATATATGGATTCACCATGGGCTGGTTGTATTGTTTTAGCGGTTTTATTTTTATTTGCTTATTGGGGTATAAGGGCACTATCTTCTAAATAGTTTTGTCCTTTTCTTTTTGGTCTAATTTGACATAGGGTTATCTATTATGTATCATATAATATATAGGAGGGAAGATTTATGAAGAAATTTAGTGATGCTATATGGACTGCTGTTTTTGGAATTATATTTATTTTATTATATTTCTTAGTACCTAGCTTACATACTCAATATGTTTTAAATGGTTTTTTTATATTGCTAGGTGCAACTATAGCATATTTATCAGTTGCAGTTAAAAAGAACTAGAAGTGTTAGAAGTTGGAATATAGAATGGTAGCTTTTTAAAGGACTTTATTGAAACAGTTAAAGGAATGAAAAATATCTTTTTTGGTGGAGAGGGTGTTTTCTTAACCAAATTAACTGGACCTGGTAGGGTAATTTTACATACGCAAAATGTTGGTAAAGTAGCAAGTTTAATTCCATCAAATAATAATTAATACTATATAAGGAGTTAAGATAACTTCTTTTTAGTGTTAATCATTAGTTAAAATTATACCGATTTATAATATAGATAACAAACAAAGGTGAACTTTGTTTGTTGGAGTATTTTAAATTATGAAATCTAAAAAGCAAGGGTCAAGATAAACTCGCTTTGCTCGCCCTTGCTTTTGATCTTTCATTTCTTTCTCTTAAAACTTGTTCAAGATAAACTTAATGGTTTAAACAACTATTCTTTATTATGCATATATAAAAAATCTCCTTTCCAAAGAGATATTATATACTATAAGCTCAGGTATAAATTTAACTAATGATAAGGTATAATTTTAAAAAAGGATTAACAGACAACTTCTTTTTAGTTGAAAAAATTTCGTAAAACTAGTATAATGTTTTTAGGACGAGGTATTACAAAATGAAAACAGATGATTTAGTTGTTGGAAGAAAATATGTAATCCACGGCTATAAGCATGATGGCAAAATCCATAGAACATGGGATGAAGCTATATTGCTTGAAGTTCATGAGGATTACCTTATTTTCGGAAATGAAAGGACTAAAGTTACTGAGTCAGATGGTAGAACCTGGAGAACTAAAGAACCGGCTGTATTATATTTCTTTTATAAATCATGGTATAATATAATTGGTCAATATAAAAAGAATGGCATCTATTATTATTGTAATATAGCATCTCCTTTTATAATAGAAGAGGGAGCTATTAAGTACATTGACTATGATTTAGACTTACGTGTTTTTCCGGGTGGAAGTTTCAAAGTTCTAGATAGAGGAGAATATAAATATCATAAGGCGTTAATGCATTACTCTGATAGTATTGACCATATTTTAAAATCTGAATTAACAAACCTTATAAATTTGGTTAGAAATAAGGAACTATCATTTGAACCAGGAACGGTCGAAAGTTATTATGAAAAATACAAAGAATTAAAATTTAAATAGTTCTTTGTTTTTTTTGTGTTTTTTAACTTTGCTTATGCATATAATAAAAAAGTAAGTGAAAAATATAATTAAAAACTACTAAATTTATATAAAAGTAAAAAAAAATAAAAAAAATGTCAAAAAGTTGTTGACTTTAGTTTTTGCTTTTGTTATATTAATGGGGCAGTTTGCGAAAATAATTATTATTTTTTCTTTACTGTATATAACTAATGATGCAATTTTTGGGTCATTTGTTATGTTAAATTTAGCAGCTTGAAAAAAACGTCAAAAAAAATTAAAAAATGTGTTGACATTAACTTCTTCATTTGTTATATTAATGGAGCAGTTCACAAAAAAAGCTGTAAAAAAATGTCCAAATAAAAATGTCAAAAAAAAATTAAAAAAATTGTTGACACTTTGGAAAATATTTGGTATATTATTAATGCGTCGTGACAAAAACGACAAATGATCTTTGAAAACTGAGCAAAACGTCAATTTTCTAGTAGCTAGGAAAAAATGAACAAACTAAATAAAAATAAATTTTTATTGAGAGTTTGATCCTGGCTCAGGATGAACGCTGGCGGCATGCCTAAGACATGCAAGTCGAACGAAGTGGCCCATTGAAGAATGCGTGCTTGCACAAATTTGGATTTGGATTACCACTTAGTGGCGCAAGGGTGAGTAACACGTGGGTAATCTACCTTCGAGTCTGGAATAACAGTTAGAAATGATTGCTAATGCCGGATGATATCGAGAACGATACGTCATTCTTTATTAAAAGGAGCCTTTAAAGCTTCGCTTGAAGATGAGCCTGCGTCGTATTAGCTTGTTGGTGGGGTAATGGCCTACCAAGGCAACGATGCGTAGCCGACCTGAGAGGGTGATCGGCCACACTGGGACTGAGACACGGCCCAGACTCCTAC
>CANQST010000060.1 GCA_947626595.1 uncultured Bacilli bacterium | reverse complement strand
TAGAAATTTCGTGTCTTTTTGTAGTGTCTATAATATCATAAAAATTTATTCTTGACAAATCTTAGAATGTCATTTTTTTCTAGATTACCAACTAATAAACTTGAATTTTTATCATGTTCCTTAAAATTACTTAAAACCTTTTTCTCATCATAATTAGCATAGCAATACCTACAAAAATGCTTACAAGAATTATACCTTCCAATATCAACCATTGCTACACATCCACAGTTTCTACTAGTCCATTTCTTCTCTATCTTACCCGTTAGCTTATAAGCAAGTTCCTTTGATAAGCACATTCCCTTTTTAAATCCATACTCCTCTAATTCCTCATAACAAGTCCAAACATCTATATCATTTTCCCTTGCTGCCTCATTAAAAGCCTTACTTAACATTTTATATTCACTAGGACTTATTTCTCTATACCTTAAAATATCTTTATTATTTAAAACATTCTTATATAGATCAAGAAAAGAAATAATAAAAGTAGAAGTATATCCCTTTAATAAACTACATAATTTACTAAAAGCCTTTATATGAAAATTAACATCATACTTATCACTCAAAAATATAGGGTCATATCTAATATAAACATTATCTTTCCCAATAATATTTGCAATCTTCTTAACTGCTTCAATTACATCTTTCTTACTAGGAACATTTGGTTCAATATCTTCTTTATATGGAGTTATTGTAATATGAAATAAAATAGGTTTATCAATTTTTTCTAAATAATCTACAATAGGTATAGGATTTTTAGTACAAAACATAACTAAATCAACATCACTTACATAAATCCTACTTACTAGTTTAGGATTAAAAGGGTTCCTAACATCAAAGAACCCATCTTCATATCTTTTCTTAAACCATTCACTATAAAAAGCTACTATATCACATCTTCCACTTACAAATAAAACCATTTACATTTCCCTTTTACTATATATTATACTCGATATTTTATAAGATATAAGTAAAATTATAAAAGTAAGAAGTAAAAGAATATAATTAACATAATCTTTTAAGAAACTTAAGTCTAAATTAAAATCTAAATTAATAAACTTTATAATTAAACCACCTATTAATGCTAAAGCAAAAGCTAAAACAAAAATAAAAATACGAGCCTTTTCAATACCTAATTTAAAAATTACAGGATATAGTATTGAAATAACTAAACTAATTCCAAAGATAATAGCTAAAGACATATCTATTGCTTCCTTAAAAGGAGTATTTTTTATAATCATTTCTAAAATAGCCCCAACTACCAAAGATAAAACTATACCAATAATTGATGTTAAATACTTACTTCTAACTGTATTTTTTCTTCCATTAGGTAAACTAACAGCATATAAATCCCATTTATTATAATTATCATAATTAAAAGTAGTAAGCATAAATAACATACTAAAAAAAGGAATTACGAAAAGAATATCCATCTCTCCCATATAAATCATTATTCCATATAAGATTATTACCATAAGTAAAGTTTTTAAATTACCTTTAACAACAAATAAATCTTTCTTAATAAAGCCTAACATTTACTTCACTCCTTTAATCATTAAAACCATTAACTCTTCTAATGAAACTTTATCTATACTTACAAAATCATATTTCTTTTTAAAACTCTTTTTATTAGAAACTAGCATTTCAACATCATACTTTTCTTCTATATAACAAACAATATCTTTCTTATCAATACTCTTAAATTCTTCCCTACTACTCTTCACAATCCCATAGTCTTCTAGTAATTCACTAGTCATTTTAGTAAAGATAATTTCTCCCTTATCAATAAAAGTAATATAATCAGCTATATGCTCCAAATCTGTCGTAATATGAGTTGATAGAAAAATAGTATTTTCTTCCTTCTGCATAAATTCTTGAAATAAATCAAGTACTTCTCTTCTTCCAACAGGGTCTAACCCTGAAGTTGCTTCATCTAATATCAATAACTTAGGATGATGAGCCAAAGCTGTTATTATCTCTAACTTTTTTCTCATTCCTTTAGAAAAAGTTTTTATTTGACTTTTCTCTGGTAAATTGAATTGCTTTAAATACTTATAAAACATCTCTTGATCCCAATTTTTATAACTACTTTTCATTACCATATTTATATCTTTAGGACTAAGAATTTCTGGAAAAAATGCCTCATCTAAAACAACCCCTATATCTTCCTTTGCCTTTTCTTTATTAACACTATCAAATAATTTGATTTCTCCTTTATAATTTTTAATTATATCAAGTATTGCCTTAATAGTTGTCGTCTTACCTGCACCATTTTCTCCAATAAAGCCCATTATCATACCTTTAGGTACTTCTAAATGATTTATTTTTAAAGTAAAATTATCATATTTCTTTTCTAAATTTTCAATACAAATAACATTTTCCATTATTTTGCCTCCCATAAAATACTAAATATTTCTTTTAACTCACTCTCAAGAATATTATTAGTTTTTGCTATTACAATTATTTCTTCCATTAAATCTTCTATTTTTTTTCTCTCTTCTTCTAAAGCCAGTTCTCTATTTATCTTAGAAACATAAACTCCTCTACCAGGTACCATAGAAACAAATCCATCTTTTTCTAATTCTTCATAAGCTTTTTTAGTCGTAATAACACTACATCGAAGGTCTTTTGCTAAGGAACGAATTGATGGTAAAAGTTCTTTCTCTTTTAACTCAAAAGATAAAATTTTACTTTTAATTTGCCCTGCTATTTGTTCATAAATAGGTATTTCACTTGAATTACTAATTATTATTTCCATACTTCACCTCAACTGTATATATTGATTATATACAGTTATAAACAGTTTGTCAAGAAAAAAGATAACCTTTCATAAGATTATCTTTAATACATGAAAATAATTGCTCATAACTATTCTACCGTTACACTCTTAGCTAAATTCTTAGGCTTATCTATATCACAATCTCTAAGTAAAGCCGTATAATAAGCAATTAGCTGTAATACTGGTACTACTAACATACTTTGAAATAACTTATTAATTTTAGGTACAACAATATTAAAATCATACTTAGGAAGACTACCATCATTAGTAACTAAAATAACCTTAGCTCCCCTCGTCTTAACCTCTATAATATTAGATATCGTCTTATCTTTAATATCCTCTTCTGTAATAATAGCAACTACTACCATACCATCTTCTATTAAAGAAATAGTTCCATGTTTTAATTCACCCGCTTGATAAGCTTCACTATGAATATAAGCAACTTCTTTTAATTTTAAACTTCCTTCCATACAGATAGCATAATCCATCTTTCTACCTATAAAGAAAACATCCTCACTTTGATAAATAGAATTAGCTATTTTCTTATATTCTTCTTTTCTATTTAAAACTTCTTCTAATAAACTAGGAATATTTCTTAACTCTTCTTTCAACTCTTCACTAAGTACTTTATATTTAGATTTAATTGCTAAAAAAGAAAGAGCAAGTACCTGTAAAAGATAAGCTTTCGTCGTAGCAACAGCTACTTCTACCCCAGCTTCAATAAATAAATTATAATCAACTTCTCTAGCAATACTAGAAGTCTTTACATTAACTATTCCTAAGGTATCTGCTCCATTACTTTTAGCTTTTCTTAAAGCCGCTATCGTATCAGCCGTCTCTCCTGACTGAGAAATTAAAATTACTAAAGTTTTTCTATCATAGAAAACTTTTTTATACCTATATTCACTAGCGCATTCAACATCTACTTTAATTGAACACTCTTCTTCTAGTAAATTTTTCCCAACCATTCCAGCATACATAGCCGAACCACAAGCCACTATATGAATTTCTTCATAATTACTTAAATCAATTAAATTATTAAAATCACTAATATACTTATCCAATGTCTTTCTAAAGACAGAACTCTCTTCCATTATTTCTTTTAACATGAAATGTTCATAATTACCCTTAGAAACATCTTCTTTAATTAAATCCGCTGTTTTTATTTCCTTTTTACAAACATTGCCATCCTTATAAACAACTAAATCGTTAAAACCAATTTCTCCTATTTCTTCCTCACCAAGCAAAATATATTTATTAGTATAATCAATTATAGCTGATATATCACTCGCAATAAAATATTCATTCTTTCCTATTCCAATTATTAAAGGAGAATTTTTCCTAACAGCATAAATCTTATCAAGATTATCCACTAATATAGCTAAAGCATATGATCCTTTTACTATAGAAATCATTTTCTCTAAAGCTTTATAAATATCTTTTTCTTCCTCATAAAACTTATTAAGTAAAGCAGCAATTACTTCTGTATCTGTTTCACTTTTAAAAGAATATTCCGTAAGTAAATTATTTTTTATGTCATTAGCATTTTCAATAATACCATTATGCACCAAAGTAATATGAGATGTGCTATGAGGATGAGCATTATCAACTGTTACTTTACCATGAGTTGCCCATCTAGTATGAGCAATTCCCATATTAGAATTAATTAATTCAGTATTATTAAGTTTTTCTTCCAAAGAATTTATTTTTCCTACACTTTTAATTACTTGAATATCACTTTTATTTTTTAAAGCAATTCCTGAAGAATCATAACCACGATATTCAAGATGTTTTAAACTATTAATAAGTATTTCTTTAGGGTTATTTTTTCCAATATAACCAACTATTCCACACACAAAAGTTCCTCCTCAAGATAAATTTATATTGATATATACTTTGTTATAATTTTGATTTTATTTTTTAATATATACCTGACGAACTATATAATCCGTAGTAGCATCCGCCGAATATTTCGATAACTACTAACCTCGTTAACTCTAAAAGTCTGGCGCTAAATGATTAATACTCTCCTTTCAATAATCACCTTATAAATATTGTATCAAAGTTAAAAGAAAAAAGCTACGTTGTTTTAAAACGTAAGCTTTATTTAATTATATACTGTTTGACATTGTCTAGAACCACTAACTGCAGTACAAGAACTAATATTATGCCAACTACTTTCCCATGCCCATTGACGTGTATCTACACAACTGCAGCCCGCACTGTCAGAACTTACACTAGAAAAGTAAGACATATGTGCTTTACAGCAACTAGTACAGTCTGAATAATCTCCTGTAAAATTATTAGATTTAAATCCTCTATCATCAAAACAGTAACATGAACAAGTATGATATGCACATGAACTTCCACTCACAACTACATAGTCCTTCTTTTGTGGTTGAGCAGTGACGTTAACTTCTTGACAATTTTTAGTATTTCCAACATTATCTACAGCTCGATAACTTTTCCAAGTATCATTATTTGCCCTATATTTAGCATCCACTGTTACTCCCGTTTTACTAGCGGAACCACCTGCACTACCAAAGCATGTACTAATACCCGAATGACTATCACCACAACTTACGCTTATAGTTACTCCCGAAGTTGTACCTGTATGTGATTTAGAAGCTGTACAAGTAGGTTTTGTTTGGTCAACATATACTTTTATCGTTTTAGATGGGCACGGCGTTGAGTTACCTGCATTATCAGTAATTGTATAAGCACTATAAGTATGATTTTCTTTAGTTTCATTAATCGTTTTACTGCCATATACTGTCTCAGCTGCACCTAATGATCCATCTTTATTTCTACAACCACTGTCATTATCTTTACACCCTTTCCAAACATCTCTATCACTCTTTGTCCAGCTACTATAACCTCCATGATTTGTACAACTTGGTGGTGTCTTATCAACATAAGTCGCAACTGTCGTTGATGGACAATGCTTTGTATTTCCAGCTATATCTTTTATATCATAAGCTTCAAATGTATGAGTAGCTTTAGTGTAGTCTATAGTATGATCTACATATATTTCTTTATCACATCCACTATTATAACTACTTTGGTCATCTTTACATCCTTTAGAAATGTAAATATTACCATTAGTCCATGATCCATTACTTTGAGTATAATTTGTACAACGAGGTGCGGTTTTATCTATTTTTACTCTTTGGTCTATTGGACATCTATATGAATTACCCGCATTATCATAAACTGT
>CANQST010000059.1 GCA_947626595.1 uncultured Bacilli bacterium | reverse complement strand
TCGATTCTCTTTCAATAAAATAAAAAGCAGATATTTCTATCCACTTTCTACTTTTTCCGGAAACTTTCGGAAGAACCATGAAAATCATTACAGTTTTTTAACTTACAAGCTCTTTTCCTTTAGCTTTTTCTTTTTCAACTTTGTCAACATATTCTGTTAACATCATAACAATATAATTGTTTAAGCTTCTTCCTTGTTCTAGTGCCAACATATCCAACTTTTGCTTTATTTCCTTTTCTATTCTTACGTAAATTACCTCTTTCATATCTATACCTCACAAAACTTTTTATTTATATATAGCATACTTCAAAAATGTAAAAAAGCGTGCTTGCATAGTGCTAGCACATACGAAATGTTGCCTATTTATTATAAATTTTATTATATTTAATTTCTTTTTGGCACTCATGCTTGACAACTGCTAAAAATAGTGCTATAAATAGAGGTATACGAGGAGATGAAATAATGGAAAAGAAAGAATTTAAATCAGAATCAAAAAGATTATTAGATTTAATGATTAATTCAATTTACACAAACAAAGATATATTTTTAAGGGAGTTAATTTCTAATGCAAGTGATGCTTTAGATAAGCTATATTATCGTAGTTTAACTGATAAGAAAGTTAAAGTAAAAAAAGATAAGTTAGAAATTAATATTGATATTAATAAAGATAAAAGACTAATAACTATTAGAGATACTGGTTGTGGTATGACTAAAGAGGAATTAGAAGAAAATTTAGGTACTATTGCGAAGAGTGGTAGTTTATCTTTTAAAGAGAATATGACTAAGAAGGAAAAGATTGATATTATTGGCCAATTTGGAGTAGGTTTCTATTCAGCTTTTATGGTTAGTGATAAGATTAAAGTAACATCAAAGAGTATTGATAGTGAAGATGCTTATTCTTGGGAGAGTGAAGGAGCAGATGGTTATACTATTAAGAAAGCTAAAAAAGAAGATGTTGGTACAGAGATAGTTTTAACTATTAAAGAAGATACTGAAGAAGATAATTATTCTAAGTATTTAGACGAATATGAAGTAAAAAGCTTAGTTAAAAAATATTCTGATTATATAAGTTTTCCAATTAAGATGGAAGTTACACATCATGAATTAGTAGACGAAGAAAAACATAAATATAAGGATACAAAAGAAATAGAAACATTAAATAGTATGGTTCCAATATGGAAGAAAAATAAAAATGATGTAAGTGAAGAAGATTATAATAATTTTTATATGGATAAGTTTAGTGATTATGATAAACCATTAAAGGTAATATCTTCTTCAGTTGAAGGAATGACATCATATAAAGCTTTATTATTTATACCAAGTCATGCCCCATATGACTTTTACACTCAAGAGTATGAGAAGGGTTTAAGCCTTTATACTAATGGGGTAATGATTATGGAAAAGTGTGGTGATTTATTACCAGATTACTTTAGTTTTGTAAAGGGTATTGTTGATAGTGAAGATTTATCTTTAAATATTTCAAGAGAAATGCTACAAGAGTCTCATAATTTGAAACTAATTGCGAAAAATATTGAAGGAAAAATTCGTAAAGAATTAGAAGATATGCTTAAAAATGATAGAGAAAATTATATTTCTTTCTTTAAGACATTTGGTATGCAATTGAAATATGGTATTTATAATAACTATGGTGCTGATAAAGATAAGTTAAAAGATTTAATTATGTTTTATTCAGCTAAGGAAGAAAAACTTATTACTTTGAGTGAGTATGTTAAAGATATGCCAAAAGATCAAGAAGTAATTTATTATGCCGCTGGTTCTTCAGTTGATAAAGTAAAAGATTTACCACAAGTAGAACAAGTAAGAGATAAAGATTTTGATATTTTGTACTTAACAGATTATGTGGATTCTTTTGCTATAACAGCTTTACAAGAGTATGAGGGTAAAAAGTTTGTTAATGTTGAAAGTGGCGACTTAGATTTAGAAAGTGACGAGGAGAAAAAGGAAACTAAGAAAGCTAATGAAGATAATAGTGATTTATTAAAAGATATGGCTACTGAAATTAAAGAAGTAAGTGAAGTTAAATTTAGTAATAAATTAAAATCACATCCGGTATGTTTGACTTCTAAGGGAGATGTTTCAATTGAAATGCAAAAAGTATTTGACGCTATGCCTAATGATTTAGGAATAAAGGCTCAAACTATTTTGGAAATTAATGAGAAACATCCAATTGCTGAGAAGTTAAAGAAACTATATAAGAATGATAAAGAAGAATTTAAAAAATATACTAAAATTTTATATAGTGAAGCTAAAATGATTGCGGGATTACCTATCGAAGATCCAACAGAAATTAGTCGTTTAATTTGTGAAGTTATTTCTAAATAAGGACTTTACGTAAAGATAATAAAACAAAGTGTAAAATGTTTTACATTTTGTTTTTTCTTTGGTATGCTAAATGAAAAGAAGGAGGGACTTATAGTGGAAAAGAAAAAAGATAATTTATTCTTTGTAATTGCGACAATCATTTTAAGTGCTATTGTAATTGCTTTAGTTTTATATATTTGTTATGAAAAAGGCTTTATTTTTAAGGAGAGTAATAAAGAAGAAATAGTAGATAAAGACGAAGAGCAAAAATCTAAAGAAAAAGAAGAAATACGGGAAGTAGAAATAACAGATACTGTTTTACAAGATGATTTGAGTGCAAAGATAGATTATATTACTAATTTTCCATCTGGATATAATACTACAATTAATTATGGTTTTAGAAATAATGAAGAGATATACGGGGATGTTTTTAATAATTTGAATGAAGATACTAAACTACATATTGTTTTAACTTATTTAAATCGAAACAATCAATTTGCCTCTTTAAGCGAAAGAGGTAAAAATAGTCCCGTTATTAGTAGCTTTCCTATTTATGAAGGAATAGAAATTAAAGAGATAAGTGGAGAAGTTGTTAATAGGGAATATAAAAGATTTTTTGGTAGTACTCCAACTAATGTAAATAGTACGATTGGTAAGGCTTGCTTTGCTTTCTATTATGATGAAGCTATAGATACTTATTTTTGGATAACTCCTACTTGTGGAGGTAGTAGTGCTAGTTACATAGCGGCTTTTAAAAATAAATATGTAACTTATGGTGACTTAGCTTATGTCTATGTTAATTATGCTTTACTTCAACCAGTTGATATGTCAGTAGCAGATAATTATAATATTTATAAAGATTTTGATAAGAGTAGTATTTATCAAAGTAATGTTGCAGCTAGTGCAATTGATAATTTTAAGATAGATGCTAGTAATTATCAAAATTTCTCAGAATATAGATTTGCCTTTAAGAAGGATGGTAGTAATTACTACTTTACAAAAATAGAAAGAATAAGATAGACCTTTGGTCTTTTTCTTTTAAAGTATGGACTTATTTAGAACTTTTAAGTATAATTTATATAGAGTAGAAAGGGTGTAAGTGTATGCTAACGAAAGTTGAATTAAATAAAATGGATAAGTATTTTAGAGCTTTAAATTATTTATCAGTTGGACAACTTTATTTATTAGATAATCCATTATTAAGAAAGCCATTAAGTATTGAAGATATTAAGCCTAATGTTGTTGGGCATTGGGGAACAGCGCCAGGGCAAAACTTTATTTATATGCATCTTAATAGGATAATTATTAAGTATAATTTGAAAATGATTTATGTATCAGGGCCAGGGCATGGTGGTCAGGCTATGGCTTCAAACAACTATTTAGAGGGTGTTTATAGTAAATACTATCCTGAAATAATCGAAGATATTAATGGTATGAAGAAATTATTTAAACAGTTTAGTTTTCCTGGAGGAATTTCTTCACATGTGGCACCAACTATGCCTGGGTCAATTCATGAAGGTGGCGAATTGGGTTATAGTTTAGCTCATGCAGCAGGAGCCGTTTTAGATAATAAAGATTTAATTGCGGCTTGTGTTATTGGTGATGGAGAGGCGGAAACTGGGCCTCTTGCGACTAGTTGGAATATTAATAAGTTTTTGAATAAGAAAACTGATGGTGTTGTTTTACCTATTCTTCATAGAAATGGTTTTAAGATATCTAATCCTACGGTATTTGGCAGAATGAGTACTTTAGAAATAACTAATTTTTTTAGAGGATTATCTTATAAACCATATTTTGTTACTGGTAGTGATCCTTTAAAAATGCATAATGTTATGGCTAGTGTTTTGGATAAAGTAGTTAAAGATATTATGAAAATTAAAGAAACTGGTAAAGGTAATTATCCGGTTATTATTCTTACTACACCTAAGGGGTGGACAGGCCCTAGAATAGTAGATGGGAAGAGAATAGAGGCTTCTTTTAGAGCCCACCAGATACCTGTAGCAATATCTAGAGAGCATCCTGAAAATTTAAAGACTTTGGAGAAATGGCTTAAAAGTTACCATCCGGAAGAATTATTTGATGGGGATGGAAAACTAATTGCTGAGTTAAAAGAATTGTGTCCACCTATTAATAAGTGTATGGGAAATAGTGCCTATGCTAATGGAGGATTACTTTTAAAAGAGTTAAAAACGCCTAATTGGGAAGATTATGCTTTAAAGATAGAAAAGCATGGTAGTGAAGTAGCTCAAGATATGACTGAGTTAGGTCGTTATATTAGAGATTTATTTGATTTAAATAAAAATAGTAAAAACTTTCGTATTTTTGGACCGGATGAGGCTTTATCTAATAGACTTAATCATATTTTTGAAAGTGAAAAAAGAACTTGGAATTTTAGACTTAGTGGAGAAGACGAGTATTTATCTAGTACTGGTCGTGTAATGGATGCTTATCTTTCTGAACATTTATGTCAAGGAATGTTAGAGGGATATTTATTAACAGGTAGACATGGATTTATACACAGTTATGAAGCTTTTGCTAGAATAGTGGACTCCATGGCTAGTCAACATGCTAAATGGTTAAAGGTTGTTAATGATATTCCATGGCGAGTACCTATTGCTTCTTTAAATTATATTCTTACATCACATGTTTTTCAACAAGACCATAATGGCTATACCCATCAAGATCCAGGCTTTTTAAATCATTTGGTAACTAAGAAGGCTGATGTTGTTAGAATGTATTTGCCACCTGATACTAATTGTTTACTTTCTTGTTTTGAACATTGTATTAAGACTAAAAATTATATTAATGTCATAGTAGCGTCTAAGCATCCACGTCCACAGTGGTTATCAAAGGAAGAAGCTAAAAAACATTGTGCTAAAGGTATTAGTATTTGGAAGTTTGCTTCTAATGATGAGGGAAATCCTGATATAGTAATGGCTTGTTGTGGAGAAACACCTACATTAGAAACTTTGGCAGCTGTATCTATTTTGAGAAAGTCAATTAAAAGTATTAAGATTAGAGTTGTCAATGTTGTTGATTTAATGAGGCTACAGTCACCTGATACCCATCCTCATGGTATGAATGATTTAGAGTATGATGCTATATTTACAAAGAATAAACCGATTATTTTTAATTTTCATGGATATCCGTCTTTAATTCACCAATTGACTTATAAAAGAAAGAATAGAGATTTACATGTTCATGGTTATAAAGAAGAAGGAACTATTACAACAACTTTTGATATTAGAGTTCAAAATGAAATTGATAGGTTTCATTTAGTAATAGCTGCGATTAAAGAAATACCAAAATATAAGGATAAAGCTAAAGTACTTACAGATTGGTGTTTAGATATGTTAAAGAAGCATGATAAGTATATTAAAGAGCATGGAGAAGATATGCCATTTGTTAGAGATTGGAAATGGGAAGAGTAAAGAATAGTTTTTGGTTGCTATTCTTTTTGGCTTTACAGTAAAGTTAAGTAAACTTGATAATTACTATTTTTCTATGATAAAATGGTATTGTATATGATAAGATAGGTTGGTGGATGTATGAAGTCTAAAAGAGGTTTTACTTTAGTTGAGTTAATTGTCGCAGTATCTATTATGTCAATAATAGTAATACTTGCTATCCCATCAATTGGAGCAATTCAAAAGAGAAATGCTTTAAAAAGATATCAAAATTATGGAGAAACAGTTCTTACTAGTGGAAAGCTTTATACTGATAATAATGAAATAGATATGTTTGGTTATGAT
>CANQST010000058.1 GCA_947626595.1 uncultured Bacilli bacterium | reverse complement strand
ATTTTTTTATAAGTATAGTATACCCCCCCCCCCTAGGGTTATGTCAAGTGGAAAGAAAAAAAGTTTTTCAACTTTTTTTGTAACTAATCTTCACTTAATCTTTCTACCTTAGTATTACTTTTACACTCAGCTATTTGATCTTCAAATAACTTATCAAACTGTGGTAAAGCCTTCGCAATTACATCAGGATAAATATTTTTACTAGAAGTAATTGCTACTCTAAAATCTAATACATTTACTTCTCTTCTATTATCAAATAAGCAATTAGAAAAAGCATTTTGTACTATTGTTAAAGAAACATCAGGATACCTTGAACCAATCTCATAAATTCTTTTATATTCACTAGTTATATCAGTAATAAATTCCATCATTCTTCTTTGAATAAAAGGTGTATATAACATCTTAGCCCCTGTCCTAACTTCTATTTTAGGTAATGTTCCCATAAGTATTTGAATATTTTCTTCTCTAGTAGGTTCAAAAATTTCTATTTTTTGAAAACGCCTTACAAAAGCTTTATCCCTTAAAATATATCTTTCATATTCTTCTGTTGTAGTAGCACCTATTACTTTAATATCTCCTCTATCAAGAGCTGGTTTAAACATATTTGCAAAATCTAAAGCCTCTCCCTTGCTTCCCATAAGAGTATGTATTTCGTCAATAAATAAAATCAATTTAGTTTTACTTTTTAACTCGTCAATTAATGTTTGAATTTTACTTTCTCCTGTTACAGGATCAACTCCAAGTAAAGCTGATGTATTAATCTTTATAACTTGGTAATCTTTAAGTACATCAGGAACTTCTCCTTTTTGAATACGATAAGCCAGACCCTCAACTGTTGCCGTTTTACCAACACCAGGCTTACCAATTAAAACGGCTGATTTATCAGGAGTAAGTAAGGTTATAATTAATTGTTTAATTTGCTCATCCCTACCAATAGCTGGATTAGTAATATAATTATTTTTTTGAAAATTTTCTCCATAATTTTCAAGCATACTTATTCTTTTTTTCTTAATATCAAAATTCTCTTCCATACAAAACTCCTTCTTCCTATTTTATTTATTATCAACGTTCATCGGATTAACATGTATTACCGTTAAATATATTTCTGGAATTTCCTCATCTATTTCCTTTTCCAACCTATTAGCAATCTCATGACTTTCAAAAGTAGACATATTTCCATCAACAAAAATAGTTAAAGATATTTGATACTGATACCCTACTGGTGTGGCATTAAAATGATTAGTCTTTACTATTTCTTCATGTTTCTTAACAATATCGAGTACTTTACTCCTTGTTTCTTTACTAATTGACTTATCCATTAATACATCATAACTTTCTATAAATATCTTACAAGCTGTTATAAATATGTAAATACCAATACCTATACCAACAACTCCATCAATAAAATATATACCGATAAGACTTCCCAAACAAGCTATTAAATTTATTAAAGTTATAAAACAGTCATTTATATGGTCTTTACTATTAGCTTTCAATAAAATATTTTTATGTCTTTTATAAAGTCTATTAGTATAAATAAAAAGTAAAAACTTAACTACTATTGTTATTAAACAAACACCTACTAAGTAGTAAGAAAAGATAAATGTATCTTGCTTAATAAGAGAAAGAAAAGAACTTTTAAAGACTTTAAAAGCCATTAAAGCCATAACAATACTAATTAGTAATGAATAAATATATTCAGCTTTTCCATGACCTAAATCATGGTCATCATCCCTTGGTATTGACGATATCTTATTACCTATAAAAGTCATAATAGAAGAGAAAATATCCCCTGCACTATTAAAAGCATCTGCCATCATGGCTTGACTGTGAGAGAAAAAAGCAATAATTGCTTTTATAATTAGTAAAAAGATATTTCCTAGCATTCCTAAAATACTAGCTTTTTTTATTTCTTCATATTTCAAGTTATCAAACTTCCTTATTATTCAGTTCTAAGAGCTTCAACAGGATCTTTCTTCGATGCTATCTTAGCAGGAATAAAGCCCGCAATAACAGTTAATAAAACACTTATTACTATCAATATAATTGCGCCTCCTACTGGCAATTTAGAAATATTACTTATATTAACAATACTCTTAATAATCATATTAATTGGAATATTTAAAAGTATCGTAACAACTATACCTAAAACACCAGCTGTTAAACCCTCAATTAAAGTTTCAGCATTGAAAACACGTGATATATCTTTCTTTGATGCACCTATAGCTCTTAAGATACCAATCTCCTTTGTTCTTTCAATTACTGATATATATGTAATTATCGCAATCATTATACTAGATACAACTAAACTTATTGCTACAAAAGCAATCAACACACTACTTATAACATTAACAATAGTAGAAACACTAGACATCATTATACCAACAACATCTGTATACCTAATTTGAGCATTCTCACTCTTATTTTCATTATATTTATCTATTATTTTTACAATTTCCTCTTTTGCATCAAAATCTTTTGGATAAATAGATATTCTATCTGGATTATCAATTTCAGCAATACCTAATTTAGTTAAATTTTCTTGATAACTAGAAGTCATATTTTCTGAATATGTCTGCATATATTGAGCCAATTCTTCTTGTGATAAACTTTGAAAATACATTAGCTCTTCTTCTGATAAATCATTTATATCAAAAGTATCTTTAGATGAAAACTCCCTTCCAGTAAAAACATTTATTTCTTGATTTTCTAATTGTTCTTTAACAATATCTTTCTTATTAATTTCTTCAATTAAATGTTCAACTAAATCATGTGTATAACCAACCATTCCTGGAGTATTACTACCAGTAACAGCTTCCTCGTTAGGTCTAATTATACCAACAATTTTTAATTCCATAGAATTTTTTAATACTTCTTTCATATAATCTTCGTCATTAGACATATCTACCCATATACCATTATTTTTCTCATAATAATCAGTATTAAGTACTAATCTAAAAGAAGTATTAAGTAACTCGTCATAAGTATAACTTGCCTCTTCAAAAGAAACATCTTTACCCGTTGTCATATTAACAAACTGTTCTTTTAAATCATCTTGAGAAAGTATTCCTAAACTATATAAAGTATAATCAGATATTTGATTATTTTTATCTATCTGAAGTACTACTTCATTATAATTAGTAGGCCAATGTCCTTTCACTAAATCATATTGTTGTTTATTAAGCTTATCATTATCAATCATTTCATAAAAGACATCATAACTAGACATATAAGTACTATAAACACTAGAAACACCACTAGTACTCATACCAATAGCGTCAAATACCGTTGTTGGATTTACTCTTGTTACTTTATCCAAATCATTTTTATATATATTCATAGAAATATTATAAGAATATTGAATATCTGAAGAATAATCCTTTATATTAGTCTTTTCCTCTAAATACTTAGAAAACTTTTTCAAATCATTTCTCTGAACTTCCTTCGTCATAGTAGTAAACATATCACCCATAATATTTAAAGAATGAACTTTTTTATCATTATATTTTTTCTGTTCCGTACTTCCCGCAAGCGACTGAATAATAGTAGACATATCAACAGACTCTTTTTCAATAATAAGAGGATATGAGCTTAAAGTTTCTTCTTCTGTTTTATCAATATAACTTTGTATTCCATGAGATAAAGACAAGATTAAAGCAATACCAATTATACCTATTGAACCAGCAAAAGCTGTAAGTATTGTCCTTCCCTTCTTAGTAAGCAAATTATTAAAACTTAAAGATAAAGCTGTCTTAAAAGACATATTTTTCTTTTTATCTTTTCTCTTCTTATCAAGTTCTTCTTCCTTACTATCAAAAACATTATTATCACTAGTTACTTTTCCATCTTTTAATTCGATTATTCTAGTAGAATACTCTTTAGCTAAATCAGCATTATGTGTAACCATAATAACTAATCTATCTTTCGCAACTTCTTTAAGTAAATTCATAATCTGCGTACTAGTCTTAGAGTCCAAAGCTCCTGTAGGTTCATCGGCTAATAATATATCAGGATTATTAATTAGTGCCCTCGCAATCGCAACTCTCTGCATCTGTCCGCCAGATAATTGATTAGGCCTTTTATTCATATGATCTTCTAATCCTACTTCTTTTAAAGCTTTAATAGCTCTTTTTCTTCTTTCATTTTTAGAGACACCTGATAAAGTTAAAGCTAATTCAACATTAGATAAAATAGATTGATGTGCAATTAAATTATAACTTTGAAAAACAAAACCAATACGGTGATTACGATAAGTATCCCAGTCTTTATCATTATATTTCTTGGTACTAATCCCATTAATAATCAAATCACCTGATGTATAATTATCTAACCCACCAATTATATTTAAAAGCGTTGTTTTACCAGAACCAGATGGTCCTAAAATAGAAACAAATTCACACTCTCTAAAACTAATAGATACACTATCTAAAGCTTTTTGCTTAAAATTATCTGTTTCATATATTTTACTTATCTTCTTTAATTCTAACATCAAATCCCTCATTTCCTTTTTACAGTTAACTACACTTATTTTAACATTATTTTTTAAAACATACAACTAACTATATGCAATTTAATTTGACTAAATACATTCAAATAAGTATAATATAAATAAAGAAAGGAGTAAATTTATGGTAGAAACATTTAGAGAAGTAATAGAAACTTCATTTGGGTATAGTTTAAGTAACGTATCTGACATTGTAATCATGTTAATGGGGGTTGTTTTAATATTACTAGCTGTTGTATCTATTTTTGCTTTAATAGTTCAAATTATTCTAGCAATCAAATATCATAAATACAACAAAAAACAAAATAGTCTAAATATGACAGGAGAAAATATTGCTAGAAAAATATTAGACGAAAATGGTCTAGAGCACATCAAAGTTAAATCTAGTGGCTCTATGCTATTTGGAAACAGTTATAGTCATTTTTTCAAGAAAGTTAGATTAAGAAGATTAACTTGGAAAAAAAGTTCTGTATCTTCCTTAGCAATGGCATCTCAAAAATCATGCTTAGCTATTCTTGATAAAGAAAATGATCCTGACATGAAAACAAGAATAAAATTAACACCTATCATTTACTTTGGACCAATGGCATTTGTTCCACTTATTATTATAGGTATCTTAATCGATATTCTAGTTCTAAAAAGTGAAACATTCTCAGTTACAATGTTATTAACTTGCTTAGGTTTAGTTCTATACTTAGTTTCATTTGTAATGTCTATTAAAGTATTAAAGACCGAAATTAAAGCTCAAAATAAAGCCTATGAAGTTTTAAAAGAAAATAATATGGCAACTGACGAAGAATTAAAAATGTTAAAGAAACTATTTAAACTATACAATATCGAATATGTAAACGACATGATTGTTGCCTTACTAGAACTTATTTATAGAATTCTACAAATTGTAGCTATTCTACAAAATAATAATTCTAATAATTAAAATTAGGACTGTCAAATCTGACAGTCCTTTTAAATTACCTTAAACTCATAATTTGGAATTTTGATAAATTAGTACATTTAGAAATGATACCTATGTCTACATTATTTTTAAGTAGGTTTCTAGCTATTTCTTCTTTTTCTTCTTTAATTCCTTTTTCTAAGCCTTCCTTTAAGCCTTCGTCTCTCCCCATCTCTTTATATGTATTTCTTTCATATAATTCTTCCTCTTCAGGAGTTAAAAAATGATAACCTCCATCATTCAACTTATTCAATTTTTCCCTATATGTCATGATTATCATTTCTCCTTTTAACCATTCCCTTACGTTTATAATAATGTCATAATATGAGCTTTTGATAAGTTAGTACACTTAGAAATAATACCTATATCTACATTATTTTTAAGTAGGTTTCTAGCTGTTTCTTCTTTTTCTTCTTTTCTACCTTTTTCTAAACCTTCTTTAATTCCTTCTTCTTTTCCTTCAACACGACCTTTTTCTAAGCCTCTTTTCTCTCCCTCAACACGGCCTTGTTCTAGACCTTCCTTTAAGCCTTCGTCTCTCCCCATCTCTTTATATGTATTTCTTTCATATAATTCTTCCTCTTCAGGAGTTAAAAAATGATAACCTCCATCATTCAACTTATTCAATTT
>CANQST010000057.1 GCA_947626595.1 uncultured Bacilli bacterium | reverse complement strand
CACGATAAAGAAATATCAAAATGAAAGTGCTAAGCATCAAGCTGAAACCAATAGATTAGTTATATCATTAGCAAATTTAATATTTACAGAAAAAGAATCAAAAGATCCTTTTTGGGTAAATGCTGCAAAACAATTATTTATAGGAATTGTTGGTATATTTATTGAAGATTATAAAAATGGACTAATAGATGAAAATAAAATTAATATATCTAGTATAAAAAAATTTCAAAACTCATCTTTAACAAAAGAAAATCAAATTTATTTGCAAAGAAATTTGAACTTAAGAGAATATGGAAGTTTATCAAAAGACTATTTAACATCTATAATTTCATCAGCAGAAAATACCTATAAAAGTATCACGGCAATTTTTGGTGAAAAAATGTCAATTTTTGATGATTTAAATGTTGAAAATATTACAAGTATAAGTGATTTTAAATTTACCGATGTTGAAAAAAAGCCTACAGTATTATATATAATCGTGCCAGATGAAGATAGGTCTTACTTTCAATTGGTTACTATAATAGTAGGAATGTTAATTAAAGATTTAACAAAATTTGCTAATCTTCCAGAAAACAATGGTTCTTTACCAATAAAAGTAGAATGGATATTAGACGAATTTGCAAATTGTCCACCACTTGATTCTATTGAAACAGTTGTGTCTGTAGCAAGGTCAAGGGGCATGAGATTTTTCTTTTTTATTCAATCTTTTAGTCAATTAGATCAAGTTTATGGCAAAGAAATTGCCAACATTATTCAAGATAACTGTGCATTGGTTTATTTAAAAACTAATACTGTAGAAACAGCAGAAGTAATTGCCAAAAAATTAGGTAAAGAAACTGTAGAAACCAAATCATTAAGTATGAGTACAGATCCATTTAAAGTTGGAGGCAATCAAACTAAATCTTTAATGGGAAAAGAACTACTTACAGCTAATGAAATTATTGGCTTAAAATACAAAACAATTATCTTTCCTACTTTTGGTAATCCTATTTTTAGAGATACTTATATGTATAGTGACATTTATCCACAATATAAAAATTGCCCTATATGTGAAAGAGAAAATAAAGTTTTAAAAAGATTAACAGAAAATTATTATACGGTCGAAAAATTAAAAGAATTGTATGATAGAAAAATAAGAGAAAATAATGAAAAATTTAGTAAAAAGATTGAACAAACTTTTAAAAGAAAAGCAAAAAATATGTTATCACAAGAAGTTAAAGAACTAGATAAAGGTCCAAATAATGATGACATATTAATTAATAGTATGCCAATTAGAAATTATCTTAAAGATAAAATAGAAAATGAAAGAAAAAATGAATATGGTGGATATGTTATTGAATTAAAATGTTTGTTAAATAAATTTGAATTTAATAGACTATTACATATTAAAGATTCAAATATATTTGTAATGTGCTTTGAAAATATTAAATTAAAAAAGACAGTTATTATACTTTATAATAAAGAATCTATGGAGGCAGAAAATGAAGAAAATTAGTATTTTACTTATAATATGTGGAACTATTATTTTAGTTTCCATTTTTAAATGTAGTTATTTTAAAAATGAAGAAGATACAAAATATATGAATGAATATATTGAAAATACTTCTTATAAAGTAGATGAAATAATTGATGATGTTCCAAAAAAAGAAGAAAGTAATATTAAAAAAAATGCTGGGATACATTATACTGCAATATTAGAAATTCCAAAAATAAATTTAAAAAGTGGTGTAGTTGATAACACTAAAAATTTTTATTCAATTAATTATGCCATAAGTGTAGATAATAGTAGTAATTATCCAAACGAAAATGGAAATTTTATATTGTATGCTCATAGTGGAAGAAATTATAATGCTTATTTTACTAACTTAGATAAATTAGTAATTGGTGATAACGTTTTTGTTTATTACAATGGAATTAAATATAATTACATAATTAAAGAAAAAAAAGAAATTCCCAAAACTGGTAGTGCTAAAGTATATCGCTCAAAATATGATAAATATATTACATTAATAACTTGCACCGAAAATAAAGACGGATATCAAATAGTTTTAGTTGGAAAATTAGAAAATAGTAATGTGTATTAATAACGTTACAAATAATAAAAGGGGGTAAAAAATTGGAAAATAATGAAAAAAAATATAAGAGAAAATGGAGTTGGAAATTAACAGAAGTTATAGATCCACTTTTAACAGAAGAAGAAATAAGTAATTTAATTAATAAAAAATTAGCATATATCATTGTTGAATTAGAACATAGTCCAACGAGTTATATAATTGCTGAAAAAGCTGATTTAATTCGTTGCAACAAAGAAGATAGCACGGTATAATATGTATAGTATTATTAAGGCATTTAATATTAATTTTTTGCTAAACAATAGTAAATTCCATATTAGAATGGAGTTAAGAAAATGATATTAGATGTAATTAAGGAAGGTGAATATACAAATAATAATACAAAGTATAAATTAAATAATACAACTAAGGATAAAAGCATTGATAAAGTACAATTAAAAAGAATCAAGGAATTATTAGATGAAAGTCAACTAAGATATGTTTCTCCAAATGTTAGAGAGTTGTTAGGTATTAAAAAGCAAGATGATCCTGAATGTTTTATGAAGAAGAAAGAAACAATAGTAAGAAGGGTTGTTCAAGTTGGTGAAAAATTCAGAGTTATCCTATATATTAGATTATCGCAAGAAGATGGAGATTTAGAAGATGGTGATGTTTCGGGTAGTATTAAAAATCAATTGCTTTACTTATTAGACGAATGTGCTAAGAAAGAAAACTGGGTAGTTGTCGGAATCTTTTGTGAAGAAGATATCTCTGGTGTAGATGATAATAGACCAGAATGGTTAAAGTCTATTCGTTTTGCAGAAGTTGGAAATGCTGAAATTGTTTTATGTAAAAGTCAATCAAGATTTACTCGTAGTATGGAAATGGTTGAAAAATATTTACATAAATGTTTTCCAGAATGGAATGTTAGATTTTTAGGATTAGTAGATAATTCTGATACTGCAATTCAAGAAAACAAAAAATCAAGACAAATCAATGGACTTGTAAATGAATGGTTTGTTGAAGATACATCTAAAAGTACAAGAGCAACATTAAACAGTATGAAAAGAAATGGACAGTTTACAGGTAGTTTTGCTCCTTATGGTTATTTTATAGATCCTAAGGACAAGCATCATTTAATACCAGATCCTCATGCTAGAGAGGCAATTAGAATGATGGCTGGAATGTTAAAACATGGTAAATCAATGTCACGAGTAATTGAAGTTTTAATGAGAAAAGGTTTCTTAACACCTGCTGATTATAAAACTTCTTTAGGTATTCCAATCAGTCGTGGTAAAAATAGAATTAAAAGTATAAGGTATAGAGTTGAAATAAATGAAACTTTAAAATCAATTGCCTACAAATTTTATGTAACACAAGAAGAAATTAAAGTAGCAAATAATATGACTACAAATAAGGTTAATGTAGGGGATATACTTATAATTCCACATAAGCAAAAATGGACTGGTGATATGATAAGAAAAATAATGACAGATGAAACGCAAATAGGGACTTTAGTTCAAGGAAAAAGTGAAAGGATAAGTTTTAAGAATCATAAAGCTATTCCTAAACCAGAAAGTGAATGGATAAAAGTGCCTCATTGCCATGAAGCAAATTTGGATTTAGAAACTTTCAATATAGTAAGTAATATGTTTGAAAAAACTACTAAAAATAGAACACAAAAAAATGGTGAGATTCCATTATTTTCTAAAAAGGTATATTGTTCTTGTTGTGGTAGAGCATTTAATAAAAATACTGCGAAACTAAAATCTGGAATTAAAGAATATTTACAATGTAGGGGAAATAGTTATAGAAATGGACATATATGTGATAATACCGAATCAATAAATTTAGAAGAATTAAAAAGTTATGTGCTTGAGAGTATAAAAAATAAAATTAGTGAGTATTATGATTTATCAAAAGTTAATAAGGAATATTATTTACAAAATGTATATTCAAATATAGACAATGATATAGAGCGACTAGAAAAAGAAAAACAAAATATTGAATTAGAAATTGCAACCAAAAATAATATTCTTGTGCAATTATATAATGATAAAGCAACAGGAGTTATATCTGCAACAGAATTTGGAATAATTAAGAATAGCAATACAGTAGAAATAGAAAAACTTAACGTAAGATTAACTGATATTGATTCTGAAATTTCAAATTTAAAAAGTGATAAAATGAAACAAGTTGATAGAGTTACATTATTTGAAAAATATAAAGATATCAATGAATTAAACAAAGTAGTCCTTGATGCTTTTATTACAAAAATAGAAATTGGAAAAGTAAATTATCAAACAGATGAAAGACCTATTAAAATTGAATGGAATTTACATTCTGATTAGCAAATTTTGTGGTTATTGTAAAAATTTTGGGTATATACTTGACACTGGGGGGGGGGTTAAGGTTTATAATAGCTTCATAGAATAGAGTGATATTATGAAGCTAGAAAAGTATGTTGATAAAGATAAGAAGAAAAGAAAAGTAATACTAATAACTTTAGGATTAGTAGTGTTAATATGCTTTTCTTTTTTGCTGTATAAAACTTTTGCAAGTTTTACGGAAAGTGCCGAATTTCCGATAATGAATGGCAAAGTAGATTATTTTGGCAATAGTGATATTTATTTTGTGTTTTATCAAGGGGATAAACAATTAGATGAAATGCCCCAGAAAGATAATGAGGAAAATTTAGTGTTTGCAAATGGGGAATGTGATAATGAGGCAAGTATAGTTTGGGATAGTGAAGCATGGGGACCAATAGTAAAAAACTTAAGTAAAAGTAAGACTAAATGTAGTTTATATTTTGAAGAAAAAAATTCAATGGCTGATTTAACATTGACATCATGTGATAATCATATAACAGCAACAGCAATAGGAGTTGAAGGAGTCCAAATAACAAAATATGAATACCAAATAGATGAAGGAGAATGGTTTACAGGTAGCGAGACTCAAGAATTTAATGATCAAACAGTAGGAGACCATACTATTAAATTAAGAGTAACAAATGATAATAATGAAGTAAGTAAAGAAGTAAAGCGAAGTATAACGATAAACGAACAAAGAAAAGTTGAAATATATGGTAAACAAATACCAATAGCAACTTGTAATAATGGTTTATATGAAGTGAGTCATGATGTAAGTGAAATAAGTAGTGATTGGAATAAGACAGAGTATCGATTTGCTGGAGTAAATTATGAAAATGATACAACAGCATATGTTCATAATTATGTAAGATTTAATAATGAAATTTGGCGAATTATAGGCTTAGTAAATGTCAAAACAGAAAGTGGAATAGAACAAAGATTAAAAATAGTAAGAACGGATGGAGTAGGAGAACAAAAAAATCTTGGAAGATATACATGGTCTAAAGAAGGCTTGGCAGAGAATTGGAGTGCATACAATAATAATTGGGCAACAAGTTCTTTAAAGGATATGTTAAATGGAATATATTATGAAAGTAGTAGTGGAGAATGCTATATAGCAGATAGAAATATGAATGAATCTCAAAGCAATTGTGACTTTACAGGAAATGGTGAGCAACCAAAAGGCTTAGATGAGATAGCAAGGAGTATGATAGATAAAGAAGTAATATGGAATATCGGAGCAGGGAATTCTGAACCAACAACAAAAGAATTTTACGAAAAAGAGAGAGGAAATAAATCATATGAAGAACGTTATACTAATGAATATTATCCAACAGAATGGAGTAATGAAACGGATGTCGGAGGAAAACATAATGGAATCGGCTTAATTTATCCAAGTGACTATGGATATGCAACCAATGGAGGAAATATAGGAAGAGAAACCTGTTTTTCTAAAGAATTATCCAATTGGAACGAAACTGATGGAAACTATCAAAGTGAATGTGCAAAAAGAGATTGGTTAAATCCTTCGTATAGTAAAGGAAAAGGAGAGAATTTATTAACTTTAATGCCTGACTTAGCTTTTAATACAGATGATTACCACATATTAACAAGAGGTCAAGTTTTAAGTGGCACATTTGGTGGTTGGGTAACACCAGCAGTTTACTTAACAACATCAACTACTATAACTTCTGGTGATGGTACTATAAATAATCCATATATTTTATCATAATTTCATTTAAATTTTTTAATTATCATTGCTCAGGATAAACGCATGAAAAATTTTTAGATAAGTCTATGCTTGATTTTCGAGCATAGACTTTATCTGTTTAGTATTG
>CANQST010000056.1 GCA_947626595.1 uncultured Bacilli bacterium | reverse complement strand
TTAATACTAAACAAATAAAGTCTATGTTGGAAAATCAAGAATAGACTTTTCTAAAAATTTCTCATGCGTTTATCCTGAAAGTAAGGTAGTATTACTTTACTTTTTTCGTGTATTATGGTAAAATAAGCACTAATTTTAAGGGGATGGTATCTTGGAAATAGCGAGTTTTACTCTTCTTAGTATTATTTTAGCCATACAGTCTTACCGATTAGAAAGGAAAGTAGAAATGTCTAAGATAGGCAAAGAAAAGAATATAAGAAAAATTAAAGTAACTCCACAAGTTGTTGAGAAGTATAAAGAAATGAATAAAGAAAAAATTTCTAAGAAAAAACTAGGTAATTATATAATTGATTTTATCTATGTAATAGAAAGAAATTTCTCTAAAGAAGATTTAGAACACTTTTATCAAAATATTAATAGCGTCAAAGTAAAAAGAAACTTATTTACTAAAGCAACAGGTAGTTATAGCCCTGCTTATAATAGAATATTTATAAAAAGGAATTGTGATTACGCTATCTTCCATGAACTTTTCCATCTCGCCAGTACTACTGTAGATAATGAAGATATGTACGTTGGTTTTTGTCAAATGAATGATAAAAATTTCCTAGGAATAGGCCTAAATGAGGGATATACCGAAGCTTTAACAAGAAGATATTTCGAAGAATTCTCTAATAAAACGGCTTATAATATAGAAGTAGATATAGCTTTATCTTTAGAAAAAATAATTGGTAAAGAAAAAATGGAAAGCCTTTATATGCAATCTAACTTAAAAGGACTAGTTACTGAATTACAAAAATATAGTAGTAATAATGATATAATGAAATTTATTGGTAATGTTGATTATATAAATAAATTTCATAATGATAAAGACTTAGTAGTTTTAAAATTAGAAGAAGTATCCAATTTCTTAAAAGATGCATACATTAATAAACTAAGAAAAGAAGCTGATATAATAGATTTAGAAGATATTGTTATAAGAACAATAGAATTTTCTAATAAAACTAATAATATAAATAAAAGAAAAAAATTAATAAAGAAGTGATAAATTTCAACTAATCACTTCTTTTTACTTAAATTTTCCAATGCATACTTTATACATTGATTTATTAATTCATTTCTACTAACATTAATTTTACTGGCAACATTATCAATTTCATTTAAAGTTTTCTCGTCAATGCGAATTGTAGTAACTATTTTTTCATTAGCTGCTGGCTTTTTATAAGGCTCAAAGCTTTTCATAATTATTAACCTCCCATATCTATATTGTAATATTTTTATGAAATTATTAATATATTTATATTTATGATTTTATTAAAGAATATATAAATGTATTCACATTTTGTATTGACATTTTTCTCAAAATGGTATAAATTTAATAATGAGAATAGTCATTATAAGAGGGTAAAGTATATGAAAAATACAAAAGTAAAAGTATTTGTTGGTATAGCTATAGTTCTTATTATATCAATAATAAGTTCATATGTAGTTAGCAGAAACTCTAATTGAAAGTAAAAATGTTTCTTATGTAGATAATTCTAAGTTAGGAGCAACTAATGTACAAAACGCAATAGATGGAACTTGTACAAAGTTCAGTAGTGAGTTACAAAACTTTCTTTTAAAGGTATACCCAGTAGGAAGTATTTATATAAGTTATAGTGCTACTAATCCTCAAACTTTATTTGGAGGAACATGGGAAGCCTTCGGAAAAGGACAAACTTTAGTAGGAATAGATACAAGTTCCAGTGAATTTAAAACCTTAGGGCAAACTGGTGGAAACAAAACAGCAACTTTAACAGAAGATAATTTACCAGCACATACTCATGATATTAGTCATACTCATACTACTATTTCTACGACAACATCTACAATGAATTTAACGGCTAATGCTGAAGGCAGTGCTCATACTCATAAATTTACTTTTAACATGGGTAGTTCTTGGCAAAGTGGAGATTATGTTCATTTACAAGGCCCTTTATCAGGAGATTGGGCAACGACACCAATAGGTGGTGAGCATACTCATACAGTAACTGGAACGGTAACAATACCAGAGTTGACTACAAAATCTTCTTCATTAACAAGCGGTTCAACTGGAAAAGGAACATCCTTTAGTACATTAGACCCATATATAACCGTTTATATGTGGAAAAGAACAAAATAATAAAAAAATTAAATTTTAAAAATTTTCTCAGATTTATTAAATTCGGATTAATTTTAGTTCGAATTTTTCTTTTTCAAAGATCTACTTTATTAGATTTATGCAAATTAAAGAAAAAATACTCTTGAATTTAACAAATTCATTCAAAGGTATAGTAGAAATATACTACGACATTAATAAATAAAAAAAGTCGACGACGCTGTCGGGCCTTCAATTAAGAGGCACAGCTGAACATCAACTTTTATACCTAATAATATACTACTAAATAAACAAAATGTCAAATAAGAATTATTGATAAAAAATAAATATTTATAATACATAAAGACCTATCTTTTTTTCAAAAAAAATGCTATAATACAGAAGAAAAAAGGAGGGATACTATATGGACGATACAATAGTTGCGATTTCAACTGCCCTAGGAGTAGGAGCAATTTCCATAGTTAGATTAAGTGGAAGTAATTCTATAGAAATAGCCAATACTATATTTAAAGGTAATGACTTAACTAAAGTAAAATCTCATACTATATCTTATGGCCATATTTATGATAATGAAGAAATAATTGACGAAGTCCTAGTATCTGTTATGAAATCTCCTCGAACCTTTACTACTGAAGATATTGTTGAAATTAATTGTCATGGTGGAATAATCGCGACAAATAAAGTCTTAGAGTTATGTCTAAAGCATGGAGCTAGATTAGCTGAAGCGGGTGAGTTTACTAAAAGAGCTTTTTTAAATGGACGTATTGATTTAGTAGAAAGTGAAGCTGTCATGGACATCATAGAAAGTAAAAGCGACGAAGCAAGAAAACTCGCAATATCAAGTCTAAACGGTAATGTTTCCAAACTAATTGAAAGTTTTCGTGATAATTTAAAAAATCTTTTATCTTCTATTGAAGTAAATATAGATTATCCAGAATATTATGATATCGAAGTAGTAACACTTCAAAAAGTAAAAGAAGAAATAACTAAAATGAAAAAAGATTTAGAAGATTTAATCAATACTTCTAGTAATTCTTCTTGCATAAAAAACGGTATTAAAACAGTAATAGTAGGTCGCCCTAACGTTGGTAAAAGTAGTATCTTAAATCAACTTTTAGGTGAAGACAAAGCCATTGTTACCGACATTGCTGGTACTACTCGTGACATTGTTGAAGGAGAAATTTATCTTGATGGTCTTCTTTTAAATATAATAGATACTGCTGGAATTAGAGATACAACAGATATCGTTGAAAAACTTGGTGTAGATAAAAGCCTTGACATGATAGACCAAGCCGACTTAGTAATATTAGTTTTAAACTCCAATGAAAAACTAACTGAAGAAGATAAAAAAATACTTGATAAAACTAAAGATAAACTACGTATCATTGTCTTAAACAAGACAGATTTACCTAAAAATATTGATATAGATATAGACGATGTTATTGAAACAACTGCTTTAGATTTAAAAGGTATTATTCCTCTAAAAGAAAAAATAAAAGAGTTATTTAATTTAGAAAAGATAAAATCAAAAGATTATACTTATTTATCTAATGTTAGACAAATCTCTTTAGCGAAGCAAGCTTATCAAAATTTAATAGATGCTGAAAGTTCATTAGAAAATAATAGTCCTATTGATATGATAGAAATAGATTTAAAAGAGTGTTTTGATACTTTAGGAGAAATAATAGGTATTACTTATAGTGAAGAAATCATTGATAATCTTTTTGAAAATTTTTGTGTTGGAAAATAAAGGATAGTGAAAATAATGGAAGTAGAGATTATAGTAGTAGGAGGAGGTCATGCTGGCTGTGAAGCTGCCTTAGCTTGCGCTAGGAAAAAGCATAGAACACTTCTAATTACTGGAAATATTAAAAATATTGCTGATATGCCATGTAATCCTTCAATAGGTGGACCCGCTAAAGGTATTGTTGTAAGAGAAATAGATGCCTTGGGTGGTGAAATGGGAAGAAATGCTGACAAGGCTGCTTTACAAGTTAAAATGCTTAACACTAAAAAAGGACCTGCTGTCCAAGCTCTTAGAATTCAAGCTGATAAAATTACTTATCCAAAAGAAATGTTAAAAGTTCTTGAAAGTGAAGAATACTTACAAATAAAAGAAGCTATGGTGGAGAACTTATTAATAGAAGATAAAAAAGTAGTAGGTGTAGAACTTGCTGATAAAACGAAAATATCTTCCCAAGCCGTTATCCTAACAACAGGAACTTATCTTCGCGCTATGATATTAACAGGTTCTAATAAAACACCAGGTGGTCCCCATGGTGAACAAGACTCCAAATTCTTAAGTAACCATTTAAAAGAATTAGGTTTTAAAATATTAAGACTAAAAACAGGTACTCCACCTCGTATTGCGAAAAATAGTATTGATTTTACTAAGACTTCTCTAGAGCCTGGTGATAATGAAATACATACTTTTTCTTTTGATAATAAAGCCTATTATGACGTTAACAATCAAGTACCATGTCATTTGATTTATACAACTTCAAAGACCCATGAAATTATTAAAGAACATTTGAGTGAGTCTAGTATGTATGGTGGTTATGTAGAAGGAATTGGTCCAAGATATTGCCCATCTATTGAAGATAAAGTAGTCCGTTTTTCAGATAAAGAACGCCATCAACTTTTCTTAGAGCCTGAAAGTATTTATTACGATGACATTTACCTTCAAGGTTTTTCAACTAGTATGCCACACTATGTCCAAGAACAAATGGTTCACACTCTTCCTGGACTAGAACACGCTAAAATACTTAAATATGCTTATGCTATAGAATATGATGCCATTGATCCAAAACAACTAAAAAGAACCCTAGAGACTAAACTAATAGAAAATCTTTATACAGCCGGTCAAATAAACGGAACAAGCGGTTATGAAGAAGCTGCTGGTCAAGGTTTAATTGCTGGAATTAATGCCTCATTAAAACTAGAAAATAAAGAACCACTTATCTTAAAAAGAAACTCTTCATATATAGGTGTTCTAATTGACGACCTAGTTACTAAAGGTGTAAAAGACCCTTATCGCCTTTTAACTTCTAGAGCTGAATATCGTCTACTCTTAAGGCACGACAACGCTATCTTCCGTTTAAGAGATATTGGCTATGAAATAGGTCTAATTAGCAAAGAAAAATACCAAGACTTTTTAAAGAAAAAAGAAGATATCAAAAAGCTTGAAACAATTCTTAAAGAAACAAGAATTACTCCTAAAGAAGAAGTAAATAAATACTTAGAAGAAATAAAAACAACTCCTCTAAAAGATGGAATTTCTTTATATGATTTATTAAAAAGACCAGAAGTTAACTTCTCTTCTTTAGAAAAATTTATGAATATTTCTTTTGCTAAAGATGTAATAGAACAAGTAGAAATAAATGCTAAATATGAAGGATATATCAAAAAAGCTAATAAGGAAGCTCTAAAGATGCTTTCGCTAGAAGAAAAACAAATTCCAAATGATATCGACTACACTAAAATACCTAATCTAGCTAGTGAAGCTCGTCAGAAACTACAAGAAATAAATCCAACGACAATAGGTCAAGCTAGTCGTATAAGTGGTGTTAATCCTGCTGATATATCTATACTAATGGTTTATTTAAGAAGGTATAATCATGAATAAAAATGAATTTGTATTAGAACTAAAAAAATTAAACATAACTCTAACTAATGAGCAATTATCTACTTTAGATAAATTTTATCATTTACTAATATCTTGGAATGAAAAAATAAATTTAACTACTATTACTAAAGAAGAAGATGTTTACCTAAAACATTTCTATGACAGCTTAACTCTTATTAAAGCCGTTGATTTAACTAAAGAAAAAACTTTATGTGATGTAGGCAGTGGTGCTGGTTTCCCGGGAATTGTTTTAAAAATAGTCTTTCCTAATCTTAAAATAACTCTACTTGATGCTTTAGAAAAAAGAGTTAACTACTTAAATGAAATAATAAAAGAACTCAATCTAAAAAATATTATCGCAATTCATGAACGTGGTGAATTTCATAAAGAAAAATATGATATTGTAACCGCCAGAGCCGTTGCGAATATCGAAAAATTGTTATCATATACCATGCCCTTAGTAAAAAAAGATGGCTTATTTGTTGCAATGAAAGGGAAATTAACTGAAGAATTAAATTCTGATGTTAGAAAAAGAATATCTAAGAAATATAAAATTGAAAGTATAAATGAATTTCTATTACCTAAAGAAAATAGTACTAGAAACTTAATAGTTATAAGAAATAAAGACTAAATCAATGTAAAGGTTCTTCCGAAAGTTTCCGGAAAAAGTAGAAAGTGGATAGAAATATCTGCTTTTTATTTTATTGAAAGAGAATCG
>CANQST010000055.1 GCA_947626595.1 uncultured Bacilli bacterium | reverse complement strand
TTATACTGTTTTTAGATAGGACATTTTAACTTAAAAATACTACTGTGAAAATAGGACATTTTAACTTAAAAGTCACACAAAAAACCAGTAGCATCAACTACTAGTCTATTTTATCTTTTACCAAAAGCTGTAAATGACAACATCAAACCTCCACATATATTAGCAGAATGTTCGTCATAACCATATTCTCCGAAAGTAAAAGCCGCTATAAAAGGAACTCCTCTTGCTTCTTTTAGAAGTTGCTTATGGACTTCACCTATTCTATCACCTATCGCAAGACGTCTACCACCACAATGCATTAATACATAAGCTCCTACTTCTCTATACATTTCTTTTCTTAACTTCTTTAACATATCCCCTGTTGCATCAATTAACTCATCTACCGTAGCATCTAATTGAATAATAGCCGTACCTTCAACTACTTTATTACCAAGATCTATCTCATCATCACTCATGCTCCTAGTTCCATTATCGTCCCCAAACATAGGATGTCTAACTACTGTTAAATTTCCTAATGGGTCCTTAACACCTAATGGTTTAGTAATAGAAGTTTTCAAAAGATTTTTCCCCTTTAAAGAAGAAGGCTTTAAATTTGTCCAATCA
This sequence comes from uncultured Bacilli bacterium, assembly GCA_947626595.1. Classification (GTDB taxonomy): domain Bacteria; phylum Bacillota_I; class Bacilli_A; order RF39; family UBA660; genus CANRGD01. The sequence continues at coordinate 6,075 of CANQST010000055.1, read as the reverse complement.
GCATACTTTTTAAGTGCCGAAACTCCATCTATAGTAACCAAAGTTCTATCATCTTTAACTTCTGTTATTAATCCAATATTTCTTGTTTCTCTGTAGCAACCATCAAAAGCTGTTATAATCTCATTATCAGTATAGAAAAAAGCTACTGCAACTCCATCACTAAAGATTTTATCATTACAAATTATTTTCCATTTACCACTAACATCATTATCAGCAGCACTTCCACCAAACATTGGAACACGTCCAATAACATCTTGTATTCCCATCAAGTATTCTTCCTCTTCCTTAGGACTAGCTACCATGTAAAAATAAGCCGGTGCCCTAGTTGTCTTAGCATTCTTAACTGCTTCTATTGCAACTTCTCTACCAATAACTCTTGCATCTTTGCCTGCTTCATGACAAGCAACACTTACTCGCATATCACTATCATACATTCCAAGCAATCCAACATAACCAAGAGGAGAATTTATATAACCATCAGGTACAATAATACCATTACTACTAGTACATCCAATAACAGGAATATTTCCTACTGTTTTAATTCCATCAACAACGCTTTTTATATCATTTTCTACTGAAGTAAAAAGAAAGCCTATCTTGGAATTAGTAAAACTCTTAGCAACTGTTCTTGCTGCTTCAACTCCTGCAAGAAAACTATCAGGATTAGTACTATACCCTACTTGTGATCTTAACATACATCCTCCTTCTAATATGCTTCTTTATATATACTAATAATATCTTCTACTGTCACATCACGTGGATTTCCTGGAGTACAAGCATCATTTATAGCTTGATTAGCAAGAGTAGGTAACATCTCTTCAGGAATACCTATTTCTCTTAAAGTTTGAGGTATATTTAACTTTCTAGATAAATCTTTAATAGCCTCTACTACTCTATCAACTGCTTCACTATCAGTTGTATCTTTCATATCTAAACCTAAAGCACTACCCATATTTCTAAATAATTCAGGACATACTTGACCATTAAATTTTAAAACATGTGGTAAAAGTAAAGCATTAGCAACTCCATGAGGTGTATCAAAATATGCACCTAAAGAATGAGCCATAGAGTGAACTATACCAAGTCCAACATTTGAAAATCCCATACCAGCAATATACTGTGCATAAGCAACTTTTTCAACTGCAATATTATCTTTTTCATTAGCAGCTTTCTCTAAATTCTTATAAATTAAAGACATAGCATTAATATGAAACATATCAGGTATTAACCAAGCTGCCTTAGTTATATAACCTTCCATAGCATGAGTTAAAGCATCCATACCCGTAGAAGCCGCAACTGTTTGAGGCATACCTTGCATTAAATCAGGATCAATTATTGATAAAACTGGTATATCATGAACATCAACACAAACCATTTTCTTTGTTCTAGCTTCATCTGTTATAACATAATTAATAGTTACTTCAGCTGCCGTTCCAGCCGTTGTTGGTAAAGCAATAATTGGTAATGCTTTATTTCTTGTATTTTGTGCTCCATCTAAACTAACAACATCAGCATACTCTGGATTAGTCATTATAATACCAATAGCCTTAGCTGTATCAATAGGACTACCACCACCAACAGCAACAATAGCATCAACATTATTTAATTGTGCCATCATTAAACCATCCTTAACATTCTTAACATTAGGATTAGGTTTAACTCCATCATAAACATAGTATAAAACTCCAGCATCCTCAATATGTTTAGTAACCATATTAACAACGCCACTACTACTTAAATTTCTATCTGTTACTAATAAAACCTTCTTGTAACCTCTTGCAAGTAATTCTTCCTTTAATTTTTCTCTAGCTCCACGACCAAAATAAGATGTTTCGTTTAAAACAATTCTATTTATCATATCTAGCCCTCCCTATTCTCTTCTATAATAACATATTTTTAATTTTAAATAAAGCCTTTTTTCACATTAAAACATCTTGTGATTTAGAATTAAGCCTTAAATCACTAACACGACCATCTAAATAAGCATAGTATCCAGCAGCCGCTACCATAGTAGCATTATCAGTGCAGTATTTAAGAGGTGGTATTGTTAAATCAACATCTAACTCTTTAGCTAATTCTTCTATTTTTGACCTTAATCCCTTATTAGCAGCAACTCCTCCAGCAACAATTATATTTTTAATATCTTCTTCTATTATAGCTTTTCTTACTTTAGAAACAACTTCCTCTATCGCAACACTTTGAAAAGAACAAGCTAAATCTTCTTTATTTATTTCATTACCCCTTTGTTCTTCATTATGAACTAGATTTATAACAGCACTCTTTAATCCACTAAAAGAAAAATTATAACTATCGTCTTTTAAAGGTACAGGTAACTTATAAGTATTTTTACCTAAGCCAGCTAATTTATCAAGTTTAGGTCCACCAGGATATTCTAATCCAATTACTCGTGCTACTTTATCATAACATTCTCCTATCGCATCATCCAAAGTACCACCTAACTTTTTAAATTTATAATGACCAGTCATTTTAACTAACTCCGTATGACCCCCACTAACTACAACTGCTAATAAAGGAAAAGATAACTCCTTAACTAAATTATTAGCGTAAATATGTCCCGCTATATGATGTACTGGAATTAATGGCTTATTATAAATAAATGATAAAGTTTTAGCTGCCTCTAATCCAATTAAAAGAGATCCAATTAAACCAGGACCATAAGTTATCGCAATAGCATCAATATCATTCATAGTAAGATTAGCTTTTTCTAAACATTCCTCTAAAACTATTGTTATATTTTTAACATGCTGTCTACTCGCAATCTCTGGTACAACACCACCATAATCTTTATGAATATCTATTTGTGAAGAAATAACAGTTGCTATCTCAGTAGTACCATTTTTAACAATAGATGCACTTGTCTCGTCACAACTACTTTCAATTCCCAATATATATAAATCTTTCACTCTATCACTTCCAATTTCCTCTATATTTTATCATTTATCTAAAAGAAAAACAACTATTGCTAGTTGTTAGGAGTTAGGATAAAGTGAGTAGAAAATCCCCCCGCTCCTGAACCAGAATGTAAATCAGAGTGAAAAACACCAGCAATTGTGGCATGATTATAAACGCCTCCTCTTCTAAACCATGGATTATTATGGTCTGCATAGCAATAGTAATCACCATACCAGCCAGCAGTTTCGGTAAGTGTATGACCCAGTGGAGTTGAATTAGAAATATACATATTATAATACTTAGCCGGAGGAAAATTTACACCTAAATTATAAGAACTTCCATTAGGAAAATATCCATTAAATCCTGAATTGTATTGCTCATCATGTCCAGACAACGGAGCTTTAGTTTGATTATCGTAAGCCAAAACAGACATTACAAGTTCCCAAGCCCCACCACTCATATCATAAACACCATATATACTCCCAGAAGTACTAGCTCCTGGACCAGCGAAACCATTTCCAGTCCCTAAATTCGTCATATCATTATAAGCATAAGTTGTTCCACTAGCAGCTGTAGCAATTGGACTTCCACCACTATTTCCAGTTATGCAGTCACTACTATTATTTATATAAACTTCCTTATTGGCACCACTATAGTTTTCATTTCCATACTTTCCATATTTGCTTTGAGATAAATAAGCAACTGCTCCCCATTCGTCATTTTTTAACACATGTAATTCTCCACTTTCAGAATTAAATCCATACGGATTGCCCACTTTTTGCATACTTCTTGCCATATAGAAATAACTACTCATGCTGTGATTTTGAGCTGAAGGAACATTAGGTTTTATCGTTATATAACTTATATCACAATTTTCATTTTTGCATGGAGTAAATGGGGATAAGTCACCAGTTACTTCAAATTTTGCCACCCATATTCCCGATCTATTTACTCCATCAAAATTAAAAGCATCATTAGTTCTCCAATTACCTGCTTTTTCCTCAGTATATTGTGCACTTCCTGTATCTTTATCATTTACACCAATAAACTTAACATCTATTTCTCCTGGTAATTGCTTAGAGGGCATATCAGATCTACCAGTTTCCCTTTTTCCAAAATAGTATTTACCATCTTCACTTTTTATAGTATAACTATACCTTGGTATCCATACCCACATTGTATTTATATCTTCCATTGGTATTGTCATTCCTACACTACCATTTACATAAGTTGACCTATTCGTAGCAGTTACTGTAACAGCATTAGCCCACATTTGATTATCATAGTTATACCAATTATTATTTCCATTTTTCGAATCTGCTTTCTTCCATACTTTATCATTTTCGTCATAATATACCGGTATCATTCCATCACTAAGTACTGGTTCATTTGGTATAGATGGTTCTATAACCAAATTACCATTTACATTATTTATTGATAGTTTACCAGTTACATAATCATAAATATAATTATCAATATTAACACCATTCATAGTTATTATTAAATCTTTAGGAGGACTTGATAGTGTTATATTTAAATTATCACTATTTAATATTTCTTTTTGATATTCCCCTACTATATTTTTATATGAAATAGTAAAGACTTCTTCAAAGTCAAACTTTAATAATAAACTTTTTGTTTCAACTTCACTTGAGTTATAAGTAATAGTAAACTCTTTAGTCATACCAGCCTTACTATTATTATCTTCTCCTACTAACTTCTCACCAAAAGTATAGCCCTCTACTACGCCACCATCTAATCCATCTATTTTTAAAATACCCATTTCAGTATTACTATAATTAGTTACTTCTACTGTAAACTTTAGAAAAGCATTCCCACTACTACTATAAGCTAATTTAATTTCTTTTCTAGAAAAATCAAAATACTCAATATTAGCATTACTAATATCTTCTAGTTTAACATTAGTAATTCTCATATCTCCTTTAGGTCTATAATTAACTTCACCACTTATACTTAACTCTTTATTTAAAACAGAATAACCTATACTCATAAAAATAACTACAAAAATTACGAACAAAATCAATAATCTATTTATTTTATTGTGCATATTATTACACCTCTCTTACTATTTTAGTAATAAATTATTACTATTCAAAATTAAATATACCATGTAAAATAGTAACTGTCAATTACTATTTTATTCATTTTTAGTATTTTTTTGTTACCTTTACTGCGAGGTGGTAAAAATGAAATTAATAGCAAACAACTATGAACCTAAAGAAGTATTTAAAATTATAAGAGAGTGGTCTGAGTTAACTCAAGAAGAATTTGCTAAAGAATTAGGATACAAAAACTACCATACAATAAAGCAAATTGAAAGAGGAGTAAACAACTTTACTTTTCAAACACTAATGAAAATTGCTAAAAAACATAACTTAGTAATAACCATTGAAAAAAAGAAGTAATTTAAGACATTCTAGACAATTTTTCACGTCATTTTTCTTGACTTTTATGGTACTTTACTCTATAATTAGAAATGCAACTTACTTGAAACAGCAGATTCAGAGTATTTTAAAGTGTTTTTCAAATTAATTTTAGTAACTATTGCTGTTTACGCGAAAAAATAAGAAAAACTCCCTAAGATACGACTAAATCAATTTTAAGTTAAATTGTAAAATATAATGAAAGGAGATAAGTTATGTCAAGATACACTGGTTCTAGTTACAAACAAGCTCGTCGTGTTGGCTTTTCAATTAGTGAAACTGGTAAAGAACTAGCACGTCGTCCTTATGGTCCTGGACAACATGGTAATGCTCGTAAAGGAAAATTATCAGACTATGGTACTCAATTAAAAGAAAAACAAAAAGTACGTTTCATGTATGGTGTAAACGAAAGACAATTTAGAAAGACTTTCGAAGAAGCTGCTAAAATGAAAGGTATTCAAGGTACTAACTTCTTAAGACTATTGGAGTCACGTTTAGATAATTTAGTTTATCGTACAGGTTTTTCAACTACTCGTCGTGGAGCAAGACAACTTGTAAATCATGGACATGTAACTGTTAATGGTAAAAAAGTTGATATTCCATCATATCGTGTTAAAGTTGGAGATGTTATATCACTAAAAGAAGACGATAAGAACTTAAAAGTAGTTGCTGAAGCTTTAGCAAAAACTACTAAAAGAGTTGAATTCATTAATTACGA
>CANQST010000054.1 GCA_947626595.1 uncultured Bacilli bacterium | reverse complement strand
ATTTATATTAAAATTTTCATTTTAATATCTTTTTCATCCAGTATGACTAGTTTTCCATAAAACTTTTCACACTATCCTATAGGAAAATTATATCATGGCTTTTTATATTCTTCATATCTATATGACCAGAAAGTGTCAATGTGTTGTAAAAAAATGTCAAATTAAAAGTGCTTTACGCACTTATTTCATTATCTTCGTCAAATGGTAATAGAAGACATTTTCTAGATGCTAGAAAATCACACATATGAACAAAATTTTGATATTTTGTAGTAGGCTTTTCTAATACTTCATTACCATTATAGTCTGTTGTCCAAACTCCCATATGAGTTTTTATAACGTCGCATAAAAAGGTTACTTCTTCCTCTTCTAAATCTAATTTATCTTTATTGGCAATTATATAATCTTTCATTATTAAAGGATGATCAAATCTTGTATATGCTTCTTTTTCTATTCCTAACTTTAAGCCATCATGTAAAATAAGTCCCATTATCATTAAATCTTTTTCATTAGAGGTATACTTATTTCCTATCAAAGGATCATTTAATAGTTCAATAGCTATTCTAACGGCGGCTTTAGTATGTCTAAGTAGGCCTCCTTTTCCTAAGGCATAAGATGGGTGATATTTACCAGTTGAACTAGCTGCTATCTCAAAGAAATAGTCAGGTAATAATTCGACCATTTTAATACAAGATTTTTTTATTCTATCACTTTTTATATAATTAATTTCTGTTTTAAGTAAAGATTCTTTATCTATTTTTACTGCTGTTTGTTCCATACTACTTCTTCCTTTCTAATAATCTTCTTATTATTTCATTACTAATATACCATTTTTCTTCAGAAATATAAAGTCTATTGTTATCTAAAACTAATAATTTATCTTGAACTAAATCTTCATAGTCGTAAATATCTTCTAAATACTTATGATATTTTTTATAAAAATTAGTTAGAGAAATTCCTTTACTTAGTCTTAAATTCAATATTACTTCATAGTCCATTTTATCTTCTTTACTTACATTTTCTGAATAACTTTGAGAATACTTTTCTAAATACTCAGTAATACTTTTAGTATTGGTAAATCTTTTATTATTTATATAGCTACTGGCAGATACACCAAAGCCATAGTACTCTTCATTCTCCCAGTAGCATAAATTATGAACAGACTCGTGATTTTCTTTACAAAAATTACTTATTTCATAGTGAAGATAATTATTTTTTTTCATTCTTTTACAAATATTTTTATACATTAAGAAGTCTAAATCTTCAGAAATATTTTTAATATTTTTTATTTTTAATTTAGTGTTATCTTCTATGATAAGAGAATAAGTAGAAATGTGATTAACGTCTAGGCTAAAGATAAAGTCTAAATCTTTATTTAAAATAGTCATATCTTCTGTAGGTAGAGCATACATTAAATCGATATTTATATCAAAGTTATATTCTTTAGAAAGATTTATGATGTTTCTTATGTTTTCGGGGTTTTCTTTTCTTTCTAGAAATGCTAGATTATTTTTATCAATACTTTCTAGGCCAAAGCTTATTCTGGTTACTGAATTATTTTTAAATAATTTTAGTTTTTCTTCATTAATACTATCAAAGTTAGCTTCAATGGTAAAAGTAAAATCATTATCTTTTTTAAATGTTTTTATTATAGAAAATAATTTTTCTAATTGATGCATGTTAAGAGAACTAGGAGTACCTCCTCCTATATAAATAGATTTGATTTTTTCTTGATTGTATCTAGTAGTAATTTCTTGTTTTAATTTATCCAGGTACTTATCGGCTATTTTTTCATTATAAAAGATTTTACAAAAATCGCAGTAGGAACAAATACTATTACAAAAAGGGATGTGAATATAAACATATTTAGCCATATTACTCATCCATACTAAGAATACTCATGAAAGCTTCTTGTGGTAGTTCAACACTACCAACTTTTTTCATTCTTTTCTTACCTTCTTTTTGTTTTTCTAATAGTTTTTTCTTTCTTGTAATATCTCCTCCATAGCATTTGGCTAAGACATCTTTTCGTAAAGCTTTAACAGTACTTCTAGCAATTACTTTATTGGAAATACTTGCTTGTATAGGTATTTCAAATAAAGCTCTTGGTATAATTTCTTTTAATTTTTCAACGATAATTCTTCCTCTATTATAAGCAAAGGCTTTATGAACAATGATGCTTAAGGCATCAATTACTTCGCCATTTAATAAAATATCCATTTTAACTAGGTTACTTTCTTTATAAGATGTTATTTCATAATCAAAGGAAGCATATCCTTTGGTAATAGATTTTAATTTATTGAAGAAGTCATATACTATTTCTAACAAAGGCATTTCATAATTAATAGTGCATCTTTCTTCGTCTAGGTAATCAATATTAACAAGGTTACCTCTTTTTTCTTGACATAACTCCATGATAGGACCAATGTAAGTGGTAGGTGTAAAGATACTTACTTTACTAAATGGCTCTAGTATTTTAGAAATATATTCTTTTTTAGGCATTTTAGTTGGAGCATCAATCATTAGTTTTTCACCATTGTTTAAAATTACTTCATAAATAACAGATGGCGCAGTGGCGATTAGTTCAATATTAAATTCTCTTTCTACTCTTTCTTCTATTATTTCCATGTGTAATAGTCCTAAAAAGCCACATCTAAAACCAAAACCTAGGGCTTTTGATGTTTCTGGTTCAAATGTCAAAGAGGCATCATTTAATTTTAATTTTTCTAAAGCATCTCGTAAATCTTCAAACTTTTTAGCGTCTACTGGATAAAGACCACAATAGACCATTGGTTTCATCGGTTTATAGCCAGGAAGAGCTTCTTGAGCTGGATTTTTTTCTAACGTAACAGTATCGCCTACTAAAACATCACTAATACTTTTAATTGAGGCATAGACATATCCTACTTGACCAGCTTTTAGAGAACTAACTTGTTTTTCTTTAGGAGTATTTATACTTAGGCCAATTACATCATAGGAAGCATTAGTTTCCATCATTTTAATTAAATCACCAACATGAATTTCGCCATCTACTACTCTAATACTAGTAATAACACCTCGATAACTATCAAAAAGACTATCAAATATTAGAGCACGAAGGGGCTTATTTATATCACCTGTAGGTGGTTTGATAACAGTAATAATTTTTTCTAGTAATTTCTTTATTCCCTCACCTGTCTTAGCACTAGTTAAGACGATATCTTCTTTATTAAAGCCGATATTTTCTAATTCACTTATTACTTTAGTGGTATCAGCATTAGGTAAATCTATTTTATTGATAACGGGAATAATATCTAAGTTATTATCAAGCGCTAGATATAAATTAGCAAGTGTTTGGGCTTGTATTCCTTGAGTAGCATCTACTACTAAAAGGGCTCCTTCACAAGCAGCAAGGCTTCTTGATACTTCATAAGAAAAATCAACATGACCGGGAGTATCAATTAGGTTTAAATAATATAATTCATTATTGTATTCATAAGTAAGTTCAACGGCATTTAACTTTATAGTAATACCTCTTTCTCTTTCAATGTCCATACTATCAAGCATTTGGCTTCTTAATTCTCTTTTTTCAATAGAGTGCGTTTCTTCTAGAATTCTATCAGCCAAAGTACTTTTGCCATGGTCAATATGGGCAATAATACAAAAGTTACGTATATTTTCTTGTTTCATTTATACCACCACAATTATTATAAACTAAAATAGCAGAAAAAAAAAGGTAGATTAGTATTTTCTAACCTATCCTAATTTTAAATTATTCTTCAATATCAACGTTACTTTCGCTGTTATCTAGTTGAACTAAAACTTCACGAGGCTTGGAACCATTAGCTGGTCCGATAACACCATTTTCTTCTAGTAAGTCAACTATTCGCGCCGCTCTATTGTAACCTAGTTTAAATTTTCGTTGAATTAAAGAGGCGCTGGCTTTTTGAGTTGATACGACAAATTCAACTATATCTTTATATAAAGGATCCTCGTCACTTTCAGTAGCATTTATTTCAAGACTGTTGGAATTAGTTCCTGGAGCAATAGCATCTAAGTTTAATAATTCGTCGTCATACTCAGCCTTTTGTTGTTCTACAGTAAAATCAATTATTCTTTTTATTTCGTCGTCAGTTATAAAAGAGCCTTGAATACGTATTGGAGAATTTTGACCTATTGGTAAGAACAGCATGTCTCCTTTACCTAATAATTTTTCAGCACCAGTTTGGTCTAGGATGGTACGAGAGTCTATTCCAGAACCTACGGCAAACGAGATACGTGATGGGATGTTGGCTTTAATTAACCCAGTAATTACCTCGGTAGATGGTCTTTGTGTTGCGACAATCAAATGAATTCCAGCGGCACGAGCTTTTTGGGTAATTCTTAAAATGGAATCTTCAACTTCTTTAGCCGCAACCATCATTAGATCAGCTAACTCGTCAATTATTACAACGATGTAAGGCATTTTTTCTTGCTGGTCTTCTTCTGATTTATAATCTTTATTATATTTATCTATATAGGCATTATATGACTCAATGTTTTTAGTTTTTGTATCACTAAAAGTTTGGTAACGTCTTTCCATTTCAGCAACCATCTTTGCTAAGGCAATGGAAGCTTTTTTAGGGTCGGTTACAACAGGACATAATAAGTGTGGTATACCATTATAAACTGATAGTTCAACAACTTTAGGGTCAACCATTACTAATTTTACTTCTGTTGGTTTGGCGCGCATCAATATTGAACAAATAATACCATTGACACAAACCGATTTACCAGAACCAGTAGTACCAGCAATTAGCATATGAGGCATCTTGTTAACTTCACATACGCCAATATCACCCATGATACTTTTACCAAGAGGTACCATAAGTTTTTTCTCAGGAGCATTACGCATTAAATTACTGCTGATAATTTCGTAAAAGCTAACAGGGGTTGGTGAGTCATTGGCAAATTCTATTCCTACAGTATTTTTACCAGGAATAGGGGCTTCTATTCTGACATCTTTTTTAGATAAAGCTAACGCTATTTCTCTATTTAAAGATGTAATCTTATTAACTCTTGTACCGCTTGCAATTTCTAATTCGTATTGAGCAACTGTTGGGCCAATATGAACTTGAACTACTTTACCATTAATTTTAAAATCTCTTAGAACTTTTTCTAGGTTCTCAATATTTTTCTCTATTCCAGAGTTGTCCATTTCTTTAGACTTTTTCTTAGGTTGGTCTAGCAAACTAAGAGGTGGTAGTTGATAAGCTTTATTAGTCTTTTTCTCTTCTTTAACAACTTCTTGTTGAACAGGAGTATCTTTTACTTGGACTTTAGTAATTTCGTCAATACTACTAACTTTTACATGCTTATTTTCTTCTTCCTCTTCATTACCATTACTTATAATAACATGTTTATCTGCAGTAGGTTCTTCCTCTTTAACTGTTTCTTTATTATGAATTTTTTCTTTGCCTTTATCTAAGTTGTTTTTAACAAAATCAACAATTGAGAAGCCCGTAAACATTGATGCTCCTGCTACCATTAAGATAATCGCAACTATTTGCATACCTGCAAAAGAGAATAGTTTTACAAAGAGAATAGCAAATGAGCCTCCGATTAAACCTCCTCCTACGGCAAACCAGTCTTCTAGGGAACCACTGTTCATAATATTGTTAAAGCCGCCTATTAATTGGTCAATTGTTTCTTTAAAAATTAATGTAATGTTGGAATTATTTTCCAAGATAAATTCTCTATGCATAATGATTAAAAAGCCTATTATAAAGATGTATAAACCAACTAATTTAGTAGAGAAAAAATTAGGCCAACTTCTTTTAATCACTAGATAGCCGCCTACTATAAATAAGCTAACTAGAAATAACATATAAATAGAACCTGTTAGGAATAGGCTGAAGGATGCTATCATTCTACCTACTGGTCCGTATTTTCCCATACCTAAAATTGATGCTATTATGAGAATAACACCATATAATTGGATAATAAATTCATTATCTTTTTTAGAAGTTGTTTTTCTTCTTTTTTTCTTTGCCATAACCCACACTACTTTCTATACATAATTATACTCTCATAGTAAATGTTTGTAAATAATGAGACAATTTCTTTACAGTTAATTTGATTGCTTTTTTACTATAGTAGTATTTTTCATGTTTCTTATAAATATTTCTTTACTGATAATTTTATTATAAAACAAATGTTTTTATCTTGTCAATAGGACAAAGTGATATTTTTTGTACTTTTTTAAGTAAAGAAAATACTTAATATAAATTAAGTACTTGCGGGTGATTTTTTTAATTAGATAAGGTGAAGTTATGAACATATTAAGAGATTTACGATAAGATAAAGATTTAATGCAAAATGATATAGCTAAATTATTAAAGACAACGCAAAATCAATATAGTAGATATGAGACTGGTTTAAGATATATGACTATTTATCATTTGGAAACATTAGCTAAATTTTATAATACTAGTATTGATTATATAGTTGGTCTTACTAATACTAAAGATCCTTATCCAAGAAAAAAAATAAAGGGACTGCTTGGAAATTAAGTTATTAATTTCCTAACAGTCCTTTTAAATTATCTTAAACTCATAATCTGTGATGTAGGTAGATTAGTATATTTAGAGATTAAAGCTATATCAACTTTATCTCTAAGCATATTTCTAGCTGTTTCTTCTATCCCCTCTTCTTTTCCCTCAACACGGCCCTCTTCCATTCCTATATTTCTTGCTGTATTAATTTGAAATCTTACATCTTCAGCATAGGTTAAAAAAGGCTCAAATTG
>CANQST010000053.1 GCA_947626595.1 uncultured Bacilli bacterium | reverse complement strand
AGATGTAGACTTATTCTATCTTTACCATTAGCGATAGTTGAAACATACTGAATTAATTGTAAAGGAGTATATGTTTCATATTGACCCATAACAAAATCTAGTAAGTTACCAGCATTAACATCTTTAACAGAGCCAACTCCTGTACTTTCAAATGGCAAATCTATTTGGGTTTTTACTCCTAGTCCAAAAGAGTGATACATCTTTCTATAAGTATCAAAAGCATTTTGATTAAAATTAAGATGCATTCCACGAGAATATTCTTGACCATTTACTCGTATAGCAATTTTAAATTGATAAACGTTACTACTTTTAGCAAGCGCTGTTATATCATTGATAGTACCAAGTGTTTTTACGGAAGAGCATTTTTCTTTAGCACTTGCTACTTTAATACATTCGTCTTTAATATATTCTCCTATCTTAACAGCACCAGTATTGTAGCCAACTAACATAGAAGCACCTTTTACTACTGAACCTGGGGTAATTGGCGAAGTTAAAATACTTGTTGTATTATCTTGCATCTGTCCATTTACTATTTTTCTAGAAGCCATGGCTAGTATTTCTCCAGTATTGGGATCTTCTATTACGACACTAGAATGGTCAAAATACTCAGTATTAGCTTCTTTTTTAGCTCTTTGTATTTGCTCATCTAAAATCCTTTCTATTTCTCTTTGTAAATTTATATCAATAGATAAGACAATATCACTACCCCTACTACCTTCTTTAAGTAGTCTTGTTTCATGAGAATTAACTACCTCATATAAAGCTTTCTTACCTCTTAAGTACTCTTCATACTCTTTTTCTATATAACTAAGTCCTACTCTATCATTTAAGGAATAACCTTTATCCAAATAGTAATCTTTTTCTTCAGCAGGTATTCCTTGACTACTACTAGAAACACTGCCTAAAATAGACCTAAAAGTATCACCATAAGGGTAAACTCTTACCCAGTCTAATTTAGTATTAAAGCCATTTAAAGTAGCATTATTTTCAGAAATATAAGCATATTCTTTATCAGTAACGTCACTTTTTATAGTTTTTTCTTCATAAGTATAGCCTTTATTCATTAAGTAAAATAGGTAAGCCGTTTTTAAGTCAAGCTCAGTAAATTTATTAAGTTCTTCTTCACTAATTCTTTCTAATTTTAACTCTTCTAAGTCTTTAGTAGTAAGTTTTCTTAATTTTACTTTTTTTCTTTCTTTAGAAGTAATTAGCTTATCACATGCATCTTTTTCTTTAGCTAGAAAAAACTCTCTTTTCATCCTATCATTTAACTTAGAAATATCTAAATCTAAATGAGGAGCTACTTTATAGGCTAATTTAATCATAGAAAGGTTACTTACTCCTTTTTCTTTCTTATAAGTAATAGTTTTTAAGGCTTTATTATCAACAATTAAGTTTAAATTTCTATCATATATTCTTCCTCGAGGAGAACTATTTCCTAAAACAGTAGTATATGTAAGAGAAGATAGTTTTTCTTTATATGAATTTTCATTTATAATCATAACATTTATCATTTTAATAAAGACTAGGCTAAATACTATTAAAATAATACCTAAGAATAGACTAAATCTTTTATTAATAATCTTATCATAATCAATATTTTTTCTTTTTTTATATTTTTTCATATAAAGCACCTTCCATTATTAGTTTATCACATATTTTGAAAGTTATTTAATATATTTTACTAGAGGTGAAAATTATTTATAAAGAATTAATTAAAAAATATATCTATCTACTACAACCACAAGATATTAAAAATTATGCAGATAGTAAAAAAATAGACTTAAACTTAGAAGAAGTAATGATTATTTATAATTTTATTAAGACTTATTATAATGAATTATTAGAAAAAAATATAGAAGTATTTAGTATGTTAGAAAAGCAAGTTCGATATGATATTTATGTAAAAATAATTGAACTTTACAATTACTATAAAAAATATATATAAAAAAAAAGAAGTTATTGTGATTTAATTTTTTCTAGTAAATTATTATCAAACTTCTTTTCTTTAATCATTTCTATTTCATACTTGTAAGGAGGGTACTCTCTATCAACGTAGGGGGTCTCCAAAATCTTAGGAATACTTTCTAACTTTTCATTATAAATAATATTAATTAAGGTATCAAAGCCAATATGACCAAAACCAATATTTTCATGACGGTCTTTATGAGAAGATTTTTCATTTTTACTATCATTTATATGGATACATTTTATTTTATCAATTCCTATTAAAGTATCAAAATTTTCTAAGAATTTATCAAAGTTTTCGATATCATAACCAGCATCATTTAAATGACAGGTATCAAGGCATACGCCAATATGGTCTTTATCGGACACACCATTAATTATTTTTTGAATTTCTTCTAGTTTAGAACCTACTTCACTACCTTTACCAGCCATTGTTTCTAGTAAAATAGTAACTGAAGTATCGCCTAAGACTTTATTAAGACCATTAATAATATTATTTATACCTTCTTCAATGCCACAACCAACATGACTTCCAGGGTGTAAGACCATATATTTAATACCTAGTTCTTCGCATCTTTTTACTTCGCTTTTGATAAAATTTATGGCAAAGTTATACTTATCTATATTATCACTATTCGCAAGATTAACGATATATGGAGCATGAACAATAACTTTACTATAATCAAGATGTTCTTTTTCCATTAATGCTAAAGCTTCTTTAGTTAGATTATTATCTATTTTATAACGCATAGTATTTTGAGGCGCTCCGGTATAAAACATAAAGGTATTTGCTCCATAACTTAAAGCTTCTTGTAAGCTTCCTAAAAGTTGGCTATCTTTTTTAAAACCAACATGACTTCCAATTAACAACATAATTACATCCTCCACTAAGTAGTATATCAGAAAAAAAGAAAAAGGGAAAGTTTAAGCTTTTTCTAAGAAAGCAACATATCCCTTATAAACTTCATAGATATCAGCTTTAGAGGAAATTTCCCATGGAGCATGCATATTTAAGATAGCAACACCACAGTCAACTACTGATACATTTTCATTGGCGAGAATATAGGCAATGGTTCCACCGCCTCCGGCATCTATTTTACCAAGTTCTGATACTTGGAAGGAAACATTGGCATCGTCCATTATTTTGCGAAGTTCTCCTAGGTATTCAGCATTGGCATCATTACTGCCACTTTTACCATGAGAACCAGTATATTTACAAAAAACTAAACCTTTATTTAAGTAAGAAGCACTTCTTTTATCAGATGCCGATGCATATAAAGGGTCAAAGGCCGCATTGACGTCACTAGATAACATCTTAGAATTTTTTAGAGCTCTACTAGTAGCGTTAGGTAATACTTCACCCATTAAAATACAAATTTCAGTAATAGCGTTTTTGTAAAAACTTGAACACATTCCAGTTGCGCCAACACTACCTATTTCTTCCTTATCTACTAAGATACAACTTAAAGTCTTATTTGTTACCTTACTATCTAGAAAAGCTTCTAAAGAAGTAAAGGCACATATACGGTCATCTTGTCCATAAGCCATAATCATTGACCTATCAAGACCAAAGTCTTTGGCATTACCTGCTGGTACTACTTCTAATTCCGCTGATAAAAAGTCTTCTTCACTTATATCATATTTGTCTTTTAAAATCTTTAAAATATTTTCTTTTACTAAGTCTTCTTTATCTTTTATAACTAAAGGTCTACTACCTATTAAGACATCTAAGTCTTCACCTTCTATTACTTTACTAGCCTCTTTTTTCATTTGTTCATTTGCTAAATGAGGAAGTAAATCAGTAATACCTAAAACAGGGTCATTTATATCTTCTCCTATTTTAACGTTGATTTTTTCACCATCTTTTTTAATAATAACTCCGTGTAGGGCAAGAGGAAGAGCCACCCATTGATACTTTTTAATACCACCATAATAATGAGTATCAAAATAAGCAAATTCACTTTCTTCATATAAAGGAGTTGCCTTTAAATCAAGTCTTGGGGAATCAATATGAGCTCCCAAGATATTAAGACCATTAGTCAAAGAATCACTACCAATAACAAATAAAGCAACGGCTTTATTCATATTATTTACATAAATCTTATCTCCTTCTTTAATAGGAGTATTATTAGAAATAAAATCTTCTAAGTTTTTAAAACCTTTACTTTCTACTTTATTAATTATTTCTTCGCAACATTCTCTTTCAGTTTTTCCTAAATCTAAAAAATTTTTATAAGTTGTTGCTAAGGAAGATATTTTTTCTTCGTCTTCTTTATTGTATTTTTTCCAAGCATTTTCCATAAATTTTACCTCCATACTTAGTATATCATATTTTTAATATTTTAATAAATTTATTTATAAATCATTTTTAAGCTCTTTTAAAAATATACTTTACTAGGTGGGTATATGAAAAAACTTGATAAAACACTTCTTTTTGCAGTTATAATTCTTTCTTTATTTGGAATTATTATGATTTATTCAGCTTCCAGCATATGGGCTAATTATAAGTTTAATGATAGTTTTCATTATTTAAAATATCAAGCAATATTCTTTTTACTAGGAGTGTTTATA
Source organism: uncultured Bacilli bacterium (assembly GCA_947626595.1). GTDB lineage: Bacteria > Bacillota_I > Bacilli_A > RF39 > UBA660 > CANRGD01. Next base: position 2,986 of record CANQST010000053.1, on the reverse strand, counting down.
ATGCTTATGGTATCTAGAATAAATTATCAGATTTATAATAAGTTTTCTAATAAAATACTTATTGGATGTTTAATTTTATTAATACTTGTTTTAATACCTGGTATTGGTAGTATTAGAAATGGAAGTAGAAGTTGGTTTGGTATTGGGCCTTTAGGAATACAACCAAGTGAAGCAGCCAAGCTAGGATTAATTATTTTTACTAGTAAATATTTATCTAATAGTAATAGATATTTAAAAAGTTATTTAAAGGGAGTTTTCCCAATACTTGGTATAACACTTCTTATATTTGGTTTAATAATGTTACAACCTGATTTAGGTACAGGAGTTATTTTAGTAATGGCTATTATTTCTTTACTGTTTATTGCGGGAGTTAATATGAAGTTTTTCTTCGCAGGAGGAATTATTGGAGTTATTGGAATAGTTATCTTAATTATAATTGCTCCTTACCGAATGGAGCGTATTACTTCTTTTATAAATCCCTGGAGCGACGAACTTGGTAGTGGATTTCAGATTATTCAAAGTCTTTATGCGATTGGTCCGGGCGGATTGACTGGCGTTGGATTTTTAAAGTCTATTCAAAAGCATTTTTATTTACCAGAGCCACAGACAGATTTTATTTTCTCAATAATTGCGGAAGAGTTTGGTGTATTAGGAGCTTTTATAGTAGTTGGTTTATTTGCACTTATTTTTTATCGGGGCATTAAAATAGCTTTAAATAGTACTGATAGTTTTGGAAAGTACTTGGCGTTTGGAATAGTCTTTCAAATGATATTTCAAGCTACTATGAACCTAATGGTGGTAGTTGGATTAATTCCTGTGACTGGGTATGCCCTTTTGTTGTACTCATAACTACAATCAAATTTTTCCCTTATTATAAGGGCATTCGTGAGATTATAGTAACTAGTAAATTTTATCTAAAATCTTAAAATTTGAAAAAAATATTAAAAATAGCAAAAAAATTGCAACTTTTTTTAGGGGTTACTCTCTCATTACAACATTCAAAATTGGGACACTTGAGATCTACAATTTGGAGGTTATTTATGGGAAAAAAGAATTATGGCAGTTGTTATGGTGAGCCATATCAAAGATTTAGATATTTAATAAAATATATTGAAAATTATTATGGAAGAAAAACAACAATATTAATACCAAATGCACTTGATGGACAACATGTATTACCTAGTGTTAGAAAAGGACATAAAGTTGTTTGTTATGAATCAGTAAATGAATTTATAAATGGTGGTACTATTGGTAACTATAATATTGTTGGTTTAAAAACTAAATTAAATTATTTTAATATGTTAGATCAAGTAGAATTAATTGAGAAAAATTTTTATAATACTAAAGTTGAAAGAGAATATGAATTTGTTTACTGTTATAAATCATTACATTTGAAAGAAAATAAAGATATTCCAAAAGATAGAAAAATGAGAAAATTATTATCTTCTGTCAAAGAAAATGGGTTTATATATATTTTTTATCATTTAGCAAAAAATGAAAATGATTATATAAATTATCCTAAAGATCAGTATTTTAGAAAATATGAAATGCAAAAATATTTTGATGATTCTTGGCAAATTATTATTGCTAAAGAATTTAATTTAACAACAAAAGATAATTCTCATCCATTTAATGAAAAAGAACATTCTCATTTAGTTGGGCATATATTTGCTAGAAAGTTATATAAAAGAAGAAAGCATAAATATACTTATGATATTAAAGTTGGCATTGTTGATAATAAATAACATGATTTGCCAATTATTAATAGAATTGTTAATTTTCAAGTAATTGGAAGTAATATAATTGATTCTTTATATAGGAAAATATAATAAAAATTATAAAGCAGATCATTTTATAAGTGGTCTGTTTTATAATTACAAAAAAATATAACCTATCAATTTAGGTTATTTCTTTTTTTCATCTACTCTTGTAAAATTAGTTTTATGGTTAGGATTATATTCTAATAATTTAGAACTAGTCATTTTTAGTTTAGGATCAATGTTTTTGTTCATTCCATCTGCAATTTTATCTAACATATCAGTAGTTGGCTTTCTCTTACAATTTTCTAATTGATTAATATAAACTAAATTACTACCTACCTTTTCAGCAAATCTTTCTTGAGATAAGTTATATGTTGCTCTATAAAACTTTAAATTCATTGAAAGAATTTTTTTACTGCTCATACCCATAGATTCCTTACCTCCAATTCATTAACTATTTTATACAACTGTTAAGTAAAAGTCTTTTGCACAACTGTTTATGGAAAAACTATTTACTTTATTTAAAACTTGATATAAAATCTAATTGTAGAAACAACTTTTTTTGTAGAAATTGAGGTGATAATAGTGTTAAAATTTTCTGACTTTCTTTATTTATTATGGATAAGTTTTTTAAAAACTATAATTGTAGTTGGTTGTCTTATTGTTATAATGAATTTGATTTTTTTTAATCATTCATTAGGAATATCTATTGCAGATAGTATGGAAATACCACACGACTTGGCTTTAACAGTTACAAGTTTTGGTTTTGTAAATAATATAACAGTAGTATTTACTGTGCTTGAATTAGGATTCATTGTTTTTGTGTTAAGCAAATTTAAAATTGTAAATAATATATTTAATTTTGCTTTTGATTTTTTAGATTAAGAGGTATATATGTTAATTAAAGATTATAAAGTCAATGAAGCAGTCTTAGTAACTCGTTATGTTTTAGATTCCATATATCAAAAATATTATAGTAGTTATCCAAAAGAAATAGAAAAAAAAGTTGTTGATTTGATAAATGATCTAAGAGATAACCTAGAGGGACAACAAGATATTGATTCCCCTAAGTGTGATATTATAGATTCCTACTATATAGAAAGAATTATATTTGATGATGAAGAAAATAATAAAGATAATGAATAGTCAATTTATTGCAAGTAATTGACTTTTTTTATGTTTTGTTATATTATAATAAGCAATTTCTGGGGTGGTGTTTTGTGTTT
>CANQST010000052.1 GCA_947626595.1 uncultured Bacilli bacterium | reverse complement strand
GGACATGGATCATTTCTACCTATTTTATTTACTCTTTTAGGCATTTTCTTAGTATTTTCTTTACTTTCATTAGTTATTTTATTTTTTGATACTTCTTTTCTTTCAATATTTTGTCTTATTTCTGCTTTTAGTAAGAAGATAGATACATCTTTATCGATTTTTTGCATCATACTATCAAATAGTTCAAAACCTTCCATAGTATAAGCTCTTAGTGGATCTTCTTGAGCATAACCACGTAAATGAATTCCTTCTCTTAAATGAGACATTGTATTAATATGTTCCATCCAATAATTATCAAGCACTTGTAGAGTAATAACTTTTTCAAATTCATTAGTTACTTCTTCAGGAATATCTTTTATTTTTTCTTCATATTCCTCTATTACTCTTTTAGCTAGGAAATCAATTACATCATTAGTTTCCATATTTTTTATATCTTGAACAGTAATATCTTTCTTTAATAAATTTTCATTAGCAAAGTTGACTATATCTTCTAAATCATTGTCTGTTAGATATCCTTCTGGTGCTAGGTGAGAATTGATTAAATCTTCTATATGATGTCTAAAAGTTGATAAAATCATTTCGTGAATGGATTCTTCGTCTAGAATTCTATTCCTTTTTTCATAAATAATTTCTCTTTGGTTATTCATAACGTCGTCATATTGAAGTAGTTGTTTACGGATATCAAAGTTATTTCCTTCTACTCTTTTTTGAGCTGTACCAATTGATTTAGTAAATGTCTTACTGCGAATAGCTTGGTCTCCTAATCCCATATTTTTCATTAGTTCACCTATTCTATCACTTCCAAAGCGAACCATCAAATCGTCTTTCATAGAAACGAAGAATTGAGTATAACCAGGATCTCCTTGACGTCCAGAACGACCACGTAATTGGTTATCAATACGGCGTGATTCATGTCTTTCGGTACCTACTACACATAAACCACCTAAATCTCTAATACTATCAGATAATTTAATATCGGTACCACGGCCTGCCATATTTGTCGCAATAGTTACAGATTTTTGTTGACCTATTTTGGAAATTATCTCGGCTTCACGAGCATGATTTTTAGCATTTAATACTTCATGAGGTATATGAGCTTGCTTTAATAAGTTACTTATTAATTCACTTGTTTCAATAGCAATAGTACCAATAAGAACTGGTTGGCCTCTGTCATAGCATTCTCTTACAAATTCAACAATGGCTTTATATTTAGCTTCTTTAGTAGCATAAACTAAGTCTGGCGCATCTATTCTTATAACTTCTTTATTGGTTGGAATTTCTATAACATACATATTGTAAATATTTCTGAATTCTTCTTCCTCAGTTTTAGCTGTTCCAGTCATACCAGAAAGTTTTTTATACATTCTAAATAAATTTTGGAAAGTTATAGTAGCAAGAGTCTTTGTTTCTTGATTAATATTTACTCCTTCTTTTGCTTCAATAGCTTGATGTAGTCCGTCAGAGTAAGCACGTCCTTTCATAAGACGTCCAGTAAATTGGTCAACAATTACTATTTCTCCATCTTGAACGACGTAATCAACATCTTTTTTCATAGAGTAATTAGCTCTTAATGCCTGATTTATATGGTGAAGTAACGTTGCATTATTTACTTCATATAAGTTATTGATACTAAAGGTACTTTCTGCTTTATCGGAACCGGCTTCAGTTAGATTGACGCTTTTCGTCTTTTCGTCATATATATAATCTTCTTCTGCTTTAAGACTTTTAGCAAAACGGTCAGCTTCAATATAAAGATTAGCACTTTTCATTTCACCACCAGAAATAATTAATGGTGTTCTAGCTTCATCAATCAAAACAGAGTCAACTTCGTCAATAATAGCAAAGTTAAGTGGTCTTTGGACACGATTTTCTTTACGTACTACCATGTTATCCCTTAAATAATCAAAACCTATTTCGTTATTAGTTGAGTATAAAATATCGCAGTTATAAGCATCTTGCTTTTCACTTGGAGATAATTCTCTTAAGTTAACACCAACTGTTAAACCTAAAAATTTATGAATTCCTCCCATCCACTCAGCATCACGGCTTGCAAGATACTCATTAACAGTAATAATGTGAACACCTTGGCCAGTTAAAGCATTTAAATAGGCTGGTAAGACACTAGTTAATGTTTTTCCTTCACCAGTTTTCATTTCAGCAATATTTCCATAGTGAATTGCTAAACCACCAAGTATTTGAACATAAAAATGTTTTTCTCCTATAACACGGAAAGAGGCTTCTCTAGCGGTCGCAAAAGCTTCAACTAGGATGTCGTCTAGTGTTTCTCCTTTACTTAATCTTTCTTTAAATTCTTCTGTTTTGTTTTGTAATTCAGTATCTGTTAATTTAGAATATTCTTCTTCTAGGGCTACTACTTTATCTGCTAAGATCCTAAATCTCTTCATTTCTTTATATTCATGGTCAAATAATTTTCTTAGTAAATTCATTTTATGCATCTCCTTAAATAATTATTCTATCAAAAAAATAGAGATAAGAAAAGCCTATCTCTAATAAAAACATTTAATTTTTTACTCTGCTTCAATTATTCCGTAGTTACCATCAGTTCTTTTATAAACTACTGAGTATTTATCAGTTTCACTATCTTTAAACATATAAAATTGATGTCCTAGTAATTCCATTTGTAAAATAGCTTCTTCTTCGTTCATTGGTTTTACTTCTACAAATTTTCTTTTTAGAATTTTCTTTTCTTCTTTTTCGTCATCTTCTTCTATTGTTGAAATATTGAAGTCATAAATAGTTTTAGTTTGCTTAGACATAGACATAAGTCGTGTCTTATTCTTTCTTATTTGTCGTTCTAATTTGTCAATAGCTATATCAACAGCTGCATAAAAGTCATGTTGAATTTCTTCAGTTCTTAAAATAAATGTTTTTAGTGGTATGGTTATTTCTACTCGTTGTTCATGATTTTTAACTTTTACTATGACGTTAGCTCGCACATTAGCGCTATCTTCTAGGTATTTATCTAATTTTCCTAGCTTTTCCTTAATATAATCACTCATAGCAGAAGTTATTTTTAGCTTATCTCCATGAATAATAATTTCCATATTACCTGCCTCCTTTGTACTTTTATTATAGCACCTTTCATAGAAAAAAACTACTATTTTACGGTAGCAGTTTCTTTTACTAATCTGACATTTACAGCTTGATAACCTTTACTAGTTTCAATAAGCTTAAATTCTACTAATTGGCCCTCTGACAAGGTTTTGTATCCATCTAGTTCTATGGCTGAATAGTGAACAAAAATATCTTCATTTTCCTTAAAATCAATAAATCCATAGCCTTTATCATTGTTAAACCATTTCACACGTCCTATTATCACTAAAGCTACACCTCACATTCTACCAAATAATTCTTTAAGTTGGTAAATTTATTTTAGCAAAACAATATGTATTTTGAAATTTTTTCCATAAATGGTATAATTTTTATTCTTTAACGGTAATTTTTCGATTTTTTTCGACATTTTTATCAAAAAATCATTTAGAAAATAACTAATTTTAGAATTTTTATTTTTATTTACTTTTTTTCATTATAATAATTAGTGTAGATAAGTTCTTACTAATAAAAAATATTATTTTGAGATAATTATCACGCGATAAGAGTATTAAAAATTCTAAGTAAGGATTTATCTACTAAAAATAGAGAAAAACTTAGCTTTTGCCAGCTAAGTTTTATTGTTCTAGACCTCTAACAACTCTTTCTAATTCTTTTTTCTTATATCGCGATATAGCACTTAATTCGTCTTTGTTTTTAAAGGTAATAATATTTTCTTTACTATTATAATGTTTTATTTGTTCACTATTAACAATGATACTTCTATGTACTTTGATAAATCTTTTATCAAGCATAGTTTCAATAGTTTTAAGATTGCCTGCTATTAGATATTTACCATCTATGGTTTTACATATACATCTTTTAGTATCTTGTTCTTTTTCGATGTAGAGAATTTTTCGTAATTCTATATTGTAAGCTATTTTCTTATAGGTAAATTTTAGAGCTTTTGGTCTTTTATCATAATTTTTCAAGGCTATTTTTATGGCTTCACCAAAACGCCTATTGAAGCTATCATATTTACAAATAAAGTCAATCAACATTAAGCGATTATCCAATGCTTCATTTTTGTAGTCCATATGAGTAGAAACCATTATGAGCATTGACTGCCAGTCGTCTAGTTCTTCTCTTATAAATCTAGCGGCATCTAGTCCAGAACCAACTTTGGCTTGAAGAGCTAATATGTGGACTTTGAATGTGCCGTCATTGGCAACGTATTCTTTCCAGTTGTCGTCATAGCCTTTAAAGATATGATAAGAGTATTCCATATCAAAATTCATCATAATTTTTTCTATTTCTTTTTTGTAAATTGTAACATACGAGGCATTTTCTTCACATATTACGAAATCTATCATATTTTCCTTCCTTTTTATTCTTTTTTAATTATAAAAGGCACCATTTTTTATGATGCGTTTTTCCTATTTTTGATTATCTTTTCAAGTTTTTTTACCATTTTAGGATTTTTTTCGGAAATAATAGTTGTATGGAAAACAAACCATAGTACTAAAATAAATAATATTATATAGATAGTTAATCCAATAGTTGGGTTAATTAATGTGAAGAAAATAGATGCCATAGCAAAAAGAATATTAATACCATAAATGATTAGTACGGTTGTTGTTTGAGAAAAGTTCATACCAAGGAGTTGATGGTGAAGATGTTCTTTATCAGCTTCAAAAGGAGATTTACCTTTTAGCAGTCTTCGAATAATAGCAAATAAGGTATCTAGTATTGGAATACCTAGGATGGTAACAGGAGCGAAGAAGGAAATTAGTGCTGGACCTTTAAATTCTAGTAAAGTAATTATCCCTATGATAAAGCCTAAGAATGTTGAACAGTCACCTAGAAAGATTTTGGCTGGATAAAAATTGTGAAGTAGAAAGCCTAGGGTTGCGCCTAACATGATAAGAGTTATAATCATTACCAGACTACCAGCTCGACCTTGATAAAAACCAATGATGGCGATAGTTATGAAGAAGATACTACATACTCCACCACTTAAACCATCTAGACCATCTATTAAATTAACGATATTAGTACAAGCAATTAAAAAAAGAATAGTTATAGGATAAGCAAAGTAGCCAAAATTTATTACGTAACCAAAAGCAGTTATTTCTTCTAGTAAAATGCCGCCATAAAAAACAATGACTAAAGCTGCTACAACGTGTCCTAGAAGTTTTTGGTAGGCTCGTATAGGCTTAATATCATCCACTATTCCTGTTAAAATAATGATAAAACTAGCAATTAAAATAGAATTCATTCGAATACTGTTTTCGCCAAATAGCATATAACCAAGTAAAAAAGATAGAAAGATACCCACTCCTCCTAATTTGGGGGTTGCCTTTTTGTGAATATGGCGATGCCCTTCTTTATTACTAGGTATGTCCATTGCTCCGACATGGACAGCTACTTTTCGCATTAAAAACATAATAAGAGCTGAAAATACAAATGTTACTAGAACTATTTTGCTAGCATCAAGTAATTGAAGTTTCATTGTCTCACTTCCTACCCATATTATAGCAAAATGTTTTTAGAAAGCAAATATAAATTTAAATTTTTAATAAATAAGATTTTTCATTGATATTACAACTAATAATTAATGTGTTCATTTTAAAACTCGGTGTAAATTTGGTGTATACATTTATGATTAAGATATTTTTTCATAAACTTTATTTTGTTCTTTTGTACATATAGACGACGATGTATGGTTGAAGATTGTTGTGTGCCTTACTACCACCGGTGTTTTGGTTGGTAGCGATTGTCGAAGAAGTTGTGTATCCACCTGCTTTTGAAATAAGTTTTGCAGTTGCATTTGGTCCCCACCAATTATTAAAAATTGTTCCATTACTATCGGCAGGCAGTTGATGATTATGTGGATCTTGAATATGAGTATGACTTGGCATTTCGTCTACTGTTAATGTGTGAGTTTTTTCTCCTCCAGTTTGATTTATTGTTTTAAATTCTTCTTGATTTGTATCTATTCCTACTAGAGTTTGTCCTTTTCCATAAACTTCCCATTCTCCACCTATTGTGTTATTTACTTGTTGTACTGTGGATAAACTTGTTGAGATATAAATACTTCCTACGGGATAGAATTTATCTAGTAAAGTTTTTTCTAAATTAGTTAACTCATTGCTAAACCTTGTACATGTTCCATCTATGGCAGTTTGAACATTATTAGCTTTTAAGTTAGAATTGTCTACGTAAGTTACATTTTTACTTTCTATTAAAGTTTCTGCTAAACAAAAAGAAAGTGTTACTGATAAAATTATTCCTATTACTACACTTATTACTATATATAATTTAATCTTTTTCATTATTTCACTTTCTTTCTTATTGATTGTGGAATTTTTCCACTACAATAATTATATGTCGAGTTTTTCCACAAGTCAACAAAATATTGTGGAATTTTGCGACAATTGTGTTGAGGTAGTGAATATGATAGGAAAAGTAATTAAATATATGCGACAAAAAAATAATATAAGTCAGGAAAAATTATCATTACTTACTAATATTGGTAGATCGACAATTTCTGATTATGAAAGAGAAAAAACTGATATTAATTTTGAAAATATAGAACGAATTGCACAAATATGTGGCTACCAAGTGGTATTTAAAAGTAAGGATAATAAGGAAGAGTTTAGTGCTAAAGAAATAGAAAGAAAAATATAGACAACTTTTTGAGGTTGTCTATTTCATTGTAGGTAAACTATAGATTGATTGAGCTATTTCTATTAATTCTTCTTGATTTAGAACATCACTTACTAAGTAGTATTCTATTCCATTACTTTCCCATGATAGAGAATTATCAGTCATTACTCCTAAAGTATCCATTAGCCTGTAAGGTTCTCCATATGTTGGTATTACTGTAAATTCTTCCATAGAAGAGGCTTTTTCTTCAACTAGGAGAAATGGTTTTTCACCATCAAAAGTCATAATAACTCTTTCTCCATTGTCAACTTTAATTTTTTCTTCGTCGACTAGTTTGGTTCCATTTGGTAAAAATAGTGGATAAATAGCTTCTTCAAAATTACCTGTTTCTTGTTCTACAACATTTTTTTCTTTTTCTTTCATTATAGTATTTAAGTCAAAATAATCTTTCTTAAAATTAGGAGTATAATCTATCTTAGTAAATATCATTTTCATACAAATGATATCGTTTTTATCATAGACGGTTACTTTCTTTATTTTTAAATTATTATTAAGTTCAATTTTTTGTTTACTTAAATTCTTGTTATTAGGATAATTTACTTTAGTTATAAAGGAATAACCATTTTCTTCTTTTTGGAACTTTCTTGTTTCGTCTTTATTAATATCATTAATTAGAGCATTTAATAAGTAAATTTGAGAATTACTATAAGGCCAATCACTTTGAAATTTAAAGCTTTTATTTAAAGATGGTGTAAGAACTATAACTCACCAAAGTTTTAAACTTTCTATCCCTATTTATATATAGTACCTTATTTTTTAATTATTTTTATTATCTATTTCTTTTTTTTCATCGATATATTTATAGTTAAGTGCATTTTTATTTGATATTGCTGATTTTTTAGTTGCTTGTTCGTATGAAATTCTCGCATCATTAGCAAC
>CANQST010000051.1 GCA_947626595.1 uncultured Bacilli bacterium | reverse complement strand
ATTGAAAAAAGTATAGAAAAATATTAATAAATAAAGAAAAAATGGGTAGTTTGCATAAAAACTATGCACACTACCATTATATATTAGAGGTGATATTATGCAATATAAAACAGAAGAAGAATTTTTAAAAAATTATGATCCTGATAAATTTGAAAGACTTTCAATGACTACAGATATTATACTTATTAGTGTATCGTCAAATAAACAAGATAACTACCGTAAGACATCGAAAAAAAAGATGAGTGTTTTACTCGCTAAAAGAAATGACTATCCATATAAAGGTATGTGGTGTTTACCAGGAGGTTTTCTAAAACCTAAAGAGGAAACTTTAGAAGAGTGCGCCAAGAGAGTTTTAAAAACTGAAACAGGCCTATCTAACATCTACTTAGAGCAATTATATACATTTGATGGTATCGATCGTGACCCTAGAATGAGAGTTATATCTTCCTCTTACATAGCTTTAGTAGATAAGAATAAACTAGATCAAAAAATAAGTAATAATGCATCATGGTTTGATATTACTCTATATAAAGAAGATGCTAATAATGTTTTTATTACGTTAGATAATGGAGAAATTAGTTTTTCCATAGAACTAGAAAAGAAATTAAAAGAAAAGACAACCGATAGATATAAATTCATTACGAAGAAAAATGACCATCTTGCTTTTGATCACCCTCTAGTAATTTTAACAGGATTAGAAAGACTTAAAAACAAATTAAATTATACAGATATTGTATTTAACATGATGCCTGAATATTTTACTTTAGGTGATTTACAACAAGTATATGAAGTCATTTTAAATAAAAAATTATTAGCTCCTGCCTTTAGAAGAATAATTGCTGATAAGGTAGAAAAAACGGAAAAAGTTAAAACAGGTGAGGGACATAGACCTAGTGCATTATACAGATACAGGAGGTAATATATGTGATAAAGAAGATAAAACTATTTCCAAATTATACAAAAGAAGGAACAGTTGAAGTTGTAAATTTATTGCAAAAAAAATTAATAGAATATGGCTATGAAATTGTCAGCAAAGATTTTGACTTAGGTATTGCCGTTGGTGGAGATGGTTCCTTCTTACAAATGGTTAGAAATTGTAATTTTAATGAAGATATACATTATCTTGGTGTTAATACAGGAACTCTTGGCTTTGCCCAGGATATAAAACCAACAGATATAGATAAATTTTTAAAATCCCTACAAAATAATGATTATAATATAGAAAAAATTGGTACCCTACAAACTGATATTTGTAATTCTAATAAAAATATAAAATTGCAATCTCTTAATGAAATTGTTATAAAAAGAAAAGATAATAGAACTATAAAGCTTAATATTTATATAAACGACAAATTGCTTGAAAAGTTTATTGGTGATGGAATTTTATTATCCACATCATTTGGTTCAACTGCTCAAAATTTAAGCTATAGTGGCTCTATTGTTTATAATGACTTACATACTATTCAAATAACTCCTATTGGCCCCATAAATAATAAGTGCTATAATACTTTAATAAGGTCTGTTATAATACCTGAAAATAGAAAAGTATCTATTATACCTGAGATTGCTTATGATAAAGATTTACTAATTATGTCAGATGGAGAATATATAATATGTGATGGAAATAGTAAAATCAATTCCTCAGTTAAAAGAAAAATTAAGCACCTACGAATGGAAGGGTATGATTACACTACAAAAATATATGAAAAGTTTGTAAAAGAAGATTAATATAATTTTCTTTTTTCGTTTACATTTTTGGATATTTTGTTAAAATTAGTTTTTTAGCTTTTGCTTGTCCATCATTTACTGCTGTTTCAAAAAAATCAAGTTTAACTTCGTAATAACCATTTAAATTTTGACAAGTATTATAAGGATTTAATACAATATTATTTTTTTCAAAATCTGAAATTAATTGTCCATTACCACTATTATTTGATTTTTCAGTTGCGCTAATATGTTTGCCAGTTTCTATATCAGTATATATTTTATGCATAGCCTTAGGCGAATTTATTTCAACATTTTCTCGGTAAGTGGTAGTCTCTTCATAGACTATTTCATAATCTATACAATACGCACTAGTACAAACATAAATTTCATTCGTTTTTGTTATAGAAAATGAAGACAAAATTTGATTTAATATTTCTCGAATATTACTGCTATCTAATTCCTTTACTTTTGTATTAGTGATTTCTATATATTCTCGTATTAAATCATTTTCTAATAATTCTTTAATTCTTTCTCTTCTTTTAATCTCTTTAGTTACTAGTTCTCTTAACTTAATTAATTCGTTTCTTTTCATAATAACAAAACACAAACCTCCTTATATTTACTTTAATTAACAAAATCCTTTTCTACTTTGCTTTGCTATTTTAAAATTATATTTTCTATTTAGAGCGTTTTTTAATTAATTCTTTAGGCATTTCTTTTGACATGTGATAATTCTTATAATCACTATCATTAGTAACTTCTTTAATTATTTTTATAAATTTAGGAATATTTATAATTTCATTTTCACTGCTTAGTTCTATTTCCATAATTGCTTGATTATTCCACTCAGGATATATATCAATTTCAAAATATTGGTTATTTTCTGATAAACAATATCTTGTTTTATGAATGGTATGTAATTTATTATCAGATTCCATCAGCAAAGCTAAATATTCATTTTGTGTAAGTTTTCTTTCAACTTCAATCCTTTTTATATCAGAAATATTTCTTTTTTCAGTTAGATAATATAAATAATCACCATTAATGCCTCGTGCCCGAACCCTTCTTTCTATGTCACCATTACTTTTCAAATAAGTTTGTGAAATATCAACTTTAGTACAATTTGGCATGCTTTCTAATTCTTTGACGTTTGGATAATAAATTAAGAACTTCCTTTCAATTTCAAAAGGTTCTGGTTCACCTAAAAATGAAGTGATTTCTTTTAATAATCTTTCTAGTTTTTCTTCAAATTCTGTACTATTATCTATAATTCTAAAATGTGGATGGCCTGTCCATGCAGAGATAATTCTTTCATCAAGTTCTCTTGCTTCTTCTACGCTCTCAGTCCTTGCTACATTATTAGTTAAAGTATATAAATTTTCTTTACCCTTAGCGGCACTTACAAGATGGAATATAGCATCATAAGAATCTCTTTCCTGTGTTTCACTAGTTCCAAGTTCACTAAGTACTCTTTTAAATTCAGCATCTTTCATATATGCTTTATTATCTAAAAGTCCACGATCACATACAATAAGTATCTTATCATTTTTCATTTTTTTAGCAGCTTCATCAAATATTTGCTCTTTTACTTTTTGTAATCTAATTTGAAACTTTTGATAATCATAATTTGTTTCACAAGTCCAAGGCGCTACACCATTTGTAATTAATTCAGTAGCTGTTTCAGGTACAAATAATACAGTATAACCTCTTTTAGAAAAATAATTATTAATCCAAGTTAATGCAGTAGTCTTACCAGCACAAGGACCACCCGTTAAGACGATTTTGCTAATTTTAACTTTTTTATTTTTTTCTTGATTATTCAATAATTCACTCAAAGGAATATTATATAACGCCGATAATAATTTCAATTTGTCTAAATCTGGTTTTGATTTTCCCATTTCCCATTTACTAACCGCTTTATCACTTACATCAAGTTGATAAGCAACAAACTTTTGAGTTAAATTATTTTCTTTTCTAAGTTTAAATAAGTAATTACCAAAATCAATATTTTCCATCTGAACTCACCTCACATTTATATTATACAATAAAATTACTTTTTTTCCTCAATTAGCGCTCTACTTTTGGTAGAACTTTAAATAAAGACTTTTAAAACAAAAATGGAGTACTTCACGTACCCCCTCTTACATAATCTAAGTTTCTTAATAGCCATTTAACACATTATTTATAAAATTCTTCCCATAATTTATCATTTATAGATACTTTAGGAGATAAGTTAAGTTTGTTAGAAAAAGCTTTAATTGAATTAAAAACTTTCTTAGTAAAATAGTAAGAATTCAATTCTTCTAAATCTATTTTTTTATCACATATAAAATTTATATAGAAATTATTATTTGCTATTTCAAATTGAATGTCATTTATATATTGATATTGTCTATTTCCTTTTAATTGCCTACCAGCTTCACCAATCCTAGATTTTTTTATATCAATTTTATCAGCCAATATAATTACAAGTTGAATAATGTTATCTGTAACAAAACCATCACTATGATTTTTAATTGCATCTAGTACTAGACTTTCATTTTTTAACTTAATATCATTTTCTTTTAAATATTTCTTAGCAAATTCATAACTTCTAAATGCATGATTTTCCTTTCCTTTGATGCAACCTGTATCATGTAAAAGAGCCGCAACCTTTGCTTCCTGAATGAAATCATTATCGTATCCTAATGATTTTAATATTTTCTCACAGTAGCTTGCAACATTATTAACATGGTTATAATCATGATATGCATAACCACCTTCAGCGTCTTCATATTCGTGAATTTTTTTGTATATTTCTACAACGTTTTTATCCTCTCTTATTTTATTAAAATAATCCACCATAATTTCCTCCTTATATTGATATTTGCTCAACAACCATTATATCACGATTTAAGCATTTATGCTTCTATACCAAAACATAACAAAAATGAGAAAGCTTTCGCTTTCTCCTCAGGGGGTTCGGTTGAATATACTATCACATTTAGACCGTGATAGATATCGGCGTGATATACATCACGCATCTTAATGATAAATGATAAAAATAAAAATGTCAATGAAATTAAAAAATATTTTTCTGAAAAACTTTTTCATTGACACTTCTTTTATTTTAAAGTTATTATGTACCAACACTTTTTTTAAATAGCCAAATGTAAAGTGACTATCCTTCAGTTATCGACGCAATTAACTTAGCCTTAAGCTCATCACTATCAGTTTCCTTATTTAATAAGTATTCTTTAGAGTCTTTCTTAGCCTGAAGTAGTATTTTATAATCAGACTTAATACTTGCAATTTTAAATGACATATCACCACTTTGCCTAGTTCCAAACAAATCGCCATGTCCTCTTAATTTAAAATCTTCTTCGCTAATAACAAATCCATCGTCTTCATTTTCCATAATTTTAAGTCTTTCCGTATCGCTATCACTTATTAAAATACATTTAGACTTAGAACTACCACGTCCAACACGGCCTCTTAATTGGTGAAGAGTAGATAGACCAAACCTATCAGCATCAAAGATAACCATAGTAGTTGCATTAGGAACATCAACCCCAACTTCCACAACTGTTGTGGAAATTAATATTTGAACATCACCATCTTTAAATTTATTCATAATTATATCTTTAGCGCCACTAGCCATTTTGCCATGAACAATATCTATATTAGCATGCCCTCTAAAAGCTAGTTCCATTTGATTCTTCAATTTATAAACGTTTGTCATATCAGAATTTTCATTTTCCTCAATTAATGGCGCAATTACATAAATCTGATGTTTATTTTTTAACTCTTCATACATCATTTCTAAAACATCTTTTATCTCACTATTTTTCTTTACAAAAGTATCTATTTTCTGTCTTCCCTTAGGCTTTTCCTTGATAGTTGAAACATCCATATCACCAAAAATAGTTAAAGCATAAGTTCTTGGAATAGGGGTAGCACTCATATATAAAACATCAGGCTTAACGCCTTTATTTTGAAGATTAGCCCTTTGATGTACTCCAAAACGATGTTGCTCATCAGTGATTACTAGACCTAAATTATGGTAACTTACTTCGTCTTGAATTAAAGCGTGTGTTCCAATAATCATATTAATATTACCATTTTTTAATCCATCATAAATTTCTTGCTTTTCTTTCTTAGAAGTAGAACCAGTAAGTAGCGCTACCTTAATCTTTGTTTTTTTAAGAAGCTTTTCCAAATTTATAAAATGTTGCATTGCCAAAATCTCAGTTGGAGCCATTAAAGCACTTTGATACCCGCACAAACTATTCGCAACCATCGCAATAAAAGCCACAATTGTTTTACCACTGCCAACGTCTCCCTGAAGCAATCTATTCATTCTACTTGGGGCTTCCAAATCGTTAAGTATTTCTTCAATAGCTTTATTCTGATCATTTGTTAACTTAAATGGAATAGTCTCTATAAATTTATTAAGTTTTTCTCTATCTATTTCCCTTTTTAATCCATTTTTCTCTTTTTTATTCTGTTCTCTTAAATAGTTTATTTTAAACATAAAAGCAAATAATTCTTCATATTTTAACCTAACTTTTACTTCTTTTAATTTTTCACTAGTAGATGGATTATGAATTATATTAAGAGCTGTTTTCTTATTTAAAAAACCATACTTTTCCATATAATAACTAGGAATATAATCTGGTATATCCTTTCCACATACTAATAAAGCCATATTAATATATGTCGATAAACTTTTATTAGATAAACCACTCGTTGAATGATAAACCGGTTCAATTTTAACTTTATTTGATAAAGTACTTAGCTTTATATCAGAAGCTGTAATAACATTCTTTAATTTATCCAACTTGCCAATTACAGTAATACCCGTTCCAACCAAAAGTTGCTTCTTAAGAAAAGCTCTATTAAAAATAGAAACTCCTACAACTCCAGAATTAGTTACTAAACGAAAGTTCATTTTATTAAGTCCTGCTTTAAAATGCATTAAAATAGGAACACTTTCCACTTTGCCATCAATAACTATTTTGTCTCCATCCTCCACTAAAGATAAATCACTTCTTTGTAAAATATCATACCTAAATGGATAATGAGTAACCAAATCTTCTACTGTATAAATATTAAGTTTATTTAATAAAGAAAGAGATTTAGGACCTACGCCTTTTACATCTTTTAATTCCAACACAGGTATCACTTCCTTCTTGGCATATTATAGCATATTTTACCTATTTTTCCAAGCAAAAAGAAAGTTTTAACTTTCAAATTCTATGTTCAAAAAGTCACAAACAGTATAATTAAAAACATCATTTAATTTACTTCAAACTTAAGTAATTACCTATAAATACATCGTAAATAATTTAATCTATGATTGTTGACACTCATTTAAAAATAATAGTAAAATAAACTTATGAAATTTGTTTAAGTAAATTAAACTAGTAAAAATTAATTATAGATTGGAGGAATAAAAATGACAGAAACAAACGCAAATGATTTTTTAGGTAAAGAAGTAGTGGTAGAAATAGATAGACCACTAGGTTCAAGACATCCCAAGCATGGATTTATGTATATGTTAAATTATGGCTTTATCCCCAATACAATTAGTGGTGATGGGGAAGAACTAGATGCTTATTTAGTTGGCGAATTTGAACCAGTAAAGGCAAGTAAGGGAAAAGTAATAGCTATAATTCATAGAACTAACGATAATGACGATAAATTAATTGTCTCAAAAGATGGTAAAGAATATTCAGATGATGCCATTAGAGCTATGACAGAATTTCAAGAACAATTTTTTAAGTCAGTTATTATTAGAAAAAAATAATTTTGATAAAGGATTATCGCTTCAATTTTAAAAACTTTATATGAAAAAATTCACAAAATAAAAAATCCCTAAGAATTTTGAAAATGTATCAAAATACTATAAAAGGGATTTTTATTTGTAAAAACTTATTAAAAAAAGAAAGAAATTCACCACTTACGTATAATAATACTATGATAGTGTGAAAAGTTTTATGGAAAACTAGTCATACTGGATGAAAAAGATATTAAAATGAAAATTTTAATATAAAT
>CANQST010000050.1 GCA_947626595.1 uncultured Bacilli bacterium | reverse complement strand
CATTATATTACCACCTTTTTTTCTTTACATATTAATAATAACATAAAAAACGCATAATTTCTCATGCGTTTATCCTGTTTTTCCTCTTAGTAGGGTTGATAAATCTCGTAAATTTTGTTATCATAGATAATGTAGAGATTAAGGAGGAAAAGAGATGTCAATAACTTTAACTGATATATTAGGCTTAGTAAGAAATATTGTTGATATTTCACTAGTGTGGTTAATATTTTACTTTATATTAAAGAATATTAAAAATAACGTTAAGCTTTCTTTAATTTTTAAAGGAGTAGCTTTTATTATAATTTTAAAATTTGTTAGTGATTTTTGTGGTTTTGTAACAATAGGTGTGCTTCTTGAGTATGTAATTCAATGGGGACCAATTGCGTTAATTGTAATTTTTCAACCAGAAATTAGAAATATACTAGAACAGCTTGGCCGTAGTCAATTGCTTGGTAGACATAAGGTTTTAACTGTTGATGAGCGTGAACGTATGGTTTATGAAATGGTTAATGCTATAGATTATCTAAGAAAAGAGCGAATTGGAGCTTTAATAGTAATTGAACGTGATATTAGTTTAGGAAATTATATTGATAAAGCTAAGAAATTATATGCTGATTTATCGAGTGATTTGTTAATTGCGATATTCTATGAAGGAAATCCTTTACATGATGGTGGAGTAATTATTCAAGGAGATAGAATTACTTGTGCTGGAGCAGTATTCCCAACTAGTAGTAGTCCGAAACTTAATAGACGTTTAGGTACTAGACATAGAGCTGCTTTAGGTTTAGCTGAGGAGACTGATGCTATATGTATTGTAGTGTCTGAAGAAACTGGTCGTGTTTCTATTGCGGTTAAGGGAGAAATGCTTTATAACTTAACATTAGACGATGTTAGAATGATGTTGATAGACGAGTTAAAACCAAAGCAAGATACTGATTTTCTTGAATTAGAAACGGAAGAGGAAGAGATATATGAAGAAGACAAATAAGAATAAGAAAAGTATTTTCCATCATATTGGTTCATTTTTTGATAAATGGTTAATTACGCCTATTACAAAGTTATTTCTAAAATTGTCAGATTTATTAAAAGTAAGTTCTAAGTCTTTAGATAGGTTAGCTTCTAAAAAGTCGACTTTAATAATAGTAAGTTTAATTTTAGCTTTTGGTACGTTTATCTTAGTAGACCAAGAGTCTAATGTTATGATAGACCAATATGCTGAGATTTTGTATGACCGACCTGTAACAGCTGTTTATAATGAAGAGTTGTATGTCGTAGAGGGATTGCCAAAGAGTGTGGATATTACTTTAATAGGCCAAAGAAGACATATCTTTTTAGCAAAGCAATCACCATCTAAGGGTGTATCAGTTGATTTAACTGGATTAAAGCCTGGTAATCATAAAGTTACTTTGAAATATACTCAGAGATTAAAATCACTTGATTATAAATTGGATCCATCACAGGTTACTGTTACTATTTATGAAAAAGTAAGTGAGACTAAGAGTTTGACTTATGATATATTACATCAAGATAATTTAGATAAAAAGTTATATATTGAAGATGTTGAATTAGATAGAACTGATGTTATTATTAAGGGAGCTGAGTATAAATTAAAACAGGTAGCGTCTGTTAGAGCTTTAGTTGATGTTGATAATATACCTAATCCTAAGGCTGGGGAAATTGATTTAAAAGAAGTGCCACTTGTTGCGTATGATAACGATGGTAAAATAGTTGATGTGGAAATTGTTCCTAAGACAGTGGAAGCTAAATTGACAGTAACATCTCCTAGTAAAGAAATTCCAATTAGAGTTGTACCTACTGGAGACTTGGCTTTTGGTAAAGCTATTAAATCATTAACGCCAAGCATTTCTACAATAACTGTTTATGGTGAAGATAAAGCTATTGAAGAAATTGAACAGTTAGATGTTGAAATTGATGTTAAGGGACTTGAAAAAGGTAAAGACTTTAATGTTACACTTAAGAAGCCAAAGGGTATAACAGAATTGAGTTCTAAGACGATATCTATTAAAGTAGAAGTTGATAATTCTATTAAGAAAGAGTTTGCGAATGTTTCGGTACGTTCTGAAAACTTAGGAAATGGCTTAAATGTTCAGGCTGCTACGGAAAATGACTCTAAGGTAACGGTTATTGTAAGTGGTAGTGAGGATGTCATTAATGATTTAGATGTAACTGATATCACGGCATATATTGATTTAGATGGTTATGGTGTTGGTGAACATAATGTGGACGTTAAAGTTAGAGGAAATGACTTAAGACTTAATTACGAGTCTAAGAAGAAACAAGTAAAGGTTGTTATTTCTAAATAAAATATTATTAAAGCCCTAGATTTCTAGTGGCTTTTTTCTTTTCTATAGTTGAAAGTTTAAGTTATATTTGCTATAATTTAGAAGATAGTGAGGTTAGTTTAATGCAAAAGGATAAAAAGAAAAAGAAGAGTAAAAAAACTAAACCTATAGGAAGATTTGAATTTATATTTAATATTATAAGTTTACTTGCTGTGATAGGTATTGGAATATATTTTGGAGTAAGAAGTTTTTACTACTATAATGTTGAAAATAATCGTGTAGTAGAGGGAAATAAAACTCTTAATGGAAGTATTATAAATAATAATAAAGTAACTGATGGAGATGGACTTCACCATGATACTGATGGTTATTACTTTAAAGGAAAAGTTTTAAATAATTATGTTAAGTTTGCTAATAGGTTATTTAGGGTAATTAGAGTTAATGAGAATGGTTCTGTAAAAGTAATAAGTGAAGATGTAGTAAGTTCATTTATGTGGGGTGAAGATAGTAATTATGCTAATTCTAATTTGAAGTCTTGGCTTAGTACGGATGCTACTTTGGGTGTATTTTATAAGACTTTGCCTAATATTAATAATTATTTGGTTAAGACAGTTTATAGTGAAGATAGGCTTAATGGTAATAAGGTTATAAGTAATAAGAGCACTGATAAGGATTTTCTAACTACTTTGACGATAGCTGATTATAGTAATGCTAATGGTAAAGATAGTTTTTTAAATACTAATAAGGCTTTTTGGATTTTGGGTCAGGATAATGATACTAATAATTTATATATCGATGTAGATGGAAGTATTGAAAGTGCCTTAGGATATGAATCTTATGGTATTAGAGTTGTTTTTTCTTTTAAGAAAGATATTAGTATTTCTTCAGGTAGTGGTACTGTAGAGGATCCTTATATTATTACGCAGGAAGAAAGTAATTATGTTGATAATTATGTTAAACTTGGAAGTGATATTTGGAAAGTTAATTATGATGATGGAACTACTTTGAAGATGTATTTAAATAAAAGTGTAGGAGTAAAAGCTTCTTATGGGACAGGTAGTTTATATGATTATAATGATTATGGTAGTTTAGCTAATTACTTGAACTTTAATTATTTAGCAACTTTGCCTTATAATAATGTAGTACTTGATAATAATTTTTTCACTGGAGAAATGAGTGAAGAGTATTATTTTGATTATAAAAATGTTTATAGTAGTTTTATTACTTGTAAAGTAGGTATGCTTAATATGTTTGATTATTATACTGGTGATGTAGATGA
The DNA here is from genome assembly GCA_947626595.1 of uncultured Bacilli bacterium. Taxonomy (GTDB): domain Bacteria; phylum Bacillota_I; class Bacilli_A; order RF39; family UBA660; genus CANRGD01. The sequence continues at coordinate 5,035 of CANQST010000050.1, read as the reverse complement.
TTTCTTCTTAATGAATACAACATCTAGTGTTGGAGATATGGTTTATATACATCGTAATAATGGTATGCTAGAAGAGGTTACTGCTAGTGAAGAGAGGGACTTTGTTCCTGTTATAGCGATAAATAAGTCTTTGATAAAGGGTGGTAGTGGTACACAGGAGGAGCCTTTTATAGTAGGCTAATTTAAGGTGTAAAGAATGGATATATCTTTTGACTTTAAGCTTATTTTGACATATACTTTTAATAGAGGTGATATCTTTGGATAAGAAAAGTAGTTTTACAATTAGGCCGCAATCAATTAATCAGGAAATTCTAAAGAATATGAAGAGTGTTCTTAAACGTAAAGAAATGCGTGGGGCAATCATTGGCTTAGCGGGAATGATGGCAGCTTTTGGTATGGCTTCTAATGTAAGTGAAAGTATTAATGAAAGAAATGCTGTTTATGAAGAGGTTACTAATGAGGGGCATATTGCCCACTCAGCAGATATTCCTTTAGCAGGATTTGGTGTGGGTATTGACCCATCTCTTGTAAGTAATTCACCTAATGTTGATGTAAGTGATGTTAATAAGTTAAATCTTATTATTAATGATAATAAATGTAGTAGTAATTTCTTTAATGAAGTATGTGAAAAATTGCAAGAGGATGGATTGGAGTTTACGACTAGTCAAAATTGCGAGGGTGTTGATGTTGATAATAGTGTTGTTATTTCATTAGACCAATTATATTTATCTGGACCAGGAATGCAAATATTTTGTCCTTATGATAATGAAAGACTTGGTGAGTCTGATGCTCTAGCTTTAGCAATGGAGACTACATTTTTAGAAAATGGTTTTGAGCTAGATGGAGTTTTTGCCGGTAAGATTGGTTATAGACAGTCTAAACTAGGAAGTTTTCAATCTAGAGTTCCAACGGCTACTGAGGATGCTATTGGAACTGATAAAAATACTACTTTTGTAACGGCCTCTTTTGGAACTAATAATGTTGAAGTAGAAGATGTTGCTAAGAGCATTGAAGATGCTTTGGCTAGGTATGTCTATTATTTAAGAGAAAAAAATGATGTTATTGATAGAGAAGATTTAATTTACCGAGTTGAGGGTGGTAATACTATGGATAATGTTACGAAGAGATTTAGTAATGTATCAAGTGAAGATGTAAATAGTTATAATGATTTAGATAAGAATAATAGTAATTTTATTTATATTGACGATACATTGAGAAATCCTCATAATAAGTATTTAGATGCTTTTGATAAGGATTTTGCAATTAAATTGGATGTTACTAGAGTAAATAAATATTAAAAAATAATTCCTAAAAAGTAAATGAAATTTCTTATGAATTGTTTACTTTTTAGGATGTTTATTTGCCTACTTGAAAGTGATTTCTATTTGTGGTATAATCTTCTTGCTTGAAAAAATTATCTAGGGGATTAGTTAAATGGTATAATAATGGTCTCCAAAACCACTGTTGGGAGTTCGATTCTCTCATCCCCTGCCATTGAGTGATACTTGAACTTTTCTTGTGAAGTTCAATAAACATAGATAAATAAAACTAAATTTAAAAGGTAAGTTCCATTGGTTCGAAAGGACGGTGGAATTTTTTTGAATTTATATATTTTTGCTAATTTTATTCGTACGTGGTATAATATCTAGTAAAATAAATAGTAATTTATTGGATTAGGAAGTGAATTATGGATCAAGAAAAGGTAGGTAAATTTATTAAAGAAATTAGAAAAAAGAATAATCTTACGCAAAAAGATTTAGCAGATAAATATAATGTAACTTACCAAGCAGTAAGTAAGTGGGAAAATGGTAAAAATATGCCAGATATTTCTATTTTAAAAGAAATTTGTAAAGATTATAATAAAGATATTAATGAATTATTAAATGACAAAAAAATTCCTAAAAAATATAAATCCAAAATTTTCTTTATGATAATAGCATTACTTATTATTGTTATTATAAGTTTAGGTGTTACTAACTTTATTAAAAAAGGAGCTAATGCCAATAGTAATAATTTTCAATTTAAAACAATTAAAACAACTTGTGATAATTTTGAATTATCAGGAAGTATTGCATATGATAGTTCAAAAACTTCAATTTATATTTCCAATATTACTTATTGTGGTAAAGATAATGAGACGAAATATAAGAAAATTGAATGTGTTTTTTATGAAGTAGATGGTTCAACAAAAACGGAGATAGACAGTTATAAATATGATGATGGTGATATAACACTTGAAGAATTTTTAAAAAAAGTTAAGTTTAATGTAGATCATTATTCTAATTCTTGCAAAATGTATAAAGAAAATGCTCTTAGCTTAGAAATCAAAGCCACAGATAAAGAAAATCAAACAACATTTTATTCTATACCTTTAGTGTTAGAAGAAAATTGTAAATAAATAATTTCAACCTAAAGTTGAGATATTTCAACTTCCCCATTATAGTTATTTCTTATATTCACAGATATAATTGTAATTGAAGGGAAGTGAATTATATGAATAAGAAAAAAATAATATTAATAATAGGAATTGTTTTAATACTAGGAATGGGAGGATATTTTTTATTAGTTCATAAAGAACAAAATAAAGATGCTTTAAGATTTAAAAATGAATATGAGTCATTAAATGATACGGTTAGAGATTCTGATGGTGCAAAGTATAATAATGTGAGTATTGATAAAAATAATCCTATTAAATATGTTTCTTTAGAAGAAGCAATAAAATTACTAGATAGTAAAAAGGCAATAATATATGTTGGGGCAAATTGGTGCCCATGGTGTCGTAATATGCTTAATCCTATGTTAGATGTTGCCAAAAAATTAAATATAAAAACAATTTATTATTTGGAATTGGATGATGATAAGTCTAATTACGAAATACAAAATAATGAATTAAAGCAAATAAATAAAGGATCTAAAAGCTATTATGAATTATTAGATAAATTAAACGATTATTTAAAAGATTATGAATTAACTGATAGTGATGGAAAAACTTATTCTACTGGTGAAAAAAGAATATATATGCCATTTTTTATGACAATTAAAAATGGTGATATTATAGAAGCAAAAGAAATAAGTAGAACATTAGAAGAAGGACAAACTAAATATTCTGAAATGACAGAAAAACAATATGATGCTTTATATAATGATTTTTATGAAACCTTTAGTAGAGTATATGCTTCTAGTAATATTTGTTCTGCTGTTGAAGAATGTAATTAATGATTATTCTGTAAAATCTGTTTTTGCCATTTGTGTTAGTAAAATAAATAGTAATTTGTAGATTGTCTAATATTATAGCAATTATGAAAAGAGATGGTAGTTAATAATGAGAAAGTATGTTAAAATTGATGGAATACATTGTGATCATTGTAAGAAAAAAATAAGTGAAGCCTTATTAAAAAATAAAAATATATTTAAAGTTGAAATTGATAATAATATTGCTACCATAGATTGTAATGAAAAAATAAAAAATAAAGATATAATTAAAATTATCAATGATTTAGATTATTTCACAAAAGAGGAATGTATTAGTGATAATGAAAATAAACATAATCAAAGAATTAAATTATATGAATTTTTAATTATAGTCATTGTTATACTATTAGTAAATTATCTGATATATAAGATGTTTGGTTATAACATTTTTAATGTAATTCCAACTATTGATAGTAATATTACTTATGGTATGCTTTTTGTGACTGGTCTTTTAACTAGTATCCATTGTATTAGCATGTGTGGCGCTATCAATTTGATTGCTATTTATAGTGATAAAAATAATATAAAAAGGCCAATTTTCTATAATTTAGGAAGACTTATTTCTTATACATTATTGGGTGGAATAGTAGGTTCACTTGGTGGAATATTAGAACTTAATGATACTGTTAAAGGATTTATCATTATAATTGCTTCTTGCTTCATGTTTGCTATGTCTTTAAAAATGTTAGGAATTATAGATTTCCATTTTAAATGTTTTAGAAATAAAAGGAAAATTAAAACAAATAATTCTTTTTTGATTGGGATACTTAATGGTGTGATGCCTTGTGGACCACTTCAAGCTATGCAAGTGTATGCTTTGAGTACAGGATCATTTTTTAAAGGGGCATTTTCTATGTTTCTATTTTGTTTAGGAACAATACCTCTTATGTTATTTATTGGTATTTTATTCAATATTTTAAAAGGTAAATGGAAAATAGTATTCAATAAGATTGCTTCTGTTTTAATCTTAATATTATCACTTGTTATGCTTAATCGTGGCTTACTGTATCTAAATATTGATTTATTTAAAAATAACAATTATGATGGATTTACTATTGCTAAATTGGAAGATAGTGTTCAAGTAGTAGAGTTTGATTTATCTTATAATAATTACCAAGATATTATTTTACAAAAAGGTATTCCAGTAAAAATGATAATTCATGTCGATAAAAAATATCTAACAGGATGCAATAACGAGATTATTATAAATGAATTTAACATAAAACAGAAATTAAAAGTTGGAGATAATATTATAGAATTTACTCCTAAAGAAGAGGCGACAATTACTTATACTTGTTGGATGGATATGATAAAAAATACAATTAAAGTAATTGATGACAAAGATTATTTTGAAGGAAGTGAATGAAATGAAAAAGGTAGTTTTGTTTGCAGTTTTGTTTATAGGTATGTTTTGTTTAACTGGTTGTGGGAATGAAACTCAAAAAAGTGCTTCAAATGCTCCAGTTGGACTAAAAGAAATTACAGGAAAAATTTATCAGGCTGAAACGAATGAAGATGGTGATATTGTTATCAGTAAAGACAAAATAACTGAAGAAGTTAGTTATTATAGTTATGAATATGATGGTGTAATAATTAGTCTTTTGGCAGTAAAAGATGAAAATGGTAAATTCCATGTTGTTATCAATACTTGTCAGTCTTGTGGAGGAGCACCTTATGCTTATTTTGTTCAAGTAAAAAATAAAATACAATGTCAAAATTGTGGAAATACTTTTTTGATTACTGAACTTGATAATTTAGAAACAGGTGGATGTAATCCGATAGG
>CANQST010000049.1 GCA_947626595.1 uncultured Bacilli bacterium | reverse complement strand
CCATTTGTTCTTCATTAGGATAAAGTCTAAACTTATAAGCTTTATTAATAACCATATTTTATCCCTCCTGACAATTATATTATAAAACAAATGTTTTTAATTGTCAATCGAACAAAGTAATATTTTTTATACCTTATTAAAATCATACCTTAAGAGATAAATTTACTTACTTTACCGAGTAAATTCCTTATAAACAATTATGTATAGTTGGACATAAACACAAGAAAAATTCAAGCCATCAAACTTGAATTTTTCTTTTTTTACTTAAATTCTTTCTACTCTAATAGATACTTTCTCGTCATTAAGTAACTCTTCATTACTTAGTGTTTTATCAACAATAAGCTCTTCTCCTAAGACTTCATTCATAACATAATCTCTATACTTATCAAGCATCAATTTAATTTTATCAGTTCCATTATAGTAAACTTTAATATGATCAGTAATAACAAAGTCTTCTTCTTTACGTAAAGATTGAACTTTTCTTACAAATTCTCTCGCAAGTCCTTCAAGAATTAAATCCTCAGTTAACTCAGTATCTATAACGACACACGTCTTATTATTAGAAGTAGATGCATAACCATCTTTTTGTTTTAGACTTATCAAAACCATATCTTCCGTTAAAGTATAGTCATCCCCTTCTAGATTAATCATTAATCCACCATCAGAGATTTTCTCAATTTCTTTAGAACTAAGCTTACTCAATACTTCTTGAAGAGACTTAATTCTAGGTCCTAGAGTTTTACCTAATACTTTAAAGTTAGGCTTAACAATATAATCTAAGTAATCACTCATATCTTCTTTAAATACTATTTCCTTAACATTTAACTCTTCTTGAATAACTCCTAGTAAATCGCCAATTATAGCTTCATTATTTTTAGGTAAAATCAAACTACTTATTGGTTGACGTACTTTAATATTAGCTTCTTCTCTAGCAAATCTTCCTAAAGAACAAACATCTCTTACTAAATCCATTCTCTCTTCTACTTCACTATCAATAAGTTCTTCTCTCGCAATAGGATAATCTGCTAAATGAACAGATGCTTCATTTGTTAATTTTTGATAAATTTCTTCAGTTAAGAATGGAGTAATTGGAGCACATAACTTACATAAAGTTACTAATACTTCATATGTTGTTAGATAGACACATTTCTTAGAATGCGTTAACTCACTATCCCAGAAACGTCTTCTATTACTTCTAATATACCAGTTAGATAAATCATCATTTAAGAATGGAACAATAGCCTTTGCCACTTTATTTAAATCATACTCTTCAAAAGCATTATTTACTTCTTTAATTAATCTATTTAATTTTGATAATAACCATCTATCAATTAATGGTCTATCTTTAACTGGAATGTTTTCTTCTCTTGGATCAATATTATCCGCATTTGCATACATTTCAAAGAAAGAATAAGCATTCTTAAAAGTAGAAATATACTTAGAATAAATTTCTTTAAGACCATCTTCGTCAAATTTTAAAGGTGTCCATACTGGAGATGCATATAACATATAAAATCTAACTGTATCAGCACCATATTCTTCCATAATACTAAATGGACTTACTGTATTACCACGAGATTTATGCATTTTTTGACCATATTTATCTAATAATAAATCATTTACTAAAACATTTTTATAAGGGGTTTTTCCTGTTATAAAAGTAGAAATAACTAGTAAAGAATAGAACCAGCCTCTTGTTTGATCAATACCTTCCGCAATAAAATCAGCTGGAAATTGACTTTCGAAAAGTTCTTTATTTTCAAATGGATAATGATACTGTGCAAATGGCATAGAACCAGAGTCAAACCAACAATCAATAACATCAGGAATTCTCTTCATTTCTTTATGACACTCTGGACATTCAATATGAATATTATCAACATATGGGCGGTGTAAATCTAAATTATCGTCCACTTTTTCAATTGCCACTTTCTTTAATTCTTCAAAAGAACCAATCATTATTTCTTTACCACATTCACATTTCCATAGTGGTATTGGACAACCCCAATATCTATTACGAGAAATAGCCCAATCATTCATATTTTCTAACCAATTTTCAAATCTCTTTTCCCCAACATAGTCTGGATGCCAAGCTATTTTTTTATTTTCAACTAATATTTCTTTTTTCTTAGCTGTTGTCTTAATATATAAAGATGGTTTTGAGTAATAAACAAGTGGTGTTTTACATCTCCAACAATGAGGGTATTCATGGTTCATTTTTTGCTTTTTAAATAGTTTATCTTCACTTGATAAATACTTAATAATTTCAAGTTCTAACTCACTATCAACAACTAATCTTCCTTTCCATGGTCCCTCTGTATAGCAGCCATCTTCGCCAACTGGATTTAAAACCGGTAAATCATACTTCAAACCAACTTCATAGTCATCTTGTCCAAAAGCTGGTGCGATATGAACAATACCAGTACCATCAGTTGTCGTAACATAACTATCACAAGTTACATAGAAAGCCTTTTTATTTGGTTTAAGAAAAGGCATTAATTGCTCATACTCAATATATTCTAAATCTTTTCCTTTATATTCTTCTATTACTTCATAGTCATTTCCTAAAATACTATCAGCCAAAGCTTTAACAACGATAAAATTATACCCTTTTGATGCACACTTTACGTAAACCTCTTCAGGATTAACACATAAAGCGACATTCGCAATCAAAGTCCAAGGAGTTGTTGTCCAAACTAAGAAATAAGTATTTTCTTCATTTTTTAATTTAAAAGGAACATAAACAGTATTAACAGATATTTCTTTATACCCTTGAGCTACTTCATGAGAAGCAAGACCCGTTCCACATCTAGGACACCATGGTACTATCTTTAAACCATTATATATATAACCATCATCAAATATTTTCTTTAAAATCCACCATTCAGTTTCAATATAATTATTGTCATAAGTAATATAAGGATGTTTTAAATCAATAAACTGACCCATCTGTCTAGTAAACTTAGTAAAGTACTCTTCATTTTTCCAAACACTTTCACGACATTTTTGATTAAACTCTTTAATACCATACTCTTCAATATCATTTTTACTAGAAAAATTAAGTTCCTTTTCTACTTGAACTTCTACTGGTAAACCATGAGTATCCCATCCTACTTTTCTAATTACTTTAAAACCTTGCATTGTCTTATACTTACAAATAGTATCTTTAAGTAACTTAGCTAAAGTATGGTGTATTCCAGGCATTCCATTAGCGGTAGCTGGCCCATCATAGAAAACAAAATTTTCCTTATCTTTTCTATTCTCCACAGTTTTTGTGTAAATATCTTCCTCTTCCCATTTCTTAGAAAATTTTTCCTCAATTTCACTTATTTTTCCTTGTTCTAATTTTTGAAACTTCATATTAATTACCTCCTACTTAAATAATACATATAAATAATAACTTATAAATATTAATAAAAATATTTTTCCTTCTTTTTTAGAAATTTTACAGTCTAAAGAAAAGATAAAAAGTAATATTACTGATAAAAGCATTACTGCTATATCAACATAACTAAATGTAATCTTTGATAGACCTCCTAGAATACTAACTGGAATTCCTATAACAACACCTATATTAAAGATATTACTACCTACAATATTACCTATCGCAATATCATATTCTTTCTTTATTGTCGCTATCAAGCTTGTTACTAACTCAGGAAGAGATGTTCCTAAAGCAACAACCGTTAAAGCAATCATTCTCTTACTTACACCAAGAATACTTGCTATTATAATAGAATGATTTACCACCATATTACTACCATATATTATAGAAACAATTCCTAGTAGGCTAAAAGCTAAAGATTTTTTTAAAGACATAAAATTTTCAGTCTTTTCTTCTTTTTTCTTTTTCACCATACTTATTAGATAATAGATAAATACACTAAAGAATAAAACTAGAATAACTCCATCACTTCTACTTAACTCATTTACTTTTAAATCGAAAAGATTATCAGAAAGTAAAATAGAAAAAAGTAAAGTCTCTATAATAGCGATAGGTAATTCTTTTTTTACCGTGTTAGTATCAACTACTAAAGTATTAATTAAAGCAGATAATCCTAATATAAGTAAAATATTTAAAATATTACTACCAATAACATTACCTAAAAGGATATCCGTACTACCTAGAAGTAGTGATTTAACACTAACCGCAAATTCAGGTAAAGATGTCCCAAATGCCACAATAGTTAATCCTATAAGCATTTTAGAAACCCCTAAATTTAAGGCCACACTACTAGACCCATCTACAAAGAAATCAGCACCTTTAATTAGAATAATAAATCCTAATACGAGTAAAATGGCATTAATAATCATAAAATCCCCTTTCGAACAAAAAGAACTATTCTTCCCTAAGGACGAATAGTTCGTGGTACCACCTTAATTCATAAGTATACTTATCTCTATAGCTATAACGGGCTTATACGTATTTATCTTATCCATAAATCGCAACTTGAAAGTGATCTAAATATTTTCTCCTTGCTTGTTTCCACCAACCACAAGCTCTCTTTAAATTTAAAAATATTCCGTCTTTCGCACTTGCTTTCTTTAGTAATATATCATATTATTCTTTATTTGACAATTGTTTTTATAAGTATATGCAACTTTTAAGTAAAAATTTACTACTTTAATTTCTTTTTGGTAAAGGTGGAACTTTTTTCAAAGTCTTAGAATTATTAATTAACTTAAAATGCCACTTCAAAGCATCTTTATGAGTAATATTACTATGTCCTAAATGCAATTTTTCTATATCTGGACAATTACTTATATTATATGATAAATCATAGTATAAAACTTCCCCATTAGGAAAATATACTTCATTCCACTCATGTTGTAGGTGTTTAAAATTACCATCCGTTAAGAAACAATCAACACGCATTATTCTATTATTTAGTAACACTTTCATTAACCTGCTGCGTCCTGCACAAACGCCTCTTTTCATTTTATAAGTATAAAGAGGGTCTTGACTACAAGTAAATTCATAATTTAAAGTACCATCACTATTAACCGCAGAAGTATCATACTTAGTATTTTGTAAACACCAATTATAAACATAATTTACCTTTTTATAGTCACTTTGTAAAGCTAAATCAGGATTATTCTTAAAAAACTCATTAACAATATTACGTAATTCTTCTTGACGTTTTTTACACTCACAAGTTAATTTACTAGTAACACATGCAAAATCCTTATCATTTAACCATAAACACCACCAGTCAAAAGAATGATCTCCTTGAGTGCTTTTATCTCTTGTTTTAATTTTAACATTATCTGATATGAACTCAAAATCTAAACAACTAAACCTATCAATTTCCATCCAAGCTTCTAAGCAAATCGTTACCTTTTTTCTTAAAAGATATGACTTTCTACATAATTCATTAAATACTTTAACATTATTTACAACTAAAGTAATATCTATATCTTCTTTAATATTATTTATATGATTAATTAAAGAAGATATATTACTTATATTATAAATAATTAAATTATTATCTTTAACTTTATAACCAATACCATACTGATCATACCAATTACTTTTATCAATAGAATGTCCTGGTAATGGAGCCTGATACCTTACTAATTTATGTCTATCTAAATTACCAAGAGACTGAATATTTTCAAGTTTTATCATATTACCTTCCCCCTTCATTATTTATTTTTTTATAGTATCTTCTAAGTAATATTTAAAAGCATCTTCTACAACACTATTTCCATATTCAATTATTTCTTCTGGATTTCTCATTAATTTTTTAAATTCTTCTTCTCCTAAAGCATCATATAAATATTTAACTCCTAATAAACTTAACTTATAACCATTATAACTATCAGTTACAAAACTATCACCATGTTCTAAAGCATTTAAGTTAGGTATAACTTTAGTCTCTTCTAATAAAGAATTAAGAAAATCTTTAAAATTATCTTCTTTTAATACCTCTTCATTTTCTAAAGAAAAGTATTGAGCACATCCCTCATCAAACCAAACTATTCTATTGTAATTTCCTTGCCAAATTAATTCTTGATACATAATATGAAATAACTCATGAGGCGCTAAAAAGAGACGTTTATTATAAAGTGGTGAAGATACTTTTAAATTATTTTCTACATAAGCATTAATCATACCTTTATCAAAAGTTCCTCTAGCATAGTTAGGAAGATTATCTTCTTTACGTAAATCATAAATAAACTTCCTAAAATCTTCTATCTTATCAAAATAATTTATTTGAATTTTTCTAAAACTATTTACATCAAACAGTTCTTTATAAAAAGCTATTCTATTATCTAAAATTTCATACATATTATCAGTAATATATTTCAAACTATCAGGAGCATATACAATATACCAATTATTATCTACTTGAAGTTTATTCATAACTCCTCCTATATTCTAGCGCTCATTAAGTTACTTGAAGAGTACTTTCTTAATCCCTTATAAAAGATAAAGTACGCTAAAAATATTAAAGTAATACAAACGACTATATTAATCATAAGTAAATATAATTTAAAATTAATTAAAACTTTAAGTGGTATATAGTTAATGAAACCTACTGGAATAATAGTAAATAATAACCATTTTGTTAAACCACTAAATATTCCATCTGGGTAAGTAGCAAAGTTTACTACTAGAGAATTTCCAACATCCGCTATCATATCAGAATTATTAAACCAAAAGCTTAAACTATTTAGTATTATACTAATAGAGCTCATCATTAAACCACCTGTTATACAAAGTAAAATATAAATAGGAAATGTTTTAATACTAAAGCCATATATAAAGTAAACAATAAAACTAAAGATAATATCTCCTAAAGCAGGTACTGATATATCAGAAGCAATTGCTGATAATAAAATATTTTTAGGTTGAACAATATAAGTATCTAGCCTACCACTAATTATCTGTTCAGAAAGACTAAAACTTCTTTCAAAGAAGAAATGGGCAACACCATATGTACCAGCAGCTAATCCCCACAAAAGTAACACTTGCTTAAAATTATAACCACCCATATTATCTTTAATAGAAAAAAGAATAATCCATTGAACAATCATGGCACTGTTATTTAAGACCATGAAAAATATATTAGAAAAGAAAGTTGCTTTATTTAAAAGTTCTCTTACAAGAGCATATTTAATAGATAAATAAATTATTTTTGCTTCTTTTTTAACCGCCGTTAACATTTATTCTCTTCACCCCTTTCTTATAAATAAAACTACATATTCCATATGTTATCGCAACATAAATTATTTGCGCTATAATAACACTAATAGCTTTATCCCATGAAAAATCAACAAACAATTTAGCAGGACCATAACTTACTACATAAACAGGACTATAGTTTAGTATTTTTTGTAATACTGTAGGAAAATACTCAATAGGAAATATTGTTCCAAGAACTAGAATAATTTTACTATAAACCCAGTAAAAAGGACCCGCATCTTCAATGAAAAAAGAAATTAATCCTAAAGAAGTTATTAAAAGAATACTTATAGTAGTTGCGAGTATTGATGTAAGAATAACTACTATGATACTTAAAATACTAAGTTTAGGAAAACTACCTAAAAAGACAAAGCCTGTTACCATACCTAGTATAGTAAAAATAACTCCTTTAATTAAAATATCTCCTAGATGGCAAGATAAAGAGTAACCTATATAATTATATGGTTTATTAATATTATAAGTAATATTACCACTCTTAACATCATTACTAATTTTTCGACAAAGCTTTCTACCACCCAAAGTCATCCATAAAATCTCCGTAATAATAACATACCACGTCATTTGCTTCATAGTATAACCATTAATAAGTTGAGATGGATCACTATATAAATACTTCCATAGATTAAAAAGAATAAATAACATTATTAAATAACCTATAAAACTAAAAGCTATATTAAAAACATATTGTAGATTAGTCATTATTTGACTTTTCATTATAAATAAATATTTTCTCATACTAATCCCTATTCTTATAAATACTACTTATAATATCCTCAAGTGGAACATTAGAAATATTTATATCAATAATATTATCAGGATTTAATAATTTTAAAGCATCCGCAACACTTCTTTTAGTAGTATCTACTTCTATTTTTAAATTATAGCCTTTATCTTTTAAAATAGTAATTCCATCTTCGTCGTCAAGATTAACTCTTTCTTTCATTTTAGCGTCTACTATTTTCTTATTTAAATAATGATACTTTAAATTTTCCATAGTATCGTCCAAAACAACTGAACCGTTATTAATAATGATTACTCTTTTGCATAGTTTTTCAATATCAGAAACATCATGACTTGTTAGGAAGATAGTTGTCTTATATTCCTTATTCATTCTCTTAATTAGAGTTCTAATATTTTCCTTAACAACAGGATCTAATCCAATAGTTGGTTCGTCTAAGAATAAAATTTTAGGTTCATGGATTAAAGATGCTACTATTTCACATCTAATTCTTTGACCTAAAGAAAGATTTCTAACTGGTGTATTGATAAACTCGTCAAGCTCAAATAGTTCTCTTAATTCTTTTATTTTTCTTTCTACTGCTTCTTCCGGTATATCATATATAGCGCCAAAGAATTTAAAATTATCATAAGGTGTTAGATGGGTCCACAACTGTTCTTTTTGACCAAAGACTGTTCCTATTTCATAAGATAACTTTTTTCTATCTTTACTAGGGTCATATCCTAATACTTTAATACTACCTTTATCAGGATATAAAATACTAGTCATCATTTTAATAGTAGTACTTTTACCAGCTCCATTAGGACCAATAAAAGCAATAATTTCTCCCTTTTCTACTTCAAAACTAATATTTTTAACAGCTTTTATTACCTTTACTTTAGGTTTAATAATAGACTTAAGACTACCCTTTAGACCTTTTTCCTTTATTTTTACTTGGAAATTTTTAGATAAGTTTTTTACTTCAATTATTGCCATATTATCACCCCTTCAATACAAAGGTAGTGTGCATAGTTTTTATGCAAACTACCCATTTTTTCTTTATTTATTAATATTTTTCTATACTTTTTTCAATC
>CANQST010000048.1 GCA_947626595.1 uncultured Bacilli bacterium | reverse complement strand
CACTTGACACAACCCTAGGGGGGGGGGGGTATAATTTACTTATAAGATAATGAGAAACTGTGGAAAGAAAGTGAAAACATGAGTAATAATAAAAAAATAGTAGTAGGAGTAGTTATAGGAGCAGTTGCCTCTACAATATTTTCTTTTTGTTTAGCAGAAACTTTAATAGAAAGTAAGAATGTTAGTTATGTAGATAATTCTAAAATAGGGGCGACTAATGTGCAAAATGCCATAGATGGAACTTGTACGAAGTTTAGTAGTGAACTAACTAGTTTACAAACAACTATTATAAATAAAGTATACCCAGTAGGAAGTATTTATATAAGTTACAGTGCCACTAATCCTCAAACATTATTTGGAGGAACATGGGAAAGTTTTGGAAAAGGTCAAACCTTAGTAGGAATAGATACAAGTTCCACTGAATTTAAAACTCTAGGACAAACAGGAGGAACAAAGTCTATATCATACACCCCAGCTGGAACAATAGGAAGTACAGGTTTAACAGTAAGTCAAATACCAAGTCATAGCCATAGTTATGATAAAGTAAATGCCAATACTGGCTCACATACTTTGACAATAGCGGAAATTCCTAGCCATAATCATTCATTTCCAAGTTTTTTGTTAGCCACTGATAATGGTGCCGCCATAGCACAGACTTTTGTTGGTTCTGGTGTTCCTAGAATTACTGGTTTTCTAGGTGCCACGAATAACGCTGGAGGTGGAGGAGGCCATACCCATCCAATCTCAACAACATCAACTTCAACAGGAGCTGCTGGCAAAGGCACAACCAGTGATGGGCACACTCATAGTTTCACTGGAACTGCCACTACCTTAAATAACCTTCAACCATACATAACCGTTTATATGTGGAGAAGAACTAAATAAATTATTTTAGAAGGGTAATTTTTCTACCTTCTTTTTTTATTATTTCTTCTTTTTCTAATTTATTTAGCTCTCTCATAAAATTACTTCTATCAATAGATAAGTAATCAGCTATTGCTTTATAAGAGGTAGTAACTCTAAAAATATTATCTTTAGAACGTTTAGTTAAGAAGAAAAGTATTTTTGCTCTAACTGTCCTTTTAGAAAGAAGTTCTATTTTCTCATTTAATTCTTTATTATCTTTAACTATTAAATCAAAAAGAGATAAGACTAATTGATTATGAAAAGGACAATTCATAGAACAATCTTTTAAAATAGCATAGTAATTTATAAAAATAACTTCAGTTATATTACTACTAGAAACACAATATATTTCGTCTTCACTATCAATATAAAATAAATTAGAAAAAATATCTTCTTCTTTTAATTCTCTTAAGATAATTTTATTTCCATTTTCATCTATTTTAATTAAAGTAGCTTTTCCATAGGTAATAAAGGCAATTTGTTTAATACGAGTATTTAGATTTAGAATTAGTTCTTTATTGTAAAATGTTTTACTAGTAGTATTTACACATTTAGACAAATAATTTTTTAAAGATAAATAGTCTTCATTTGTTGTATTATTAAGCATTTTTTTATCACCTCTAAAATTATTATAGCAATTTTTCCTTTTTGTTGCAAATGCAACAGTATTTTTTATAAAAGTGAGTTTAAAATTATGTCATAGGATAGGGAGGAAAAATTTATGACAAAAGAAAAAGACATTATGATTATTAAAAGAAATGGTAACTTAGAAAAGTTTGACCCAGAAAGGATTAGAAAGGCTGTTATGGCTTCAGCTGAAAGAGTAATGGTTGATTTAACAGACGAGGCTATTGAAGAAGTTATAAAAAGAGTAAAAGATTTACTTAGAACACAGACTACTAATCCAACTGTTGAACAAGTACATAGTTGTTGTGAAGCAGCTTTAGAACAAGTAAATCCACTTGCGGCTAAAAGCTATAGAGAATATAGAGACTATAAGAAAGATATTGTTCATATATTAGATAAAGTTTATAAAAAAGCTCAAGTTATTACTTATATTGGTGATAAAGAGTGTGCTAATATGGACAGTGCTTTAGTTACTACACAAAGATGTTTAATTTATAATAGTTTAAATAAAGAATTATATAAGAAGTTTTTCTTAACACCAGCAGAAATTGAAGCTTGTAAAGATGGCTATATTTATATACATGATATGAGTGCTAGACGTGATACTATGAATTGTTGCTTATTTGATATGGCTCATGTTTTAGAAAATGGTTTTGAAATGAGTAATATTTGGTATACAGAACCAAAAACCTTAGGTACAGCTTTTAATGTTATGGGAGATGTTATTAATAATACAACAGCTATGCAGTATGGTGGTTTTACAGTACCTGAAGTTGATACTATTTTGAAAAAGTATGCTAAAATGAGCTATGATAAATATTATGAAGAGTATTTGGATATAAAGGGTAAAAAGTATAAAGACGAAGCTAAAGAGTATGCTTTAAAGAAAGTAAAAAGAGAATGTGAACAGGGCTATCAAGGTATTGAATATAAATTAAATACAGTTAGTTCTAGTAGAGGAGATTATCCTTTTGTAACATTTACTTTTGGTGTTGATAAAGATCCTTTTGCAGTAATGATTAGTCAAACTATTTTGAATGTTCATAAAGAAGGACAAGGTAAAAAAGGTTTTAAAAGACCTACACTTTTTCCTAAGTTAGTATTTTTATATGATAAAAATCTTCATGGAGAAGGTAAAGAATTAAGAGATAGTTTCTTGTGTGCAATTGAGTGCAGTAAAAAGACTATGTATCCTGATTATTTATCTTTAACAGGTGAAGGTTATGTACCAGAAATGTATAAAAAGTATGGTAGAATAGTAAGTCCTATGGGATGTCGTGCTTTTCTTTCACCATGGTTTGAAAGAGGTGGTATGAAGCCAGCTGATAAAGACGATAAACCTGTTTTTATAGGAAGATTTAATATTGGGGCAATATCATTACATTTACCAATGATACTTGCTAAGGCTAGAGAAGAGCAAAAAGATTTTTATGAAGTATTAGATTATTATCTAGAAATGATTAGAAAAATACATATTCGTACTTATAGATATCTTGCAAAGAGAAAAGCATCTACTAATCCTCTTTCTTATTGTCAAGGCGGTTTTTATAAAGGTAATTTGAAACCAGAAGAAGCAATTGAACCTGTTTTGAAATCTTCAACAGCATCTTTTGGAATAACGGCTTTAAATGAGTTACAAGTTTTATATAATGGTAAAAGTATTGTTGAAGATGGAGCTTTTGCCTTAGAAGTTTTAAAATATATTAATGATAAAACTCAAGAGTTTAAAGAAGAAGATAATATATTGTATGCAATATATGGAACACCAGCTGAGAATTTATGCGGTTTACAAATACAGCAATTTAGAAAGAAATATGGTGTTATAGAGGGAGTTTCTTCAAGAGAGTATGTTTCTAATAGTTTCCACTGTGGCGTTTGGGAAGATATTACAGGTATTGAAAAGCAAGATTTAGAAGAAAGATTTTGGGAATTATGTAAAGGTGGAAGAATTCAATATGTTAGATATAATTTAAGTTATAATACTAAGGCTTTACTTACTTATGTAGAAAGAGCTATGGAAAAAGGTTTTTATGAAGGAGTTAACTTATCACTTGCTTATTGTAATACTTGCGGTCATGAAGAACTTGATATGGATGTTTGTCCAAAATGTGGAAGTAGTGATTTAACAAAGATTGATAGAATGAATGGTTATTTGTCTTATTCAAGAGTTCATGGTGATACAATGTTAAGCAATGCTAAAATGGTAGAAATATCAGAAAGGAAGTCTATGTAAATGAGATATCATAATATTACTAAAGCTGATATGCTTAATGGTGAGGGGCTAAGAGTGGTGCTTTGGTGTAGTGGATGTTCTCATCATTGTGTTGCTTGTCAAAATGCTATTACATGGGATAAAAATGATGGATTAGTCTTTGACGAGGATGCTAAAAAAGAAATATTTACAGAATTAGAAAAAGACTGGTGTAGTGGCTTGACTTTATCAGGAGGAGACCCATTATTTCTAGATAATAGAAAAGACATAGCTAAATTAGTTAAGGAAGTAAGAGAAAAATTTCCTGATAAGACTATTTGGTGTTATACCGGATATACTTGGGAAGAATTATTAGAACAAAAAAAGACAGATAAGGATTTAGAAGTAATTTTAAATAATATTGATGTTTTATTAGATGGTAGATTTGTTTTGAAATTGGCTTTAGAAAAACTACATTATGTAGGTAGTACTAATCAATGTATAATTGATGTTAAGGAAAGCTTAAGTAAAGCAAAGAAAATATTATATATAGACAATAATTTATTAATGGAGGAAGGAAATTTATGAGAAAACGTGGATTTGAAATAGTAAAGGGGTATGAAGATAAAAATATTAATTTACCAGTTAGAAAGACCACTCATTCAGCTGGGTATGATGTTGAAGCAGCAGAAGATATAGTTATTCCTAAATTTAAACCGGGAATTAAGCCTACATTGGTTCCAACAGGGCTAAAAGCATACTGTGAAGAGGACGAGTGCTTCTTACTACTTAATAGAAGTAGTGGCCCTAAGAAAGGCTTTATCTTAGCTAATAGTGTTGGCTTGATAGACTCAGATTATTATGGAAATGAAGACAATGATGGACATTTTTACTTTGCCTATTTTAACTGTAGTGATAAAGACATTGAGGTTAAAAAAGGTGATGTTATTGGGCAAGTTGTTTTTACAAAATTCCTAGTAACAGATAACGACCAAGCAACAGGTAAAAGAAAGGGTGGATTTGGCTCTACTGATAAGTAAAAATCATTGAAAAATAAGATTTTTAAAATTATAAAAAATTCAGAAAAATAAAAAAGTGATTTTTAGAAAAGATGATTTTTTGTGGAAAAGTAATTTTTAAAAACGTTGAAAAATAAGGAAAAAACGAAAAATAAAAATAGAAAAATCAAGAAAATTGATTTTTTTATTTTTTAAAATTTTGAATTTTTGTATAAAAATGTAAATTGTCGTAAATCGAACAAAAAAATTTTTTTGGTGTTTTCTTTATATATCAACGTACTTTAAAAAAATAGAGAAAAAGTTGCAAAAATTAGTATTGATTTTTATAAAAAATACTTTTAAAATTGACTTAAAGAGTTAGAGAAAGTGAGGTAAAAAAATATGGCAGAAGTAAGCGAAATTTTAGAAGATTTAGCAGTTATAAAAAGAAGTGGCAAAAAAGTTGATTTTGATGGAAAGAAAATTGCTTTGGCCATAAAAAAGGGTTTTGATAGTGTTGAAGTAGAAAGTGATGAAGACGACAAAGAAAAGAAGTATTCTAGTGTTGATGTTCAAAAAGTCTATCAAGCAGTTTTGAAAAGACTAGAAAAGAAAGCTAAAGAAACCGATAAAATTCAAATAGAAGAAATTCAAGATTTAATAGAAGAAGAACTTTCTAATAAAGGTTATGAAGATGTTTATAAAAGTTTTTCTGAATATAGAGATAGAAGAAATGCATCTCGTCAGTCATTCTTTGCTGATAAGAAAACTCATAAATTTTTAAAATCACTTGAAAATTTAGGATTAAAATCAGCTAATGAAGAAGATGCTAAAAGAGAAAATGCTAATATTGATGGAAACTCTCCAATGGGTACAATGTTACAGTATGGAGCAACAGTTTCTAAAGAATTTGCTAAGGCTTATCTAATGAAACCAGAATATGCTAAGATGCATGACGAAGGAACAATACATATTCATGATATGGATTTCCTAGCAATGGGTACTACTACTTGTTGTCAAATAGATTTATCAAGATTATTTAAAAATGGTTTTGATACAGGACATGGTTTTGTTAGACCTCCACAAGATATTAGTACTTATGGTTCACTAGCCGCAATAGTAATTCAAGCTAATCAAAATGATCAACATGGTGGTCAAGCTATACCAGCACTTGATTACTACTTAGCACCAGGAGTTTTAAAGACTTTTAAAAGACAATTTAAACAAACAATATATGATTTTCTTGATTTAGATGGTTTCTTAGAACATATTAATATAGATAGAATTATTAGAGAAATTGATAGATTAGAAAGTATTGAATTTAATATAGAAGAGTTAAGTGATTATGGTAAAGCTTCAGAGAGAGTAAAAGGTATATTTAGAAAAGCCTATGAAAAAGCTTTACAAAAAACTGATAGAGCAACAGAACAAGCTATGGAAGCATTTATTCATAATTTAAATACAATGCATTCAAGGGCTGGAGCTCAAGTACCATTTTCTTCTGTTAACTTTGGAACAGATACATCTCCTGAAGGAAGAATGGTAATAAAGAACTTCTTACTATCAGCTGATAGAGGTTTAGGAAAAGGTGAAACACCAATATTCCCAGTATCAATATTTAAAGTAAAAGAGGGAGTTAACTATAATAAAGAAGATAAAAACTATGATTTATTTAGATTAGCTTGTAAAGTTTCAGCTAAGAGACTTTTCCCTAACTTCTCATTTATTGATGCTCCATTTAATCTTCAATATTATAAGCCAGGAAATCCAGCTACAGAGATTGCTTATATGGGATGTCGTACGAGGGTAATTGGTGATGTAACAGCACCTGATAATGAGGTAGTTGTAGGTAGAGGAAATCTTTCTTGGACAACAATTAATTTACCTAGACTTGGTATTAAGTATGGAATTGCTTTAAAAGAAAGAGATAAAGCTGATATAAAAGGTTTCTATAAAGAATTAGATTATTTAATGGAAACAGTAAAAGATCAATTACTTGAAAGATTTGAAGTTCAATGTAATAAAAGATGTTATAACTTTCCTTTCTTATTAGGACAAGGAGTTTGGACTAATGGAGAAAAGTTAAAACCTACAGATAGACTTAGAAAAGTATGGAAACATGGTTCACTTTCAATTGGATTTATCGGGCTTGCTGAATGCTTAAAAGCTTTGACTGGTAAACATCATGGTGAGAGTGAAGAAAGTCAAAAGTTAGGTTTAGAAATAATTGAATTTATGCGTAAGAAATGTGACGAGTTTGCTAGTAGATATCATTTGAACTTTGCTTGCTTAGCAACTCCAGCTGAGGGCTTATCTGGTAGATTTACCGCAATTGATAAAGCTATATATGGAAAGATTAAGGGAGTTACTGATAGGGAGTATTATACTAATTCATTCCATGTACCAGTATATTATCATATAAGTATTCATGATAAGTTATATACTGAAGCACCATATCATAAGCTTACTAATGGTGGACATATTTCTTATATAGAGTTGGATGGAGATGCTGCTTCAAATGTTGATGCTTTTGAAAGAGTTATTCATACAATGAAAGAAGCTGGTATTGGTTATGGAGCTGTAAACCATCCAGTAGATAGAGACCCTGTATGTGGTTATGTAGGGGTTATAAATGATGTTTGTCCAGGCTGTGGACGTAAGGAATTCGAAGGAGTTCCATTAGAAAAAGTCACTTCTATTGATAATAAATGTTGTGAATAGTTTAAAATAAATTAAAAGAAAGAATTAGGAGGAAATAGTTTATGGAAAAAGTAATTGGAGAAGGACAAGGGTTCGAAAGAATAAGAAGAGTAACTGGTTATCTAGCAGGAGATGTTTCTAGATTTAACAATGGTAAAAGAGCAGAAGAAAGAGATCGTGTAAAACATAGCGGATTAAATGATTTAAAAAAAGAAGATAAATGCTGTGAAAATTAGATTAGCTGCTGATTTACAACCAGATTCCATCGTTGATGGAGAGGGTATAAGAACAGTTGTGTGGACACAAGGTTGTCCACACAATTGCCCTGGTTGTCATAATCCTGGAACACATGATTTTAATGGTGGAGCTTTGATAGATGTAGAAGATGTTATTGAAGAACTTAAGACAATTGAAAATCAAGATGGAATAACCTTATCAGGAGGAGATCCAGTTTGTCAAAGTGAAGCTTGTTCTATGATAGCAAAAGCTGCCCATGAAATGGGACTTAATGTTTGGTGTTATACAGGTTTTACTTATGAAATGATGCTACAAAACGAAAAACATCGTAAATTACTTGAAAATGTTGATGTTTTAGTAGATGGCAAGTTTATTCTAGAAGAAAAAAGCTATGATTTATATTTTAAAGGATCTAGAAACCAAAGAATTATTGATGTTAAAAAAAGTTTAGAAGAAAAACAAGTTGTCTTAGTAGAAAAATATAAAGACGAAAAAGATAATTCTAATCATTATGAAAAACCTAGTTATATGTTTGTGTAGAGGTCGAATGACTTCTTTTTTTTGCAATTTATACTGGCTCTCCAGCCAGTAGTTCCTAACTAAGTATTAATTGTATAATTTAATTAGAGTAATGCTAGCAATTAGCTAGCTAAATATTTTAATCAACATAGCAACATTGTAATACTATCTTAGTATTAAATTAAATTATATGTAGATAATAATTGTAGGTGATGTTCTTTATGAATAAGTTAAAAAATAGGCGCAATATATATATATATATATATATAGCTGTTGAAAAAATAACGGGGTTTGGCAGTTTAGTCTATAGCATAATAAAAGTAAAACCAAAAATAATTGGTTCTTTTTTGCGTTCATATAATCATAATACTAATTTAAATCCTAAAGTTATAAATATATTAAAAGGATGTGAAGTATTATGAGTAATAGAAAACAAAAATATATTATAATTGGTGCATTGTGTTTAGTTGTAGTTTGCTTATCAATTGGATATGCAACTTTGTCTTCAATGTTAAAGATAAATGGTACAGCTAATGTAGGAGGAGAAAAGTGGAGTGTTGAGTTTGTAGAAAAACAAGCAAAAACTACTCCAAAAGGTAAAGCAACTTGTGAAATAGGAAATATTACTGGTACCAGCATTACTAATATGTCCGCAGTATTCCAATTGCCGGGAGATAGTTGTACATTTACTATTCCTGTAGAAAATACAGGTACTTTGGATGCTAGTCTAGTTGATGTAGAAGGAAAAGGAACTGCTTTATCTTTTGATGGTAATCAGGACGATATTGCCAAAATAAGTAGTTGGATAACATATGATGTATCATATGGAGATACTAAAATAGATAGCTTAACTAATTTTGATAATATTGATGTATTAGAGCCTGGAGAAAGAGAAGTAGTAACATTAAAAGTAGCATTTAGTATAGATGCAACTGATGTACCAAGTGAAGCTGTGACAATAGGAAATTTAGGTAGAACATTTAACTTTCAAAACAAAGCTAATTCAAGTAGTACTACTCCAACACCTGATACAACACCAGTTTATCATGATACAAGTGGAGCCAATAAACCTGTACTTAGTAACAATATGATACCTGTAGTATATGACGAAACAAGAAAAGAATGGGTAAAACAAGATTTAGATAAAAGTTATGACTATTCTCAACAAGTATGGGCCAATGCCGTAACTGTAGTTGAAGATGGAACTCAAACAAGAAGTTATTACAAAAAAGCAAAAGCAGGTACAGTAATATCAATGGAAGATATAAACACAATGTGGGTATGGATACCAAGATATTCATATACAATAAAAAGTGAAGATGGAAATAACTATTATGGAAAAGCAAGTTCTGATAACCAAAGTCCAACACAAGAATTACCAGGAGAAATAGATGTTAAGTTTATTCCAGTAAGTGAAAATGATAGTGAAGGTAGTGCCCAATATACAGGAGAAGAAGCGATTGGGTGGTTTACCCCACCAGGATTTACTTTTGGAAAT
>CANQST010000047.1 GCA_947626595.1 uncultured Bacilli bacterium | reverse complement strand
TTATCAGAAATTAGGTACAATATCGTTATAAAACTTTTAATTTACATTAAAACTTTCATAACTTGCTAAACATTATACAATATTTTTTAGGGTAATTACTAGGAAAAAGAAAAAACCTCGTAAGAGGTTAACTTGCTTTTGGCATATGGTCATCGATTATTTTATTTATTTCGTCAATGGCGTCTTGAACATTATCAGCAT
The DNA here is from genome assembly GCA_947626595.1 of uncultured Bacilli bacterium. Taxonomy (GTDB): domain Bacteria; phylum Bacillota_I; class Bacilli_A; order RF39; family UBA660; genus CANRGD01. Next base: position 10,211 of record CANQST010000047.1, on the reverse strand, counting down.
TTAGTCCGGATTTTGAATGATCGTATCCTAATAGTTTGGCAGTTAGGACAGTTACTGTTATGTTATTAGTAACAGTTGGGACGGTTACTGTACCATTTTCATAGGTATAGCCTACTCCAAATTCTAGGCTTCCACCCATGGCAACATGGACAGCACCAGGAGCGCTAGTACCGAAGTTTTGTTTAAAGGTTGCGCCATGTAGGGTTTCGGTTGTATAACCAGTAGTACTACTAAAACCGTTATAAGTAATATCATAAGCTGGTTCAAAGTCAAATACTAAACTTAGGGCTTTTGTCTCAGCGGCTGCTATGTTGATGTTGATAACAAAAGTAGTTGAGCCACCGGCTTTTAGAGGACCAGTTGCGTTACGTAGTCTTGTTCCTAGGGTATAACCATCAATAGTTGAGCCGGCTGGTAAGTTATCTATTTTTAAGATACCTCCTTCGGTACCATTAAAGTTAGTTACTTCAACGGTATAAGAAAGAGTTGTTGGGCCATGGGAAGTATACCCTATTTTTATTTCTTTTCTAGAAAAATCAATATATGAAATATCAACATTATCTCTAGCTTTTTCCGTTAAATTAGTAATACGCATATTTACTTCAGGACGATAAGTTAATTCTCCTGTGATATTCATAGTTCTATTTAATACGGAAAAGCCGATGCTCATTACAAAAATTACTAATAAGGATGCAGTAAGGGAAATAATGTTTATTTTATTTTCCATAAATCTAAATCTTTTTCCTCTTTTTAGTTTCTTCATAAACACACCTCTACTATAAATAATATTATATACTTTATAACTATCTTGTCAAGCTTGCTTATTGTTCTTTTTCGGTTTCAGTATTTTCATTTTTGTTTGTTTCTTCTTCCTCTTCTTTTGGTGATGCAGATGGTTTTGGCGTTTCTTTTGGTTTTATTCCAACTGTTATTTTTAGAGTTGTACCACTAACTATTGGACTTCCGGCTGGTCTTGATTGAGAAATTATTTTACCGATAGAGTTTTTATCTTCTACTTCTTGTTCGGTTACTTCTAGAATTAAGCCATACTTATCGCAGAATACTTTAACATCGTCTAGGCTCCAACCTTCACCAACAATATTAGGTAGGTCGTCAGTTATATTAGGAATATACAATGTAATGGCATCTCCTTCTTTAACTTCACTACCTTTGGCAAGACTTTGACCAATAATCATTTGTTCAGCTCCTTCAGCAGTGACATCGAAGTCTTCTGGTGGATCTTTTTTCTCAATAGTAACTTTCATTTTATATTCAAGTTCTAGGGAAGTTTGAATTTCAATATAGTTTTTACCGGTATAATCTTCTAGTTTGAAAGTTTCTTCACCACTTGATTTATAAATAGTTACTTTAGAACCTACTTTACGACTACGTCCAGCTTCAGGGTCAGTTCTTACTACTCTATTTTTCTTTATTTCTTTACTAGGTTCTGTTTTTATTTCTTCTTTTACTTCAAAACCTAAATCTTGGAGTTTCTTTTCACAACTACTTACTTTTAAGCCTTCACAGTCTGGTATAACAGCATTTTTAGTTTTACTACCAGCTGGTACAAGGAAGAATACTATTAAGAAGGTTACTACTAAGACGGCAAAAATGATGGCAAGAGCGATAATTACTCTTTTACTTTTCTTGTCTTCTACTTCTTCTACTTTCTTAGCAATCTCTTCTTCGCCTTCTTCTTTTTTCTCTTCATTTTTCTTTTCTATTTCTTCTAATTTTTTTATTTTTTTAGTATTATCATTTTCATTTTCTGGATATTTAAATTGATAAACTTCTTCATTCATACGGTCATCGTCTAAAGCCGTTAGTAAATCTTCATGCATACTTCTAGCGTCTTCATATCTATTTTTAGGATTTTTGGCCGTGGCTTTTAGAATGATATTTTCAATACTTTGAGGAAGTGAAGGGTTTTCTTCTTTTAGACTTGGTAGAGGATCACGCATATGTTTTAGGGCTATTTCAACAGCGTTATCTCCTTTGAAAGGAAGACTACCACTTAATAATTCATAGAAAATAATACCCATTGAGTAAATATCACTTTTAATGGTACAACCTTTACCACTAGCTTGTTCTGGTGGTAAGTAGTGAACGGAACCCATTACGGAATTAGTTTGGGTTAGCTGGGTTGAGTTTAGGGCCATGGCAATACCGAAGTCAGTTATTTTGATTTGGCCATCGTCTTTAATCATGATATTTTGAGGTTTTAAATCACGGTGAATTATGTATGAGTCATGGGCATGAGCCATACCATCGGTTAGTTGAAGCATGATATCGATAGCTTCACTTAAAGTTAGATTACCTCTTTTTTTAAGAAGTTGTTTTAGCGTTTTTCCTTCAATATATTCCATAACGATATAGTAAAGGCCATCGTCTTCTCCTACATCGTATACTTCAACAATGTTAGGATGCGCAAGAGATGAGGCAGATAAGGCTTCTCTTTGAAAACGTCTAACAAATTTCTCGTCATTAGATAAGTCGCCTCTTAATACCTTTATCGCAACACTTCTATCTAAAATAGTATCATATCCTAAATAGACATTGGCCATACCACCTTCGCCTATCGAACGAATTATTTCATAACGCTCATTAATTACTTGTCCCTTGGTTATCACTACTCTTCACCCTCTTCACTACGAACTAAATAAGCAACCGAAATATTATCTGTTCCACCCCTATTATTAGCTTTTTGAATTAGTTTAATACATTTTTCTTCTATTGTTCCTTCTCCTAGAAGTACTTTTTCAATACCTTCTTTATCTAACATATTAGTAAGACCATCACTGGCAAGAAGTATTTGTCTAATATCCATATCCATATCACAATCAAAGATATCTACTTCTACTTCTGTTGCGGCTCCTAAGGCTTTCATTAAAACGTTTTTCTTAGGATGGGTACTGGCTTCTTCCTTAGTTAACTCACCAGCACTTACTAGTAAATTTACTAGCGTATGGTCATATGTTACTTTATGAAGTTTATCGTCTTTCATAACAAAGCCACTGGAGTCACCAACATTACCAAATAGTAAGTAATCTTTAGTTAAAACAGCCATTACTAAGGTAGTTCCCATACCTTTACTTTCAGGATGGGTCTTTTCATGGGAAAAGATTAAACTATTTATTTCGTAGACGGCATCTCTAATCCAGTTAACGGCATCTACTTTACTCATATTAATAAATGTTTCTTTAAAGTGTTTTCCTAGATAACTAATAGCAATACTTGATGCGACTTCTCCTGCTGAATGACCACCCATACCATCAGCAATGGCCATTAAGTAGGCATCTTCGCTATTTTTAACAATTATGACACTATCTTCATTATGGTCTCTTACTTTACCAGCATCAGTTAAATAAAAAGATTTCATAATTCCTCCTTTTTACTTCTAAGTTGTCCACAGGCAGCACTTATCTTACTACCAAATTCTTTTCTTATAGTCACATTTATATTCTTCTTTTTTAGTATATCATAAAAATGCATAATTTGAATAGTATTACTTCTAGAAAATTTTAAATTATTTGTTTCATTATAAGGAATTAGGTTTATATAAGCATTCATGCCTTTTACTAGATTAGCTAGTTCTAGGGCATTTTCTTCTTTGTCATTAATATCTTTTAATAAAATATATTCAAAAGTTATACGTCTATTTGTTTTTTCAATATAATACTTAATAGCTTTAAATAATTCATCTAGTTTATAGACTTTACTAATGGGCATTAGTTCTTCTCTTATTGTATCATTAGGAGCATGTAAGCTAATAGCAAGATTTACTTGGAGAGGAAGATTAGCAAAGTCATATATTTTAGGAACTATACCACATGTTGAGACAGTTATGTGTCTAGCACCAATAGATAGTCCTTTAGGGTTATTAATTATTTTGATAAATTTAATTAGATTATCATAGTTATCAAAGGGTTCTCCTATTCCCATCACAACAACATGGCTTATTCTTTGTTTAATGTCTTCTTCAATTAAGAGAATTTGTTCAACCATTTCATAGACTTCTAGGTTTCTTACTTTTTTTCTTCTACCGGATTGGCAGAAACGACATCCCATATTACAACCAACTTGGCTAGAAACACAAATACTAGTACCATAGTCATGATACATTAAAACGGCTTCAACGTGTTCTTTATCTTTTAACTCAAATAAATACTTAGAGACATCTTTTTCTTCTTCTTTTTCTACTATTCTGATTTTTTCAAAGGAAAAATCGTTGTTTATTTTTTCTAGTATTTCTTTTTTTATTGTGGTTACTTGATTGATATTTGTAATTCTTTTTTCATATAAAAAGCTAAATAATTGAAGAGCATGAAATTTTTTAGAATTAATACTTAAAAAGTAATCTTCTAATTCTTCTAAAGTTAAATTGTATATATTCATTTTAATCACCAACTGCCTCTATTTGTTCTACTTGATTAAAGTTTTCATAGTTTAGAGTTATTTCTAAAGTATTAGTACATGTTTTTTCATATAGACAAAAACTATTTAATTTTAATTTAATTTCATTTATATTTTCTTCTTCGTCAGCGCTTATAACTATTTCATTGGGTATTTCCGCAATATCAATATTTATATTTTTATAATATTTTTCTATTTCATTGGTACTAATTAAGTAGTTATAAACTACTTTACCACTTTCATAATCTGTTTTAGATAAAAGATAAGCACTTTCTATTAATTTTTCTAGATTAGTAGTATCAGTAAAATAAGAAAAAGTATTAGGATTAGCTGTTTTTAACCATAAGTTGTTATCATTTATGAAGTAATTGTTATCTACTTTTAAATATTCTTTATCTAAGTAGTTAAATTGTTCTTTGTTGTTATTTCTTTTTCCTGTAAAAGTAGAGATATTATTATCAAGATTTATTTCATACTTATAAGTATAATTAGTAAGATTTATATCTAGATTAACACTATTTTTAATACCTTTTTCATACTCATATTTACCAATAGGTTTTTTAACACCAAATCTAAAAACAATTAAAACAATTATAAAGAAAAGAAAATAGCACGCAAAAAACAAAAGAGCTTTACCTCTAGGCGTTTTTTTTAGAGTTTTAATTGTTTCTAGAAATTTTTTCATTACTTAAACACCTTACCAATTAATTTATCTTTACCTATTCCATTGACAAACGCTACTGAAGACATTTTGTTTTTAGAAAAGGGTTTTATTTCTTCTATTAAAATACTTGCATCTTTGGTTTTAACAATAATTCCTTGTTTAGTTATATCTAGTATTTGTCCACATTCTCCATTATATTTTGTATCTAGAGGTTTTGCTTTATAGACTTTTATTTCTTTATTATCAAGAATAGTATAAGCAGATGGTTCGGGGAAAAGTCCTCTAATTAGATTGAATACTTCTTTAGTTGTCTTAGTAAAATCAATGTGTTCTTCTTCTCTTGTTATATTATAAGCAAAAGTTGCCTCCTCTTCATTTTGCTTTATTCTTTTATTAGTACCATTAATAATAAGAGGAAGAGTTTGTAAAAGAAGATTTGTTCCAATTAAACTTAATTTATCTTGAAGAGTTTCTAGGGTATCAGTAGGAAGTATTTCTACTTCTTTAGTACTAATTATATCGCCGGCATCCATTTTTTCAGACATATACATAATAGTAATACCTGTTTTATCATAGCCTTCAATTATAGCTTTATGAATGGGAGAACCTCCTCTTAGTTTAGGAAGTAAGGAGGCATGAACATTAATTGATTTATACTTAGGGTATTCTAGTAATTCTTTAGGTATTATTTGCCCATAAGCACAAGTTATAATTATATCAGGACTTAAGTCTATTATTTCTTGGTAGTCCTCTTTTATTTTTATTGGTTGAACTACTTTAATATTATTTTCTAGAGCTAACTCTTTAACGGGAGAAAACTCTAAAGTTTGTTTTCGTCCTACTTTTTTATCTGGTTGAGTGACAACTCCAACTACTTCATAATTTTCAATTAATCCTTCTAAAACAGTTCTAGCAAAATGGGGAGTACCCATAAAAACAACGCGCATAAATCATCCTCCTATCGCCATTATAATTGATATGATAACACCTAGTGATATTAGTATCGCTCCTATTAATATTAAAGGAGAAATATTACCATACATATTACCAAACTCGTTAGCAAGTTCCATTTTTTCTATTTTCTTATCATTTACTTCTTCTTCCCATAGACCTGGTAGGCTAATTATTTCTAATTCATTTGCTTCTATTAAGTCTTCATATGTAATATTAGGATTTCTTTCACTTAATAATTTATCTACAGCTTCGTAGACACCTATATTTTCTTTAAATAAGCTTTCTATATCAATAGTATTTCTATATGGAAAAAGATTTCTTTTTACTACTAGGATAGATATGTTTCTTTTACTAGAAAATAGTAAGTGCCACTCTTCTTTTACTAGGTTTAAGATATAGTTTTTATCATTATCAGTAAACTCTAAGAAGTTAAGTATTTTTTTAATATTTTTTAGGGCATCGTCAAATGATGCTTTACTAAGAATGTCTTTTTTTAATTTTAAGTGATTATATTCTCTATTATAAAGCAAGTTATAAAAGTAACCGGGTGAATTTACGGAGTAAGAACAGCTTTTAATGAAGTTATCAGTAAAGTAAGCTTTTTTCTTGGAGAAGTCTTTTTCTAAGAAGTTAGTTATACCGTATTTAGCAAAAATATTATTAATATTTTTAAATTCTTCGTAGTAATTTAAATAATTACCAGTATCAAAGCCATATCTTTTAATACTTTCTTCATAAATAGAGGAAAAGCCATGGAAGAAGTAGCCATTTATAATGTATTTATCATATAAATATCTTAGTATTTCTTCTTTGTCTTTTTCAATATCTTTAATACCTAATTTAATAGATGTGAATTTACAGATAAGATTATTAACTCCTAAAGTCAAATCGTCTATATTGTTAATTTTTTTAAGTAATTTATCGAGTTGCTCTAGGTAGTCATCAAAATATATTTCTTCATTAATAATTACTTGGTACTTAAATAAGGCATCATAAAAAATAAATAATATTTTATCTTGATTAGAAAAAAGTTTATAGTTAATAGAATTAGCTTTTTTTTCTTTTTCGGAAATATTTTTAATATTATTTATAATTTTCTTGACCTTTACTTGTTCTAGTACTTCGTCTAACACTTAATCAACCCCTATTTGGAAAAGACAAAAAGAAATAAACAACCTACTATGATAATAATTCCTAAAATTAAAAGGAAAATTTTAACGAAAGGATTTTTACTGTCATAGTAATACTTATCAGTATCTGTTTGGGAGTTTTGCATTAATTGTTCAAATTCTTGTTTGTTTTTGTCATTAACGTTATTATTCATTTTTAACCACCTCTACTTTAACCATAATATCACATTTTAAAGCATTTGACTAGGATTTATGTCAATATCAATTTTTATTTTTACTTTGCTTTTATAATGATCGACTATTTTTTCTAAGGTTTTATATAAGTTATCGCATTTTTTATATTTGATAATTAAATTGTATCTATAAATATTATTTAGTTTAAAGATTGAAGCGGCTGATGGCCCTAGAATAATGGCATTTTCTAGATTACGTTCTAAGGCTCTTTTTATTTTTAGGGCTTCATTTAGAATTTCTTTTTCGTCTTTACCACTTACTTTGATATTTACTAAATAATAATATGGAGGGTATTTTAAGGCTCTTCTAATCATCATTTCTTGTTTATAAAAACCAATGTAGTCATGATTTTTGGTGTAAAGAATAGCGTAATGATTAGGATTATATGTTTGAATAATTACTTCTCCTGTTTTAGTACTTCGACCACTCCTGCCTGATACTTGAGAAAGAAGAGAGAAGGTATTTTCACTACTTCTAAAGTCAGGAATATTTAAAGAAGTATCGGCATTGATAACACCTACTAGAGTAACATTTTCAAAGTCTAGTCCTTTAGCGACTATTTGGGTACCAAGTAAGATATCGTATTCATGATTTTTAAAGGCATTAATTATTTTTTCATGCATACCTTTTTTACTAGTGGTATCATAATCCATTCTTAATATTTTACTATTAGGTAGGGCTTTTTCTAATTCTTCTTCTATTTTTTCGGTACCAACGCCTAAGTTAGAAAGGGCTTTTTCATGGCATTTGGGACATACTTCATAATTTTTTTCGCCATAACCACAGTAATGGCATCTTAAGGTATTACTACTTTTATGGTAAGTTAGAGTTATGTCGCAGTTAGGGCATTTAAAAGTAAAGCCACAGTTTTTACATGATACAAAGGAAGAGTAACCTCTCCTATTTAGAAGAAGAATTACTTGTTCTTTTCTTTCTATGCGTTTAGAAATTTCTTCTAGGAGTTTATTGGAAAAATGACCCTTTATTTTTTTCATTTCTTTATTCATATCAATGATGGTAACTAGAGGTAGGGTTTTACCATTAATTCTATTTGGCAAGCTTAGGAGTTTAAAAACACCTTTTTGAGCTCTAGCAAAGGTCTCTAATGACGGGGTGGCACTGCCTAAGATAACGGGGCAATTATGGTATTTACTTCTAATAAGGGCGATATCTTTGGCATTATATCGAGGGTTCATGTCGGTTTGTTTATAACTATCGCTGTGTTCTTCGTCGATTATAATAATACCAATATTTTTTAGAGGTACAAAGATGGCACTTCTAGCACCAATGACAATTTTAGCTTCACCGCGAGATATTCTTCGCCATTCGTCATATTTTTCTCCATCAGATAAACCGGAATGGATGGCAGCAATTTTTTTACCAAAGCGTTTTTGGAAACGATTTACCATTTGGGGAGTTAAAGATATTTCTGGTACTAAAAGAATGCTTGTTTTACCTAGATTTAAAACTTTATCGATTAATTCCATGTAGACTTCTGTCTTACCACTACCAGTAACACCATGAAGTAAATAAGTATCATTTTGGTCTAAGATTACCTCTTTCACAACGTTTTCTTGGTCTTTAGTTAGTTTATTTTTGAATGGTTCTTCTTCTTGATAAGTTATGCGGTAGTGTTCTTTTTTTTCTTCTTTAATGATTTCTTTTTTGAGTAAAGTGGTTAGGGCTGAAGAAGATATTTCTAAAGCTTCTTTGCGAGAAATTTCTTGTTTTTGCAGTAAAAGGTTATAAATGATTTCACCTTGAGGGGAAAGTTTTTCAGTTGGTGTTTTATTTAGTTTATAAAAGGTATCATATTTTTTATTAACGGTATTTTCTTTTTTGGCTTTTAGGGCTTTAGGTAACATTGTTTGATAGGCACTTATTAGAGTTGATAAAGTGGTTTGACTTACTATTTTACCTAGTTCAAGTAATTCTTCTGTTAGTATTATATCGTTATCTTTTACTTCTAATATTTCTTTTAGTTGGTATTTAGTTTCTTGTTTTTCTTTAATTTCTAGAATGAAACCAGAAATGGTCATATTACCAAAGGGGGCGATTACTCTAAGGCCTACTTTTATTTTGTCTTCTAGACATTTTGGAACGAGATAGTCAAATATTTTATCAACATTTTTATTAGATATTTCTACTAATACTCCTGCAATCAAGTAAGTCACCTCCCTTGTACTTTTATTATAACACGTTTTGAAAGAAAAAGGGCTGTTTTAGAAGTCACTTTCTAAAGCAGTCCCTTATAATTCTACAATAATGTCATGATATGTGACTTTGATAAATTAGTACACTTAGATATAATACCTATATCTATATTATTTTTAAGCATATTTCTAGCTGTTTCTTCTTTACCTTTCTCTAATCCTTCTTTAATTCCTTCTTCTTTTCCCTCAACACGGCCTTTTTTTAAACCTTTTTCCATTCCCTTTTCCATTCCTATATTTCTCGCTGTATTAATTTGAAATCTTACATCTTCGGCATAGGTTAAAAAAGGCTCAAATTGTTTCTTATCATTTGCTTCTTCTATTTTCTTTCTATATTCCATAATAAATTCATCCTCCTTATGTTCTTCACTAAATATTCTTAATTTTTCTCTATCTAATCCTAACATCATTAGATATTTATATTTTTCTATTTCTTCCTGTTTGTCCTTGTCATTTCTATGATACCACAGGTCTAATATTTTGTCCATATCATATTCAATCATTTTTACATTATCAACATACAATAAGTTGGATGAATACAGTGTACACACAAAGAATAGTAACAATTAAGTAAGTAACTTATAACTAAAAATAGAAAGATAG
>CANQST010000046.1 GCA_947626595.1 uncultured Bacilli bacterium | reverse complement strand
TATCAATTTTTATTGATTATAAAAAGCAGATATTTCTATCCACTTTCTACTTTTTCCGGAAACTTTCGGAAGAACCATTTTCATTCACTACAGTTTTTTTCTTAAAATTCACAATTACCTGGTGTTCTAGGATAAGGAATTACATCTCTTATATTTTCAATTCCTGTTAGATACATAATAAGTCTTTCAAATCCCATACCAAATCCTGAATGGATGCATCCACCATATTGTCTTAGTTTTAAATACCAGTCTAATTCTTCAACACCCGTATTTAACTCTTGCATTCTTTTTAATAAAATATCGTATCTTTCTTCTCTTTGAGAACCACCCATCAATTCACCTGAATCAGGCACTAACAAGTCAACAGCCGCAACTGTTTTATTATCGTCATTAACTCGCATATAAAAAGCTTTTATATCTTTAGGCCAATCATAGACAAATACTGGAGCATTATATTTTTCTTCTGTTAAATACTTTTCATGCTCACGAGCTAAATCCTCTCCAAATTCTGGTGTAAATTCAAAATTCTTATTAGCTTCTTTTAACTCTTTTATCGCTTGATAATGAGTTATTCTAATAGCTTTCTTCTTTACTAAATTATTTAGCTTATCAATAAGACCCTTTTCCACAAAACTATCTAAAAATTCCAACTCTTTACAACAATTATCTAAGACATATTTAACTACATATTTAAGCATCTCTTCCATAATGTCCATATCTTTAGTTAAATCACAAAAAGCCATTTCTGGTTCTATCATCCAAAACTCTGATGCATGAGTCTTTGTATTAGAATTTTCAGCTCTAAAAGTAGGTCCAAAAGTATAAACATTTTTGTAAGCTAAAGCAAAAGTCTCAGCCTGTAATTGTCCAGATACTGTTAGAGAAGCCATCTTTCCAAAGAAATCTTTACTATAATCAACACTGCCATCTTTATTTTTAGGAATATCTTCTAAATTTAGTGTTGTTACACGAAACATTTCTCCTGCTCCCTCACAGTCACTAGCGGTAATTAAAGGAGCATGAAAGTATACAAAATCTTTCTTTTGAAAATATTCATGTATCGCAAAAGCTGCCTTACTTCTTACCTGAAAAACAGCCTGAAAAAGATTAGTTCTTGGTCTCAAATAAGCTTGCTCTCTTAAAAATTCTCTACTATGCTTTTTAGGTTGAATAGGATAATCTTCTAAACAGTCACCTAAAAGAGAAATGCTTTTAGCTTGAATTTCAAAAGGTTGTGTTTCTTTAGGAGATTTAACTACTTCTCCTGTTACTTGAATAGAACTACCTATTCTATATTTAGCTATTTCTTCAAAATCACTTAATTTATTATCATAAACTATTTGAATTTGACTGAAATAAGTTCCATCAGAAAAAGATATAAAACCAAACTCTTTTTGTTTACGGTGATTTTTTATCCATCCTTCTAATGTTACGTCTTTTCCTAAATACTTCTCATAATTAGTAAATAATTCCTTATCATTCATTTTTCTTACCTCCCTAATACAAATGTGATTTATATTTCCATGCTGTTATTCTTGCTACTGCCTCATTTAAAATATCTTCACTTAATGTTCCATTTTTAACAGCATCTAAAACTTGATTATACATAGTTGTAAAATCACTAGTAATTATCATATCATTTCCTGCCTGTAAAGCAAGTACTGGAGCTGTTCCCTCTTCAACATAAGATTTAACCGCATCCATTGCTAAATCATCAGTTATAACAACACCGCTAAAACCTAAAGTAGTTCTAAGTTCATTAATTACTTTATCACTTAAAGAAGCTGGCTTTTCACTGTCCATTGCATTGACAACATTATGACTTACAAGTATACTAGGTACTCCTGCATCAATTCCTGCTTTAAATGGTAAAAAGTCATTTTCCACAAAATTTTCATAAGGCCTATCATCTATAGCGATCCCCGTATGAGTATCAACATTATTACCATAACCTGGAAAATGTTTTAAACAAGAATTAATATTATTAGAATTACTATAACCAACCATATTCTTTATATAAGTAGCTGTCTCTTCAGCATCTTTACCGAAGCTTCTAGAATAAATGAAATCTTCTTCATTAGTTGATACATCCGCAACTGGTGCTAGATTAGTATTAATACCTAAACTTAGTAATAATCTAGCTTTTTCAGTTTCTATTTTACTAAGTAAATCATATCCTCCTGTATTATAAATTTCTTGAGGAGAAGCAAATTTTTCTTCACGGAACTCTTCATATCTACTAACTCTAGTAACCGTACCACCCTCTTCGTCTACAGCTATTAATAAAGGATATTTACTAATACTTTGAGCACTATCTAATTCTTCTTTCATACTTTCTTTAGTATGATTTTCAAAGTCTTTCGCAAATAATATATAACCACCTGGAAAATAATTTTTTTCTTCTTCTAAAGCATTAACATCATATCTTACTAAAAATACTTGACCTACTTTTTCTTCTAAAGTCATTTTCTTAACTGTCTTAAGTGCATCTTCATAGTATTTTTCAAATAAATAACCCTTATATTTTTCTAATTCTTCTTTACTTATTTTCTCCTCTTGTTCTTTTTTCGCCGTACTTTTAGGTTCCTTAGTTAAAAATGCCTTCTTATATATCGCAAATCCAAGTACCCCTAAAAGAACTATTATCAATAAAGTTATTAATGTTTTTTTCATAATTATTTCTCCCTTACTATCTTTTTAAATTCATTTGGTATAGTCGTTTCAAAAAGTATTTCTTTCTTTAAATATGGGTAATATAACTTTAGTCTATTTGCATGTAAATACAAACGAGTTTCTTTATCTTTTATTCCATATTTGTTATCACCTACTATAGGATGCTTAATACTACTAAAAGCAACTCTAATCTGATTTTTTCTTCCTGTTTCAATATTAATACTTAAAAGACTATAATCTTTATTTTCTTTTATTACTTCATAATTAGTAATAGCTTTTTTACCATCTTTATTAACATAAACTAAATTAGTCTTAGTCTCTAAAAGATTTTGTTCAATACGCCCCTTTTTTTCTTTCAAACTACCATGTACAACAGCACTATATTCTCTTAATGTAACCAAGCTATTCCATTTATCTTGTAACATATTTTTAGTCTTCTCATCTTTCGCAAAAATTATTATCCCACTTGTATCTTTGTCTAGACGATGGACAATAAAAACTTTTTCTTTTTTATGATTTAAATATTCCCTTAAAATATGATAAAGAGTTTTCTCTTTTTCTTTAGAAGAAGCAATAGTAAGTAAATTACTAGGCTTATTCACAACAATAATATATTTATCTTCATAAAGTATTTCAAAAGGAAAAGTATTTTTATTACTATTAGTATCTATAAAAATATTCATGCCTGGATACACTTTATAATCATACTTTAAAATCTTACTATTATTTATAAAAACACTTCCATGCGTTAAATATTGCTTAATTCTTTTCTTAGGCATATCCATATTTTTATATAAGTAATCTAATAAGAAATCCTCGTTTTTTACAATTAAATTCATAATATCACCAAAGCTTATAACTAGATTATACACTAATTTTAATGAAAATAAAATATGTATAAAGTTTTAATTTCAATCCAATATATAAATAAAAGGAGAAATGTATGGATATTAATATAAGAGAACACATTATAAATAATTTTAAAGGAGATAACTATGAAACCTTAAAAAGAGCCATCAATGAAGCTGTTAAAAACAATGACGAAATTACTCTTCCTGGTCTAGGAGTATTTTTCGAACTTATTTGGGAAAATGCTGATAAAGAAATGAAAAATGATATCATTGATATAATAAGAAAAAGAGTAAATAAAGGTTTAGAAGATCAGTAAGAGAAAAGAACCACACGGTTCTTTTATTTAATCATATTAATAATATCGTCTAAAGAATGACTATTTACAATAGGAAATCTTGGTATTAAATACTTATTATCACTTCTTTTAGCTTTTCTACTTCCACCTACAAAAGCTAGTTCAAAGCCCACATCTTTAACTGCTTGAACTGACTTATCGTCATAAGCATAAAAAGGAAAGCAAAAAGCTGTTTTAGATTTAATTATATCAATAGACTTTTGTAAATCAGCTTTAACAGTATCATAATCATGACATAGCATTCTAGCACCTCTAGTAACACCACTACAAAAACCTTCATTATGCATATCATTAGTGTGAGATTGTATTTCAAGATACTCTGAACCTTGATAATTACTTATATCCCACCAACCAGTAATTAAAAATAAAGTTGCATGAGCTTTGTACTCTTCTAAAGCTGGTATTAAAGTATACCCATTATGTTTTCCTGTACCCATGGCACCATCGTCAACAGTTATTAAAACACTTTTCTCTGGTATTTCCGTGTAACCATACATCCAATCTCTAAATTCTTCCATCGTTAAAGTTTTATAATTATTATCATTAAGCCATTTTAACAAAGACTTAAATTGCGATATTTCCTCACAAATACTTTCATTACAAACTTCACCTTTACTACTATCATAGAAAAAATGATAATTTAAAACCGCTACTTTTTGTTCAACATTAACTATAGGCTTTTCAATAACTTTGACCTTTCTTGTCTTACTAGCTTTATTATTACTACTATCCATTACTTCATAAGTAACTTCATATTCTCCAACTTGGTCTTTATTTATATTATTAGTTGTTTTTACTTTAGAAGTTATATCACCATCATAATTATCATTTGCGCTAAAACCTAGTTCTTTATATTCACTACCAACAAAGATAGATACTTTATCACTAGATAAATTAATAACTGGAGCTACTTTATCTACTACTTTAACTTTTCTTTTTATTTCTTTTGCCAGTTTTTTATATTTAATAGAATAAGTTATATTATAAGTACCTACCTTTTTAGTATTTACTTTACCATTTACTTTTATTAATTTAGATAAATCCTCTTTATTATAAGATGCTTTACTTCCCTTTTCTTTATAATTATCAAAGACATTAATACTAAGTGCATCTTCTCCTATTAATTTTATTTTTAATTTAGAAGATATACCATGTACTTTTTGATAGAAGAATAAACTTCCCACTAAAATTATTACTACCAATACACTACCTAGTATTATTAATTTCTTTTTCACTAAAAGCACCCTCTTTTTACTAGATTTTATCATATAATTTTTTAAAAATAAACAATTATTTATCTCTTAAAATAGCTTTATTTATCTTTTCAACATTTAGAGTAATATTATTAAATACATTCATGACTTCTTCTTCAGTTAATGTTCTATTAGGATCCATAAATGTAAGTTTATACGCTAACGATTTCTTATTACTATCAATATTTTCGCCAGTATATAAATCAAACAACTCAACATTAGCTAATATTTTAGACGAAGATTTTTTAATAGTATCAATAATTTCTTTAGAAGTAGTATCTTTATCAACAATAAATGCTATATCTTTAACTATACTAGGATACTTAGAGATATCTTTATATTTCATTTTACCTGTCTTTATACTTAATAATTTATCAAGGTTTATCTCTAGTACATAAACATCGTCTTTTAATACACTAGGATGTACTTTACCAAGAAAACCAATATTAGAACCATTTACATTAATAGAAGCACTAATACCTGGATGTAATTCCTTAGGGACATTACCTTTTTCGAAAGTGTACCTATTTTCATAACCTAAAAAGTCAAGTAACTCTTCAATGATACCCTTTAAAATGTAGAAGTCAACTTTAGTCTTTTTAATATCTAAGTAAAAGTCTCCACTTAAAAGTATTGCTAGATGTAAATCTTCCTTATAAATATCATTTTCTTTGTAAAAACCTTTACCTATTTCGAAGATAGAAATATTAGTATTATTACGAGCTTTATTATATAAATAAATTTCTTTTAAAGAATAAAGTAAACTATTACGAAGAGTATTTCTATCTTCACTCATTGGATCATTTAAATAAACAGGAGTAAAATCATTATAAGTAAATTCCTTAACTTTTTCTTTAGGAATTAAAGTATAACTCATTGTCTCATTTAAACCTAAATCAGCTAATTTATGTTTAATAGCTCTCTTAGTCTTATTATAAACTCCTAAAGATACATCTAATAAAGGCAATTTACCTTCAATATTATCCATACCATAAATTCTTCCTACTTCTTCAATTAAATCTTCTTCAATAGAAATATCTCTTCTTCTCGTAGGTACTTCTACTTCTAAAGGATTTTCTCCTTTAACTACAAAACCTAATCTTTTCAAAATAGAAATAATTTCTTGAGAAGGTATACTTATTCCTAAAACTTTTTTTACCTTTTCTAAAGATAATGAAATCACCTTGTCTTCTTTATCAATAACATCATGAATAACCGTACCACTCATAATCTTAGCATCAGCATATTTTTCTAAAAGAGCACAACTTCTTTCTATAGCCATATATGTTCTCTTAGGGTCAAGACCTTTTTCAAAACGATTACTAGCTTCACTTCTTAATATTTTCTTAGAAGTCTTTCTTATCTTAACACTATCAAAAATAGCTGCCTCAATTAAAATATTCTTAGTAACTTCCTCTACCTCTGTAGATAAACCACCCATAACACCAGCTAGACCAACAGCGCCGTCTTTATTAGCAATAACAATATCTTCAGTACCTAAAGTTCTCTCAATATTATCAAGAGTTACTAACTTTTCATTTTCTGAAGCATTACGTACAATTAAAGTATCACCTAAACTATCAGCATCATAAAAATGAAGAGGTTGACCAGTTTCTAACATAACATAATTAGATATATCAACAACATTATTAATAGGTCTAATACCACTAGCAATAAGTCTATTTTTAATAAAAGCTGGACTTTCTTTAATAGTAACATTTAAGGCTTTTTTAGCTAAGAAAAGAGGACAATCTTCTGTTTCTATTTTGATATTAAAAGTATCTTTTATATTATCTTTAATCTCTGTAAAACTAGTATCAATATCTTTTACTTTTTTATTATAAATAGCACCTAATTCATAAGCCATGCCTAAGATACTTAATAAATCCCCTCTATTAGAAGTTAATTCAAAATCAATTACTTCATCATCCAATCCTAAAGCTTTTATAGGATCACTTCCTACTTCTACATCACTTGGAAATTCATGAATGCCATCTTTATCTTTAGCCTCTAAAAACTTGCTTTCTAAGCCTAACTCCGCAATAGAACAAATCATACCATTAGACTCAGTACCTCTAATAACACCCTTTTTAATAACTCCACCAGGTAAAACAGCCCCATCTCTAGCGACAATAACCTTAAGTCCCTTGCGACAATTAGGAGCGCCACAGACGATATTTAATTTTTCACTACCAACATCCACAACACAAACATGTAAATGATCACTATCTGGATGGTCCTCACATGATATAACTTCCCCTACTACTAAATTAGTACAATTAATTAGTTTCCCAACTTCGTCATACTCATTACCAACATTAGTCATATCTTCAGCAATTTTTTCAATAGTTAAATCTTTATCTAAATCAATATAATCACTTACAAAATTTCTACTTAGCTTCATAGGTATCATCCTTTCTATTAAATTGTTCAATAAATCTTATATCATTTCCATAAATTGTTCTAATATCAGGTATTCCATACTTAAACATTGCAAATCTATCTAGTCCTGTTCCAAAAGCAAAACCTTGATACTTTTTAGGGTCATATCCACACATCTCTAAAACATTAGGATGGACCATACCAGCACCCAAAACTTCTATCCAACCAGTTTGTTTACATAAATTGCACCCTTTACCTTGACACTTAAAGCAACTAACATCAACTTCAACACTAGGCTCAGTAAAAGGGAAATAACTAGGTCTAAAACGTACCTTTGTCTTTTCTCCTAAAATCTTTTTACAGAACAACTCTAAAGTACCCTTTAAATCAGCCATGGAAACATCCTTATCAATTACTAAACCCTCTATTTGCATAAATTGATGTGAATGTGTAGCATCTTCGTCTTTACGATAAACCTTACCAGGACAAACAATACGTAAAGGTCCTTTATCAGCATTTTCTTCCATCGCATGTACTTGTGCCGTAGAAGTTTGTGTCCTTAAAAGGAAATTTTCATACTCGTCTTTTAAATAGAAACTATCTTGAGCATCTCTAGCAGGATGCCCCTTAGGAACATTTAACTTTTGGAAACAATTCTCGTCACTTTCAATTTCTACTCCCTCATAAACAGTATATCCCATTGATACAAATAAATCTTCAAATTCTTCGGTAATCAAAGTCATAGGGTGAAGAGAACCTCTCTTTACTTTTTTACTTGGTAAAGTTATATCAATAGTTTCTGTTTGAATTCTTTTATTTAATTCTTCCTCTTTAAAGAAAGAAAGTTTTTCCTCATAACTTTTATTAAATAGATCTTTCAACTCATTAACAGCCATACCAAATAATTTCTTTTGCTCATTTGGAATATTTTTAATCTCACTATTTAACTCTGTAATAAGTCCCTTCTTACCAAGATACTTAACTTTTAATTCATTTAAAACAGCTTCATTCTCAATATTTTGTAAATCTCTTTCTAGTTTTTCTTTTACTTCATTAAGCTTTTCATTATTCATATTCTTTTCCTCCTAAACGTAATTAATATTTATCAAGATTTGTCTTAACAACTATATTATAAAACAAATGTTTTTACTTTGTCAATCGAACAAAGTAATATTTTTTATCCACACAAATCCCTAATAAATTAAAAAAACTATAAATATAAGGACGAAGTATTCGCGGTACCACCTTACTTTATAGTTTTACTATACACTTTATTCTTTTAACGCAAGAAATACGCTTACTATTAATAAGAACTCTAAAGACGAATTCATAAACTATTATTGATTATTTACACCAACCATAATCTCTCTTAAAATAAATCATTTACTACTACTTCTTTGTCAAAGTCGATAAATTTACTATATCATACTTTTAACTATTTTTAAACAGTTAAAAGTTCATTTTCTTTTTCTTTTAATTTTTCTTCTATTTTTTTATTATATTCATTTACTAAATCCTGAATATCTTTTTCTAAAGCTTTTAAATTATCTTCTGGTAATTCACATTTCTTTAAGTCTTCTAAAGCATCATGTCTAATATTTCTAATAGAAACCTTACCATCTTCCGCTAAAGCCTTAACTTGTTTAGCAAGTTCCTTTCTTCTTTCCTCCGTTAACTCTGGTATAACAATACGAATTGTCTCGCCATCATTACCTGGAGTATAACCTAAATTAGATGCCAATATAGCTTTTTCAATAGAAGATAAAGAGCTTTTATCAAAAGGCTTAATAAGAAGTTGTCTAGCTTCTGGAACAGAAATAGTCGCCAACTGCTTTAAAGGAGTCATACTACCATAATAATCGACCATAACTCCATCCAAACTAGACGGATTAGCTCTTCCCGCTCTTACTGTTGTAAAACGCTTATCAACATTTTCTAAAGCTTTATTTAGTTTTTCTTCCGTTTCTAAAATAATCATATCACTATCCATAAATTCACTCTCCATAGCTTAATTATAATACAATTTTCCATCAAAATAAAGCACTAAGCTTCACAAATATAAAGTATTAAGAATAAAAAGAAAATTGCTAAAACAGTAAAAATAACTGCTAGAACAAAAACAATAACACTCAAAACATCTTTCTTAGGTTTAACAATAGAAGTATCATTATCAATTATTTTTCTAACATCTTCTTTTAATTTAGATGCTTCATTTTCCATTAAAGCATCATCCGTTAACTTAACTGTTGTTGTCGTTGTTTTAGGAATATCTAAAGAAGTATCACTTAGCTCTTTTTCCACTTCTTCCTTAGGATTATCTATATCTATCTTATTACCAGCTTCATAAATTTCTCTTAACTCTTTTTCAAGTTCTGTTTCATTAATAACTCTAGATATCAATTTATCTTCAGAAGCTTTAGTATCTTTTTTCTTAACTGGCTTTTTAATTGGAAGTTCTATTTTTTCCTTTATTTTCTTAGTTTCTTCTAGAGCTTTTATCTCTTCCTTAGCCTTAACTTCCTCAGCAACTCCTCTTTTACTTTTATTAACAGTCTTAGGAGGTGTTACTTTCTTTACCGTTTTACTTGTCTTACTAGTTGTACTCTTCTTTGTTACTTGCTTTTTAGAAGTAGTCTTTTTTTCTTTTATCTTTTTAGTCTCTTCTAAAGCCCTTATCTCCTCTTTAGTCTTAATTTCTTCCGCAACTCCTCTTTTACTCTTATTTACAGTCTTGGGAGGTGTTACCTTTTTTACTACTTTTTTAGCTTGTGTAGCCTTTTTCTTCTTTGGTGTAGTTTTCTTCGTACTTGACCCCTTCATTATTTCACCACCTATTTCGCCATATTATATCAAATTTTATGAAATTTTTCAATAATAAATGCATTTACTTTAAACTTTCTTTCCTAATAATTATACAACAGAAAGAACAAAAACGATTTATAAAATAAATCTTGCACAAACCTCACGGTTTGTCTTTTCTCTTTCATAAGATATTTCTATCCTCCAGAGACCAGTTTCCGTTAGTCGCT
>CANQST010000045.1 GCA_947626595.1 uncultured Bacilli bacterium | reverse complement strand
TTAACCTATGCTGAAGATGTAAGATTTCAAATTAATACAGCAAGAAATATAGGAATGGAAAAAGGTTTAAAAAAAGGGCGTGTTGAGGGAAAGGAAGAAGGAATTAAAGAAGGATTAGAAAAAGGTAAAGAAGAAACAGCTAGAAATCTACTTAAAAATAATGTAGATATTGGTATTATATCTAAGTGTACTAACTTATCAAAATCACATATTATGACATTATTGTAGAAAATATATTTTCTAGCTAGTGTAGTTATAGAAATAGAAAGACAAGTTCTATTTCTTTTTTCTTTTAAAATAATAATACTATTTTAGTAATAAAGCATTGCTGAAAAAGGAAATGTAATAATATCAATGATTTGTGAAGATTTGTTGAAAAAAATTTTAAAAATTTTACTTAATTTACTTATAAAAGAAAATTTGAAAGTTTTTTTTCTTGACAACGCTGCTTTTAGTAGAGTATTATTAATGTATATAAAGATAAAATTTTTCGAAAAAGTGGTGAAGAGGAGAATGAAAAAAATTAAGGGTATTTCTAGGTATTTATTAGGAATAATTGGAGGAACAATTTTAGTAAGTTGTTTATGTGTCTTTGCAGCAGGTTCAATAATTAATAGTGAAGCTGTTAAATATGACAATAGAGATAGTGGAGGAAGTTCAGAAAATGTTAAAGGATCAATAGACGAACTTTATAAAATGAGTGGTGTAGATACAAAAAAGTATACTGAAGCTATTTTACATGGGGCAGATCCAGCGTTAGGTGATGGAATGATACCGGTTACTATTGATAAGGATGGTGTAGTAAAATATGCTAATGTTAATACACCATGGTATTGCTATCAAGAGAAAAAGTGGGCTAATGCGGTAATATTATCAGGTGGTACATATAAAGTTGGAGATATAATTAAAGAGAGTGATATTCAAAGTTACTTTGTATGGGTACCAAGATTTAGATATAAAGTTTGGAATGCATCAAGTGTTGATGGATATGTAAGCACTTATGCCAATACTGCCAATGATGCTAATTCAGTGAGACATCTTACTGGAAATGCTAGATTAATAGATGTAGTATTTGAAGATAAAAATGCAACTGTTTCAAGTGGTGAATATTTAACTCACCCAGCATTTACTGCATTTGGAGTAAGTGGTTTATGGTTTGCTAAGTTTGAAGCTAGTGGTACAACAAGTGCTATAACAGTAAAGCCAAATATGACTTCACTAAGAAGTACAACTGTTGGTGCTTTCTGGAATGCATTTTATAATTACAAAAGAGGTTTGGACTCACACATGATAAAGAATACTGAGTGGGGAGCAGCAGCATATCTTTCTCATTCGGCATATGGAATAGGAAATGAAATTAATATAAATAATAATTCTGCTTATAAAACTGGTTATTCAGCAGCTGCAAATACAGATCAAAGTTCATATACGGGAACTTCTGGAACTAAAGAAGTTACTGATGATGATGGGCCAGCTGTAACTCAACCGTATAATAGTGCAACAGGTTATCTTGCTTCAACAACAGGAAATATCACAGGAATATATGACATGTCAGGAGGAGCATGGGAATATGTTGCGGGTTATGTTGATGGTTATGGTGTTACTAGTAGTGGTAGTGTTGTAAGTGGTTTGATTGCTACTGATTTAGCAAAAACACAGTACTTTGATAAATATGATAAAGCTAGTGGATGGACAACGTTTAGCAAAAGAATACTTGGCGATGCAACTGGTGAGATGGGTCCTTTCTATTACTATATGGATAAAGACGGAAATAATCGTATTCATAACGGTTGGTACGCTGACAGTTCGGACTTTGTAGAGCCCACGTACCCGTGGTTCGGTCGAGGCGGCTTTCACGACTATGGGGTCTTGGCAGGCCAGTTCTACTTCGCTAGGTACACCGGAGGCGCCAATGGCGGCGATGGTTCCCGCCTCGTGCTCGCCGTCAAGTAATTTGGAATTTATTTCAAATTACGCCTAACCCCTTTTCTTTGGGGATGACGCCCCGCCCGCTTTTTTTTCACGGGCGGGGCGCAAGCGAAAATTTATTTTTGGCATTTATTACGCTCTTGGTTTAATACGCCTTGATGTCGTAGTCCAAATAAATGCAGGTTATAAGTTGTAAAAACTAACTCAGTTGCTTTTTCGTCGGCTCCGTTTACGCTGACAATTCGAACTTTGTAGAGCCCACGAACCCGTGGTTCAATCGAGGCGGCAATCACAACAATGGGGTCTTGGCAGGCCAGTTCAACTTCAATAGGAACACCGGAGGCGCCAATGGCAACAATGGTTCCCGCCTCGTGCTCGGTCACTACCTTATAATATGGTTTAGAATTATTTTATGTTTTAAACTTTGGTATGGTATCGTAGCGACTATATATCTATATATGCTACATTTTATGTCTAAGGATGGTACTGTACTTGTTATTGTAGAAATTTATAACCTTTCTGTAAAGATAAAAATATGAATAAAACGACTGGTTAAGTAGTAAAATGACGAACATCCGGAAGTTTGGAAAGATTTGAGCTTCTAGCTCTTTCTTTTTGGAGGTTTTATGAGTAAGATATATGATAAATACTTAGAATTGAAAAATGAAGATAGTACTAAACTATACTTGTTTAGGTCTGGTAAATTTTATATTTTCCTGGGTGATGATGTCGATTTTATTAATGAATATGTTGTTTTAAAGAAAGTTAAATTTAGTAATGAAACTTATAAATGTGGTTTTCCTGATGCTGTTTTAGACCAGTACTTAAAAGTTTTTAAAAATCATAATTTAGATGTTGTAGTAGTAGAAAATTATGATTTGAAGAAAGATAATAATAACTTATATGATTTTATTAAAAGTATAGATATTAATAATATTACACCTATTGATGCTCTTAATAAGTTAAGTATTATAAAGGAAATGGTGTCTAATGGCAAAGAATATTGAAGAAACTAGAATTTATCAATTATATATAGATTATATTGGTTATATGGAAATGATTACGGAAAAGTATCCTAATGTTACTAAAAATGGAATAGTTAGCGCTATAAAGAAATACTTGTATGATGGTATGGAAAATATTTTAAAGGCATATAAATGCTTTGAAAAGAAAGATAAACTAAGTTATCTAAATGAATTAGATATAAATTTAAAAATGTTGAAGGTTTTAGCAAGAGTATCTCATAAGAAAAAATTTATTAGTAGAAGAAATTATGAAGCTTGGAGTAGAAAAATAAATAATATTGGTAAATCTCTAGGTGGTTGGATTAACTCATGTCTAAAACAATAAAAAAATGTTTTTATGAAAAGCTTACTTTTGCTAAAATGTTAGAAGCTAATGAGAGGGCTAGGGTTGGTAAAGTTAAAAAAAGAGAAGTTACTATTTTTGAGATGGATTTAGAAACTAATATTATTAAGATTATCGACGAAATAAAAAGTGGTGAATATAAATTTGGAGAGTATCGTTCTTTTTTTGTTTATGAACCTAAAGAAAGACTTATTAAATCATTACCTTATAGAGATAGAGTAGTACATCAATGGTTTGTTGAAGAATTTATTAAGCCTTACTTTTTTAAAAGATTTATTAAAGATACTTATGCTTGCTTGGATGGAAGAGGCACACATAAAGCTGTTAGTGCTTTACAAAAAATGATGCGTTCAATGAAAAGAGAACATGAAAGTTATTATGTACTAAAATGTGATGTTAAGAAGTATTTTTATAGTATTAATAAGACAATTTTACTTAATATTTTAAAGTCAAGAATGTCTGATAAAAAGTTAATTGCTTTTAGTGAAAAAATTCTTAATGATGGAGGAAGTAGAGGTATTCCAATTGGTAATTTTACTAGTCAGTATTTTGCTAATATTTATTTAAATGAGCTTGACCATTATGTAAAAGAAAAGTTAAGAGTAAAATATTATATAAGGTATATGGACGATTTTGTTATGTTGGTACCTACAAAGGATGATGCTAAGAGATTACTTGGTTTGGTCAGTGAATTTTTATGGAATAATTTAGAATTGGAATTGAATGCTAAAAGTAGATATTTTTCTAATAAATGTGGAATAGATTTTTGTGGATATAGAATATATGAAACTCATATTTTACTTAGGAAAAGATTTAAAAAGAAAGTTAAAAAGAAGTTTAAAATATGGCAACATTTAATAGAAGAAGATAAGTTTTTACATACTAAATTTTGGCTTAGTGTCAATTCTTTTAAGGGGCATGCTAGTCATGCTAATTCTTATAATTTTGTTAAAAAGTTTGATAGAGATATTATGATAAAAATTCCATATAAAATGCGTTATGGTATAAAAGATGAAGAAGAGGGGGAAAACTTACAATATGTAGAGGACAATTTATCATAGGTATTTTGTCCTAAATGTGGCAATTTGTTATATTTTTCTTTACTTTTTCTATGTTTATGTGTTATAATCTAGGTTGTCTAGTCGAGTTAATCCGCTTTTCATACTTTCAGTTTTTGATGTTTTCAACTTTTCGTATTTTATTTATGATTATGATTAACTTAAGAAAAAATTTTTAGGAGGGAAATCGTATGAACATTTTAGACAAGATTAATGAAAAACAAATTAATCCAAACGTTCCAGAATTCCGTGTTGGTGATACTGTTAGAGTTGATGTTAAGATTATCGAAGGAAAAAGAGAACGTATTCAAGCTTTTGAAGGAGTAGTAGTTGCTCGTAGAGGTGGTTCAGTTTCTGAGACATTTACAGTTCGTAAGATGTCAAGTGGAGTTGGTGTAGAAAGAACTTTCCCTATTAACTCACCTAAGTTAGCAGGAATTACTGTTGTTAGAAAAGGTAAAGTTAGACGTGCTAAACTTAATTTCCTTAAAGAAAAAGTTGGAAGTTATCGTATTAAGGAAAGAGGACAAAAGTAGTTATAATAATTTGTTTTTGAAGGTAATTAATGGTTTGTAGTTAATTATCTTTTTCTTTTTTTAAAGGCGGATAAAATTTTTCTCTTTTAGGTGTTGACAAGTTGATACGTTTGTACTACAATTAATTTACGAGGTATAGTTGTTTAGATATGTAAAATTATTAAAGTCAGTGTTTAAATGTTTGCGAGGATAGATTTTATATTTTATAATATAGTAAGGATGTGATAAAAATGAGTGATAATAAAAAAATAGAAGAAGAGAAAAATGAGGATAAGTTTACTTTAAAGGAATTTATAATTTATACTCTTATTATAGTTCTTATTATACTATTTAAGATGTTTGTTGCAACGCCTATATTAGTAAGTGGTGCTTCAATGGAAGCCACATTGTCTAATAAAGATGTTTTAATATTAAATAAAATGACTTATCGTTTTAATGATATTAAGAGATTTGATATTGTTGTTGTTGATGATGGAAGTGAAAATATAATTAAGAGAGTTATTGGATTACCAGGTGAAAAAGTAGAGTATATAAATAATGAGTTGTATATTAATGGTAAAAAGATTAAGGAAAATTATAATCATATGAAGACTGAGGACTTTGAATTTGTTGTTCCAGATAATGAGTATTTTGTTTTGGGTGATAATAGAGGAGTATCAGTTGATAGCAGGATACTTGGAACATTTAGTAAGAGGGAAATTTTAGGTAAGGCTAATTTGGTTATATTTCCATTTAGTAAGTTTGGTTTTAAGAGTTAGGTGATTATTGTGGAAGTTAAGAAGTATATTGATGAAGAAGAGATTAAAAGAAAAGTTAAAGAGCTTGCAGAAAAGATAAGTAATGATTACAGGGGTAAGGAAGTTGTTTTGATATGTGTCTTGAAAGGAGCAAGTGTTTTTGCTGTTGAACTTGCTTTAAATATGAGCATTAATGTTAGGTTTGAATTTATTGAAGTGTCTAGTTACAGTGGAACTATGAGTACCGGTAAGATTAAACTTAATAAGGATATTTCTTCTTCAATAGAGGGTAAGGATGTATTGGTAGTAGAAGATATTATCGATACAGGTAGAACTTTAAGTTATTTGAAGGATTATTTACTTAGTAAGGGGCCTAATTCTTTAAAAATATGTACTTTGATAGATAAAAAGGAAAGAAGAGTAGTAGAATTAGATGCTCAATATACTGGATTTGTTATAGAAGATAAGTTTATAGTTGGTTATGGTCTTGATTATAATGAGGATTATCGAAATTTGAATTATATTGGAGTAATTGAGTAGAGAAAAGTGAGGGTGAGGTTTGTAATGAAAATATCAGATTTAAAAAGTGATTATGATAGATTGCAAGCTAAATATGGGGCAAAGGAATTGGATCCTATATATAATGGAGGTTGCGAAGAAAATCCTGATATTTGTTTTGTATTCATGAACCCGACGGCTAGAAATATTGCTAGTGCTAAGTCTTGGAAAGGTAGAAAGTCTCCATGGCTTGGTACAAAAAATATTTGGAAGTTATTTTATGAAGTTGGTTTAATCAGTGAAGATACATTTAACAAAATTCAAAGAATGAAAGCAAAAGAGTGGGACTATGATTTTTGTGATTATGTTTATCAAGAAATAACTAATAATAAGGTATTCATTACTAATTTAGGTAAATGTACACAGATTGATGCAAGAGCGTTATCGGATGATGTCTTAAAGAAGTATCTTAATTTGTTGTTTAAGGAAATTGACATAATTAATCCTAAAGTAATAGTTACTTTTGGAAATCAAGTAAGTTCTATAATTTTAAATAAAAAGATTTCGGTTTCTGAAAATAGAAAGGTATCTCATGAATTAATGATTAATGGAAAAATATATAAAGTTTATTCGGTTTATTATCCGGTTGGAAATGGCATATTTAATATAGATAAATCAATAGAGGATATAAATTGGATAATAGAAAATGAATTACGAGAGGGTGTTAGGATATGAAGAAAATATTATTTGCTACTGAAAATGAGAGTAAGGCAAAGAGATTTGAGAAAGGTCTTTTACAAAATAATATAGAAATAATTACAATAAATGATATTGATAAGAAAGTAGATGTTATTGAAAATGGTAAGGATGCTATAGAGAATGCACTTATTAAAGCAAGGGCATATGCAGGTGTTTCTGATTTCCCTGTATTGGCTATGGATGATAATTTATATATTGATGATATACCTGAAGATAAACAGCCTGGAATGTTTGTAAGGAGAGTTAATGGTAGAAGGCTTTCTGATCAAGAAATGATAGATTATTATTCTGATTTAGCACATGTTTATGGAAATAATGGTAGGTTAACTTGTAGATGGATTTATGGTATAGCTATAATTTATAATGGAGTGGAAAAAACATATACTTGGAGTAAAGAAGATTTTTATATTGTAGATAAACCTTCTGATAAGATTGATGTAGGGTATCCATTAAATAGCATTTCTATTAATAAGAAGTTAAATAAATATTTTACAGATATTACTGATACTGATAAAAGGCTATTGAATGAAGACGAACAAGATGTAATTGATTTTATTGTTGGCGCAATTAATTAAAAGGCAAATTTTTATATATTCAAATTTAGTCGTCATTGCTGACTAAATTAGGCGCTAGCTTATAAAATTAATTCCGTCGAATTCGACGATTTTAAAAATAAAAACTACTATATCAATATATTAATAATATTTTAAATAGCGGTGAACTTGTTGAAAGTAACATTGCCGGAAAAACCGACATTGATAATTCTAAGAAACCAGTAAAAATATAAATTAAAAGAAAGGTGATTACGACATTTAAGAACATATACGAGGAGATGAGAAAATGGTAAAAGATTTAATGATTAGAAGTAGTGTTGAAGAGTTTATTACTTTTAAAGTACAAGAAAAAGATAAAGGTATTCAAGTAAGATATGAAAGTGAAACTCTTTGGATGACTCAAAAGACAATAGCAGAACTTTTTGATGTTCAAAGACCAGCTATTACAAAACATTTAAATAATATTTTTAATGAAAATGAATTGGATAGAAAATCAGTATGTTCCAAAATGGAACATACTGCTGAAGATGGAAAAAAATATCAAACAGAATATTATAATTTAGATGCAATAATTTCTGTAGGATACAGAGTGAATTCAATTAGGGCTACTCAATTTAGAAGATGGGCTACTAGTGTTTTAAAGACTTTTACGATTCAAGGTTATGTATTAGATAAAGAAAGAATGAAAAACGGTTCTTTTATTGATAAAGATTATTTTGAAAAGTTACTTGAAGAAATAAGAGAAATAAGGTTATCGGAAAGAAGATT
The DNA here is from genome assembly GCA_947626595.1 of uncultured Bacilli bacterium. Classification (GTDB taxonomy): domain Bacteria; phylum Bacillota_I; class Bacilli_A; order RF39; family UBA660; genus CANRGD01. The sequence continues at coordinate 2,534 of CANQST010000045.1, read as the reverse complement.
TTATCAAAAAGTAACAGATATATATGCAACAAGTATTGATTATGACTCTAAATCTCCTCTTTCTATAGATTTTTTTAAAAAAGTTCAAAATAAAATGCATTACGCTGTTTCAAAACAAACTGCTGCCGAAATAATATATGATAGAGTAGATGCTGATAAAGACCATATGGGCTTAACATCATGGAAAAATTCACCTAATGGAAAAATAATGGAATCAGATGTTGTAATTGCAAAAAACTATCTATCAAAGAAGGAATTAGATCAATTGGAATTAATTGTTTCTGCGTTTTTAGATTTGGCAGAAGCAAGAGCAAGAAGACATATACCAATGACGATGGAAGATTGGGCGACAAGAATAGATAAATTCTTACTTTCAGATGATAGAGATATCTTAAAAGATGCTGGAAAAATATCACATGAGATTGCTTGTGATAAAGCATTAACAGAATTTGAAAAATATAGAGTTAAACAAGATAAATTATATAAATCAGATTTTGATTTATTAGTGGAAGAAAGTAAAAGTTGTGGTGATATAAATGAATGAAAATAATGTTCTTAATAAAAGTGTAATCAATTGGTATATACCAACTTTAGTTAACTATTTACAAAATGCTTATAAATAGAAGATTTTAATGAATTTACTTTTTACATTTTGTTGTAATAAATAAAACATAAATTATGAAAAAAAATAGGTAGTTCCGACATAAGTTAACAAAAACTGAAAGAAAAGAGAAATTTAAATGAATGACAATAATTTAATAATCTATAAAAATAGTGATGGAAATATAATAGTACATGCTATATTTAAAGATGAAACGTTATGACTTACTCAAAAAGGGATGTCTAAAGTTTTTGATTGCTCTACTTACAATTATCATTGCACTTAAAAAATATTTTTAAGGATAATGAACTTGATGAAAATTCAGTTGTCGAGGATTCCTCGGTAACTGCTTCTGATGTAAAAAATATAAAACAAAAATATATAATTTAGATGCTATAACATATTTGAAAAAAATGTTTTATTCCAAATATGTTTGATTGAAATTAGGTGGTGAATATATGTCTAATAAAATATTAGAAGTTCAAAATATAAAAGTTAATGTTACAAAGCTAAATGATAATGATTATATTTGTATTTCAGATATAGCAAAAGTAAGAAATAATAATTCAAGAGCTGCAGATGTTATAAGAAACTGGTTGCGTAATAGAAGTACATTAGATTTTTTAACTACTTGGGAACAAATTTATAATCCTAATTTTAAAGTGTTCGAATCTGAACACTTTAGAAAACAGGTTGGTTTATTGACATTTACACCTAGTGTCACAGAGTGGTGTGAGAGAACAAATGCTATTGGCATATATTCTAAAATGGGTAAATATGGTGGAACATATGCACATAAAGACATAGCATTTGAATTTGCATCTGCAATAAGTCCTGTATTTAAATTATATTTAATAAAAGAATTTGAAAGATTAAAAGAACTAGAAAATCAAAATAGAGAATGGGATGTAAAAAGAATACTTACAAAGAATAATTATCTAATTCATACTGATGCAATTAAAAATTACATCTTACCTGATAATGATTTTTATAAAAATAAAGAATGGTTAAAATATGCAGAAGAAGCTGATATTCTTAATGTAATATTATTTCATACTACTGCTAAAAAATGGAGAGAATTAAATCCAGAGTTAGCAAAAAATTCAAATGTAAGAGATTATGCTTCAATAAATGAATTAACTGTTTTATCTAATTTAGAATCACATAATGCTGAGTTAATTAAAGAAGGGAAATCAAAGGAAGAGAGATTTGAAATATTAAGTGATATATGTAAATATCAATTAGATATTCTAAATAATGCAGAAAAAATTAAATTTTTAAATGAAAAAGGTAGTGATTAAAATGTCAAATGAAGAAAAGTTAACTAAGGTCGGAATTAACTGGCTGATTACGATTTATTTAACCCTCTAGTGAAACCTTTATAAATAAAGGGCTTTCGTGAAAAACAATCTTATACATTTTTATTAACAAAAGGCTAAAATTGCTAAAAATTGATAAAAATACTTAAATTTCGTTAAATTTAAGTTAGGAATTGAAAAGGTGATTACGAAATTGTAACCCTTAATAAAAACTAGAGAGTAGGTGGCAATTTTGAATAATAAATTAGAAACAATTTCAAATCTTTTTGATGGTAAAGAAATAAGAAGTATTTGGGATAGTGAAAAAGAAGAATATTACTTTAGTGTTGTTGATGTTATAGGTGCATTAACCGAAAGTAAAGATCCATCTCATTATTGGAGAACTTTAAAATCTAGAATGGTTCAAGAGGGAAACGAAACCGTCACAAATTGTGACACTTTCAAATTAAAATCAAAAGATGGTAAAATGCGAAATACAGATATGTTAGAAACAAAAAATGTATTCAGATTAATTGAGTCAATTCCTAGTCCAAAAGCAGAGCCTTTTAAAATGTGGTTGGCAAATTTAGGAAGTGAAAGAATTGATGAGGTGTTTGATCCTGAAGTTGCAGTTA
>CANQST010000044.1 GCA_947626595.1 uncultured Bacilli bacterium | reverse complement strand
AATTATTAAAAATATCTCTACGATTTAATTCAAAATTAAATTTGTTCAAATTTTTTTGTAAAAAACCGAAACTCAAAGAAAGTTTATCTTTCTTTTTTTTGCATTTTAGTGTAAAATTATAGAAGAGGTAATAGTTATGAATAATGAATTAATTATGCCAAAGCATATTGGTATTATCGTTGATGGTAACGGTAGATGGGCTACTAAAAGAGGACTGCCTAGAAGCATGGGCCATAAGGTAGGTGCTGAAAATCTAAAAAATATTTGCCTTTACTTAAATGATTTAGGTCTAAAGTATTTATCAGTATTTGTTTTTTCTACAGAAAATTTTAAAAGAGAAAATAAAGAAGTAGATTATTTAATGGACTTATTCGTTAAAATGTTTAAATCTGAATTTGAAGAAATAATAAAAAAAGGTATTAAAGTTGTTTTTTCTGGTAGAAGAGATAGACTTAGAAAAGAAGTATTAGAAGCTATGGATTATTTAGAAAATACTACTTCTAATAATCATAAATGTACTTTAAATATCTGTCTTAATTATGGTGGACAAAGTGAAATTGTTGATATGACTAAGAAAGTTTGCCAGCTTTATAAAGAAGATAAAATTTCCTTAGAAGATATAGATGCTGATTTTATTAGAAAAAATTTATATCAAGATTTACCACCAGTAGACTTTTTAATTAGGACAAGTGGTGAATTAAGATTAAGTAATTTTATGTTATATCAAGCAAGTTATGCAGAGCTTTATTTTCCAGAAACATACTTTCCTGATTTTAAAGAAGAAGATATTAATAAAGCTTTAGAAGAGTTTAATAATAGAAATAGAAGATTTGGAGGCAATTAATGAAAACAAGAATTTTAAGTGCTATAGTAATGGTACTAGTATTTGTTCCTTTTTTAATAGTAGGTGGAAAATATTTTGCTATATTTACAGCTATTCTTTCTATTGCTGCTTTATACGAATTAATTCATATAAGGGAAACAAAAAAAGAATTTCCTTTTATAGTAAAATTATTTGCTTATATAATTGTAACTTTCTTTACTACTAGGAATATTAACTCTATAGTATTTGAATTTAACTTAGACTATCGAGTTATGTCATTAATAATCTTTGCTTTTTTAACACCAATTGTCTTTATAAATAATAATAAAAAATATAATTTAAATGATGCTTTATTCCTAGTTGGAGCTGTTCTTTTTGTAGGACTTAGCTTTAATTTAATTACCATAGTACGTAATTTTGATATAATGTATATCATATATTTATTATTGATAACGACAATTACTGATACCTTTGCTTTATTTACAGGTATGTTAATTGGAAAAACAAAAATTGCTCCTTTAATCTCGCCAAATAAAACATTAGAAGGATGTTTAGGTGGATTAATAATGGGAACTTTTGTTGCGACTGTTTTTTACATGACAATAATTAATCCAACAGCTCCAATAGTTCTAGTAATTATGATAACAGCTTTGTTCTCTATAGTAGGTCAAATAGGAGATTTAATATTTTCCGCTATAAAAAGGTATTATGATAAAAAGGACTTTTCTAACTTAATACCTGGACATGGTGGTATCCTAGATAGATTTGATAGTTTAATTTTTGTTATCTTAGCATTTGTCCTTTTAGTAGGACTAATATAGAAAGAGGTGTTTAATACGACAATAATTTTAAACATATTAATATTTATACTTATATTAGGATTTATTGTTTTTATTCATGAGTTTGGTCATTTTACTTGGGCCAAGCTAAGTGGTGTTTACGTTTATGAATTCGCAATTGGTATGGGACCTAAACTTTTAAGTAAAAAAGGAAAAGAAACTGAATATAGTTTAAGAGCTATACCAATAGGTGGCTTTTGTTCCTTAGCTGGAGAAGATATAGATAATGACGACGATAACAAAATACCTAAAAGTAAAAGATTACAAGGTAAAAGCTGTTTCAAAAGATTTTTAATAATGTTCTTTGGAGCAGGTAATAACTTTATCTCAGCTATTTTAATATTATTTTTCATGGCTCTAATATGGGGCGGAAATACTATGGAACCTAAGATAACTTCAGTAACAAAGAATACTCCTGCTTATGAAGCCGGTATAAAGAAAAATGATATTATTAAAGAAATTGATAATAAGAAAGTTTCTACTACTGATGATATAGCACTTTATTTAGTTTTAAGTGATCCTAAAAAAGGAACTGATATCTTAATTGAAAGAGATGGTGTTGAAAAGACTTATAAGGTAGTACCTAAAAAAGTAAAAAACAAAAAACAAACTACTTATGTTTACGGAATAGGTATGAAAGGAGAAGATACAAAAGGCTTTATACCATCAATTAAATACACCGTTAAGAAAACTGGTTCACTATTTAAACAAATGGGTGTAACAGTTGCCTATTTATTTACAGGACATATTAAACTAAATCAACTATCTGGTCCAGTAGGAATATATTCTATTGTAGGTGAGCAGCGAAAAGAGGGTATTGCTAGTATCTTATACTTAATAGCGTTCTTAAGTATAAATGTTGGTTTCATTAACTTATTACCATTACCAGCTTTTGATGGTGGACACATTCTATTTATCATAATCGAAGCAATTAAAGGTTCACCAGTTGATCCAAAATTAGAAGCCAAAATTCATACGGCAGGACTTGTATTATTAATGATTTTAATGTTAGTTGTAACATTTAATGATATTTTGAGATTATTTTAAAAAAATGGGGTTGATAAAATGATTTATATAATTATAATTTTATCTAGTATTATGGCTTTTTACTTCTTTACTATAGCTTATCTTGATGGTAAAGAAGATAATAAGAAAAAAAAGGAATATTTAGAGCCTAAAATAGAAAAGACAAAAGATATTTCTAATGAAGTGCCAGTTACTAATACTAATAAAGTAAAAGAGGCAAGCTCTTTACCAAGAATAACTAATACAGAGAAAAAAGATGTAAGAGCTGAGGAATTATATCGACCTATTGAAGATACACAGCCAGTCCATTTGCCTAATCAAAATGAAGATAAAAAAGATATCTTTATGGATGAGGAAATTATTTAAATTCAAGTTAATTAAGACTTGGATTTTTCTTTTGATTAAATTTATCTTGCACAAGTTTTGAGCAAGTAGAAAATAATATGCTTTTAATATTATTTTTTTTTAATACGCATATATTTTATTGAGGTGAAATATGCAATATATAGTAGAAAAGGGAGATACCTTATATGGAATAAGTAGGCAATTTGGTGTTGGAATAGAAGATATAATGAAAGAAAATAATCTAACTAGTAATACTATTACTGTAGGACAAAAGTTATTTATTCCAATTTCAGGGACAATAACATATCAAGTAAAAAAAGGTGATAGCTTGTGGAAAATTGCCAATATGTATAATGTTACTGTTGAAGAAATAAAAAAATTAAACAATTTAGAAAGTGATATTTTAACTATTGGGGAAAATTTAAAAATACCTGTTAGTAATAATCAAAATGACTACATTATTTATACGATAAAAAAAGGTGATACTTTATATAGTATTGCTCGAGAATATAATACTACAGTAGAAAAGCTAAAAGATATAAATAATTTAACTACTGATACTTTAACTATAGGTAGTAATTTAAAGATACCTTATGAAGAAAATAATGATAATACTTTTGATGTGGATTATTTAATTTATACAGTAAAAAAAGGAGATAGTCTTTATAGTATCGCTAGAAAATATAATATGAGTGTTGAAGATTTAATTAAACTAAATAATCTGAAAACTAACGTATTAACTATTGGTCAACAATTAAAAGTCGTTATGGGAATGGATGCTATACCATTAGGCTCTAGTTGCTACGGTGAAGGATACGTTGAACCAACCTATATTACTCATACTGTAAAAAGAGGCGATAATTTATATGATATCTCTAGAAAATATGGTGTAAGCATTGAAAGTATAAAGGCCTTAAACAATTTAACTAGTAATAACTTAAGTATTGGCCAAGTTTTAAAAATTAAGGAGGTTAGTTAAATGAAACAAGAAATCATTAGCTTAGAAGATTTTAAAAATAGTAATCTTTATTCAGACTTCATTAGAGAAAATCCATCTACGGGTACTTTAAAAGTGCAGGTGTTTACTGCTTACAATGCCATTCCTATATCAGATTGTGAAATAGTTATTTTTAAAACAATAGGTAATAAGAAAGTTCTTTTTTATAGTGGTATGACTGATAGTAGTGGTATTATTGATAATATTGTTTTACCGGCTCCTAAAGCTGTTGAAAATTTAATGGATATCCCATCATATACTATTTATGACATGAGTGCTATTCATGTAGGGTATCAAACTATAAAGCAATATAAAATTGGTATGCTTGGTGGTATAAAAGCTATTCAATATGTGAAAATGACCCCTGAAGTAGATTTAAAGGAGGAAAAATATGGCTATTAGAAGTCCTATTATTCCTACAATGATTACTGTTCATTTAGGAAAGCCAGACGAAGTCGCTAGAAACATTACTGTACCATTTGACGAATATATTAAAAATGTTGCTTCTGGAGAAATTTATCCTAACTGGCCTGTTAATGCTATAAAAGCCAATGTTTTAGCAGAAATATCTTTTGCTTTAAATAGAATTTATAATGAATGGTACCCATCCAAAGGCTATAACTTTGATATAACAAGTTCTTCTACATATGACCAATCTTTTAGTGAAAATAGACAATTCTTTGAAACTATTTCTCAAGTAGTAGATGAAATATTTAATAGCTATATAGTTAAGGATGGTCAAGTTCAACCACTTTTTGCTCAATACTGTGATGGTAAAGTTACCACTTGTGATGGTCTTTCTCAATGGGGAAGTGTTGAATTGGCAAACGCTGGAAGAACGCCTTTAGAAATATTAAAAACATATTATGGAAATGATATTAAAATTATTTCCAATGCTAAACTTGAAGAAAATATTGCTACTTATCCGGGGTTTCCAGTTGAACTAGGTACATCAGGCGATTTTGTTAGAATGCTCAAAGTCCAACTAAATAGAATTGGTCGCAATTATCCAGCTATACCAACCATTACCGACGATAGTATCTTTTTTACTAAAGAATTGGAAAATGCCGTTAGAAAGTTTCAAGAAATATTTAACTTACCAGTAAATGGTATTGTTGATAAAACAACTTGGTATAAAATAAAATATTTATATAATGCTGTTAAAAATATTAGTAATTTATACTCTGAAGGAATTACTGAAGAAGAAGCTAAATTAAACTTCAATCCGACTATTAAAATAGGGGATAATGGTATTGCTTTAAATCCTTTAAATTATTATTTAAATGTAATTGCTTACTTTGATCCAGATATTCCATTTTTAAATTTAAGAAGTGATACTTTTACTGAAGATACTAAACAAATGGTTATTGCTTTTCAAAATAAATATAACTTAAAAGCAAATGGCATAGTAGATGCTAGTACATGGAAAGCTTTAAGAGAAGCTTATAATCAGACAATTCAAAAAATCCCTAATGATGTTTTATATAACATTAATGAGTTTTATCCGGGTAGATATTTACTAAGAGATATGAATGGTGAAGATGTTGTTAATTTACAAAGATTTCTTTATATAATTTGTAAAAATAAAAAGAATATTCCTGGAGTAGTAGTAAATGGCTTATATGATAATTTAACAGAACAATCTGTTAAAGCTATTCAAAAGAAAAATAATTTAGAAGTAAATGGTGTTGTTGGTCCAAAGACTTGGTATGAAATAGTAGAAATGTCAAAAAATTAACTAATAAAAATGAATTTGTATTTACAGGTTCATTTTTCTTAGTTATAATAAACTTTTCTTTTGGGATAAGGTTTGCTATAATATAGGAAGAAAGTAGGTTAACTATGAATATTGATTTTTCTAAGATTAATGAAATTTATGGTAATGATATTTTATATTCTTGTAGTGATAATTTTGACGAGTTAGTGGAAAATATTACTACTTTAAGTAAATATGGCTTTGATAATATTTATGAGGTAGTAGAAAGATATCCTTTACTTTTCTTAGATGATCCTGAAGACTTTTCTTCTAAAATAAGTAAATTTTTAATGCTTTTAGGGGAAGATTATAAAGAAAAACTTGATAATGATATGACTTTATGGGAGGATTTATTATGAATTATTATGATTTAGTTATGTTATTTAAGAAATATAATATTAATTATGATAACTTTACTCATGAAGATATTTCTAAAAGTAAAAGTAATACAGAAGATATTTTAAAGTTTTTAATAAGTAAAGGTGTTAATCCTAAAAGTATTGAGAAATCTCCTAGTATTTTTAATACTAATAGTGAGATAATAAAAGCTAATTATACATTTTTAGAAAAAGAAGATATTTATAAATCTAATATTAATAATTGTCTACATATATTAAATACTAATCCTCTTAAATTAGAAGATACTTATTACTATGTCCTAGAAAATTATGGAATAGATTATCTAAATAAAAATACTTCTATTTTAAGATGTCCTGTTGAAAGGATTAAGTTAATTGAAATATCTTTTAGAGATACTTTAGATAAAGCATCTATTTTAAGTGCCACTATTAGTAAATTTGATATATATGATTTAACTAAAATAATTAATACTTGTATTAATGAAAATATTAAGCTAATGCCATCTATTTTTACTAGGAGTGCAGAAGAAATAAAAGAAATTTTAAAAGTATGTAGAGAAGAAAATATTCCTATTACGGGTAGTGTTTTTCATAAATCGTCTTTAGAAATAAAAGATTTAGTTAATATATGTAAAAGTAGAGATATTTTATTATCTAGTAGTATGTTTTCTACTTCTAATAGCGAAGTAGAAAAGATTATTGATCTTTGTAAGATGGAAAATATTACTCCTAATGGATTAGTTTTTAGATCTACTAGTAAGAATGCCTTAGATATAATTAATTATGCTAAAGAGAAGAATTTAGCTCTTAAGAAGAGTTTTTTTAGAGCTGATTTTGCTGATTTTAAGGAAATAGTTGATTACTGTATAGACAATAATTTAGAGTTATATGATAGTATGTTTTTTAGGACTAAAGAAGAAATATTACAAATAATTAGATTGATAAATAAATATAATTTAGAATTAAATGGAACAATATTTAGAAAAGCTCCTGATGAAGTAGAAGATATTATTTTATATTGCAAAAAAGAAAGAATTAAAATATCTGATAATCTTTTTACTAAAAGTAAAGCAGAAATTGAAAAAATAGTTAATCTTTGTAGAAGTAAAAATATTGCGATAAATAATACTATGTTTATGAGAAGTGTTTCAGAAATAGAAGAAATTATTAATATTCTTAGTAAAAATAATTTAAAAGTAAGTGGTGCTTATTTTTTAAGAAGTCCAAAAGAAGTAGAAGAGATAATTAAAGATACTAAAGGTATTTCTCTTGAAGATATGAAGCTAGTTTTTAATAGACCTAGCGAAGATGTAAGAAAAATTATTAATATTTGTCAAAATAAAAAAGTTAATATTTATTCTAATATGTTTTTAAGAACACCTGAAGAAGTAGGAGATATAATTGATTTATGTAAGTTAGAAAATTTACATCTTACTGGTAGTTTTTTTCAGCAACCTTATCAAGATTTTAAAGAAATAGTTGATTACTGTAAGCTTGAAGGTATTAAAATAAGGGCTAGTATGCTTTTTAGAAAAAAGGAAGAGATTGTCTCTATTAAAAAGATATGTGATAGTAAAAATATAAAAGTACTAGATAGTATGTATAAAAGAACGCCTGATGAAGTAGAAGAGATATTAAAACTTGCCAATAAGGAAGATATACCTATAACAGGAAGTTTATTTAGAAAAAAGCCTAAAACTACTTCTACTATTATAACTACTTGTCGTAATTTAAAAATAAAACCTAGTGGTTCAGTGTATAAAAGAAGTCCTAATGAGATAATTGATATTACTTCTATTTTTCTAAAGTATTTAAAAATATTACCTTTTTCTAATGCTTTTAATCAAAAGCCAAAAGATGTTGAGGATATAATTAAAAATGCTTTAGAAAATAATATTGAAATTACAGGAAGTCTTTTTCAAAAGAAAGCTAAGAGTATTATAGATACTACTGATTTTATAAAAGAAAAGTATGATACTAAGTACTTAAAACCTTTAATTATAATTAAAGATAAATCTTACTTAGAAAAAGTATTTTTGTACCTTGATAATCTAGGAGTATTAGATGTTGTGGTAGAAAGTCCTAGTATTTTAACTCTTACTTTAGGAGAAATAAAAGAAAGAGTTTCATATATACAAAGTATTAATCAAGATGTAGTTACCGATAATAAATTTAATCCTATCTTTGGTTTATCTAGAAAAAATTATTTAAAGAGAAAAGAAATAAGTAGAGGAAATACTTTATGAGAGATCCAGAATTTATAAAGTTAAGAAATAGATTTTTCTTAAGTGTAGTAGTTACAGTTATATTTATTATACCAGTTATTATCTTAGTACTAAATAAATTTTCTAGTTCTAAATCAGAACTTTTAATGAATGTTTCTAAAGAAAAAAGTTTGATTATATATATTAGTGATAATTCTAAGAAAAGTAAGGAATTAGAAAAAGCTTTATCAAATATAAGTTATTTTAAATTAAATGTAGGGGATGATGATTTTAAAGAAATAATGCTTAGGATAGAAATGAATAGTGAATTTGCTAAAGCTCCAGGATTAATCTATGTAGAAAAAGGCAAAATGAGTGCTAATATAGTAGATATAGATAATGAAAATGAAATATATCTTTTTATAGAAAAACATAATTTAAAGGAGGGATAGTGTTTGAGTAAAGTAGTTTTAGTAACGGGAAGTAGTAGAGGAATAGGTAGAAGTACAGTAATAGAGTTTGCGAAGAAGGGCTTAGATGTCGTTATAAATTATAATCATAGTGAAAAAGATGCTTTAGAGTTAGAAGATTATATAAAAGAAAATTTTAATGTAAATACCTTAGTAGTTAAATGTGATGTATCTAAGGAAGAAGAAGTAGAAGAGATGTTTTCTAAGATAATAGATACTTTTGGAGGATTAGATATCTTAGTAAATAATGCTGGTATTTGTCATGATAGTTTATTGTTTGATAAGAGTATTAAGGATTTTAAGAAGATATTAGATGTCAATTTAATTGGAACATTTCTATGTAGTAAGTATGCATCTAAAATTATGTTAGAGAAAAAAAGTGGTAAAATAATAAATGTGGCATCAAGTAATGCGATAGATACATATTACCCAGAAAGTTGTGATTATGATGCTTCTAAAGCAGGGGTTATTTCTTTAACCCATAATTTTGCGGTGGAATTGGCGCCATTTATTAATGTAAATTGTGTTTGTCCAGGATGGGTAAAGACTGATATGAATAAGAATTTAACTTATGAACAAATAAATGAAGAGAAGAAAAATATTTTATTAAATCGTTTTGGAACAACAGAAGAGATAAGTAATGTTATTGTTTTTTTAGCTAGTAAAAAAGCAAGTTATATTAATGATACAATAGTAAAAGTAGATGGAGGAAAATATAATTAATGGAAAATATAATAGATTTAGTAGAAAGAAATGAAAAGCTTTGTTTAGAAGAGTTTAATAAAGTAGATAAAGATGCTTTTTTAAATAGTAAAAAAGTTTTAGATAGTTTTAGGAAAGAAAATATTACGGAGAGTGCTTTTAATGAAACAACAGGGTATGGTTATAATGACTATGGAAGAGATTTAATTGAAAAAGTATTTAGTGATGTTTTAGGCAGTGAAGATGCTTTAGTTAGAAATCAATTTATATCAGGAAGTCATGCTTTAAATGTTTGTTTTTTTGCATTATTAAGACCTAATGATTTACTACTTAGTATTAGTGGAAAACCTTATGATACCTTAGATCAAGTAATTGGTATAAAAGAAAATGCTAGTTCTTTAAAAAGTTTTGGAATAAAGTATGAGGAGATTGATTTAGTAAATAATGATTTTGATTATGAAAAAATTGCTGAGTATTTAGAAAATAATAAAGTAAAAGTAATAGAAATTCAAAGGAGTAAGGGTTATTCTACTAGAAAAAGTATTTCTATAGAAAAGGTAGAGAAAGTAATTAAGTTAATTAAAAGTATTAGTAAAGATACTATTGTTATGGTTGATAACTGTTATTGTGAATTTGTAAGTAGTAAAGAACCTACGGAAGTAGGTGCTGATATTATGGTAGGTTCATTAATTAAAAATTTAGGTGGTGGTATTGCTTCTAATGGAGCTTATATTGCGGGAAGAAAAGATTTGGTTGAACTGTGTGCAGAAAGACTTACTTTACCTGGAGAAGGTAGAGAAGTTGGTCCGTCACTTGGCTCAAATAAGGCTATTTTACAAGGGTTGTATATGGCGCCATCAGTAGTGGCAGCAGCTTTAAAGACGGCAATTTTGACTTCTAAAGTAATGGAAGAATTAGGCTTTGAGGTAGAGCCTAGATTTAATGAAGAAAGAGTAGACATTGTGCAAAATATTGTTTTTAGAGATAAAGACAAGTTAATTGAATTTACTAGAGGTATTCAGAATGGTTCAGCAATTGATGCAAATGCTTTAGTAGAGCCATCTGATATGCCTGGTTATGAAGATAAGATTATTATGGCTAGTGGTTCATTTACACAAGGTTCTTCTATTGAATTGTCTTGTGATGGTCCATTAAGAGAACCATATATTGCTTATATGCAAGGTTCTTTAACTTATCATTATGGTAAATTAGGGCTTATTACCGCTTTAGAAAGATTATTACAAGAAAAATAAGACTATTTGGAAATTAAGTGATTTCCGGGGAGTTTTTTTCTTTTGAAAAAAAATTAAAAAAATTGAATTTTTACTAATTTGTTAAATTCAGGGTAAAAAGTACTCTGAATTTTATATTTTCCCCTAGGCGAA
>CANQST010000043.1 GCA_947626595.1 uncultured Bacilli bacterium | reverse complement strand
TTTTAGATAGGACATTTTAACTTAAAAATACTACTGTGAAAATAGGACATTTTAACTTAAAAGTCACAAAAAAGAAACATTAACTTGTAAAGAAAGAAAAAAAATAGTAAAATAACTATGGTGGATGGTATGAAGTATATTTTATTAAAATTAATTGATTTGTATCAAAAAATGCCTTTATCTTCCCATAATGCTTGTAGGTATTACCCTACTTGTTCTAATTATGCTAAGGAGTGTATTTTGGAATATGGAGCTCTTAAAGGTTCATTTCTATCTATCAAAAGAATATTAAGGTGTAATCCCTTTGGAGGAAGTGGATATGACCCGGTACCTAAAAAGGAGAAAATTATGAAACATAAAAAACTAACTATTTTACTTATTTTATTTTTATCTTTATTTATGAGCGGTTGTTCTAACGACGATATGGAAAATATTGAAATAATTGTTACAAATTATCCTAATGAGTATATTACTAAAATGCTTTATGATGATCACGCTATGATATCTTCTATTTATCCTGATGGAGTTTATATTAATGATTATAAGATAAGTAAAAAGCAAAAGAAAGATTTTGCGAAGAAGGATTTATTTATTTATAATGGTTTAATTGAGAAAGAAAGAAATTTAGCTCTTGATTTATTAGAAATTAATCCTGATTTAAAGATAATTGATACAGCTTATGTTTTAGAAACTGATTATTCCCCTGAAGAATTATGGTTAAATCCATCTTCTTTACTAATGATGGCTCAAAATGTAAGACTTGGCTTAGAAGAATATATTACTAATAATTATTTAAAAAAAGAAATAGATGCATCATATGAAGAGTTAAAACTTAGCCTTTCAGAATTAGATGCTAATTACAGAGTTGATGTTGAAAATACTACTAATAAGACAGTGGTTGTGGGAACATCGGCTTTAAAGTATTTAGAAAAATTTGGTTTAAAAGTAATTTGCTTAGATAATGATGCATCTGATAAGACAATTAGTGATGCAGAAGGGTTAATTAAGAATAAAACAATTAGTTATATATTTACTTTTAAAGGAGAAGAACTTAGTGAAAAAGCTAATAGTCTTTTAAGTAAATATAGTAATATTAAGGCTTTAGAGTTACATAAACTTGATAATATATCTGACGAAGAAAGAAGTGAAAAGAAAAACTATCTTAGTATTATGCAAGAGAACTTAGAGGCTTTAAAGCAAGAATTATATCAGTAAAAGTAGTTAGCTACTTTTATTTTTTTACAGCTTTTTCTATTTCATTAAAGAAAGCATTCATTCCTTTATTAAAAAGTTTTTCAATTATTTTAGATAATTTCATGGCGATACTTGAAGCCATATTATTATAGTCTTTTTCTTCTTCTAAGTAATTTTTAGCGACAATTTCTTTACCCTCTTTAACGTCTTGTTCAAATCTTTCTAGAGCACCTTCAGTTAAAGTAGCTTTATTAGTGGCATTACTTTTATAGTATCCTGATAGACTACCAAAGTATAGGACTAAGAAGAAAATTAAGATAGTAGTTAAAAAAAAGATAATAAAACTTTTAGCTTTCTTCAGTTTTAATCACCTCCAAGAAACATTCGGCAAAAGCTAATGAAGTATTTAGGACTTCATTAGGAGTGTTTTCCATTCCCCCTACTTCAATTAAAATAGTATATTTAGAGAAATCTTGATTATAAATACCATTAACTAAAGGACCACTTTTTTGTAAAATTCCTTTAGAAAGATTAGGATACTTTTCGTCTATTTTTTCATTTATTTTTTCTATGAAAGATAAATTTTCAATAAAGTTAGCATTTTCTAATCCTACTAGGAATAGTATTTTAGCATAACTTTTATCATTAATAGTAACTGTCGTTTTATCTTTAGTTAGGCTATCTCTATGAACATCAATAAAGTACTTTAAAGTAGGATTATTAAGATAAGTATCTTCCATAAAACTACGAGAAGCAATATAAGAATAATTATAGTTCCAAGAGTTTTTATTTAAAACTTCTTTAATACTTCGCTCTTCTACAATAGTTTTAAAATTATCTTTATTGAAGATATCTTCTAAGATATAATCTACCATCATAACAGTTGGATTAATACTAAATTCAATAAAATTACTAGGAGCATATTCTTCTGTTTGATGGGAGTTATAAAGATAAACTAATGGAGGGGATGTTTCTTCTAAAGAGACTTTTTTTACTTGGTCTTTATTTTTATATTCACCAAATAGAAGTTCTGAAGAATTAAAAGATATATAACTGAAAAGCTTTTTAAAAATATTATCATTTTTAAAGTGAGCTTCATTAAGAAGTAAATTTACAAACTTTTTATCGTCAATCTTCTTTACATTTTTATCTAAGTACTTAAAAGATAAGAGCATTCCTAGTAAAAATAGTATTATAAATAATTTGTATCTTCTTTTCTTATGCTTTTTACTTTTAAACTTCATAGTATCACCAGATATATACTAGCAAATAAAAAAGCTTTATTTTGTCGATAAAAAGCTTTTATGTAAAGTTTTATTTATACCGGTTGCAATTAAAGTACTTAGTCTTTCTAGGACAAAGTCTACTTCTTTAGGAGTAACCATTAATATTTCTTTTGGTAGGACTTCTTCTAGGAGTATTTTAAAATCTTCTTTAGAGATATTTTCTATTTTACCTAAGACATTAGTATTTCTTTTTTCAAAGAAAGTTGCAAGTTTGGAGAAAGTGTCAATCGCAATAATTTTAGCGTCTACAATAGTAGGTATACCTATTGCGATTACAGGAATGTTTAAGGTCTTTTTGCTTACTTCTCCTCGATTATTTTTAACACCACTACCAGGATGTATTCCAGTATCAGTTATCTGAATAGTTTTATTTACTCTATCTACAGATGTGGATGCTAGAGCATCTATTATGATTAGGCATTTAGCCTGGCTTACTTTGGAAAGCATTTTTAGCATTTTAATAGTTTCTATTCCGGTAGTTCCAGTGACACTAGGTTTGAATGAGCAAACGTTTTGATAACCTTTCTCAACATCACCAATATTAAAAAGATATTTAGTTACTAAAACATTATCAATAACTAATGGTCCTAAAGAATCTGGGGTTATTTTTTCATTACCTAAACCAACTACTAGGACAGTATCTTTTTCTTTTAAATTGAGAGGTTTAATAAATCTTTTTAATTCTCTGATAAAGACTTTTTCTACTTTTAGATAATTGTCTTTATCAGTAACATCTAAAAAATTAATGGTAGTATAATTATTCTTGCCTTTGGAAGATGTAGACCTAGTAACAGTAACATCTTCTTCTTTATATTTCTTAGTAACTGAAGCATTATAATCTTTTTTATCACTAATTAAATCTGTCCTTATAGAATACTTATCTAAATCAATTGCGTGCATTTTTTTCAACTCCTACAAATAATATTAACAAAATAGTTAAAATTATTTGCTTTTTTTTGAATTTTTTGGTAAAATTAACTTGTTTACAAAAAGTGAGGTGAAAAAATGCCAAATATTAAAAGTGCGAAGAAAAGAATGCGTTCTAACGCTAAGAAAGCTGATGTTAATACTTTAGTATATTCTAGTATGAAAACAGCTATTAAGAAAGTAGAAAAAGAAGTTAAAGCTGGAAACAAAGAAGCAGTTGATAATAACTTAAATATTGCTATTCAAAGAATTGACAAGGCTATGTCAAGTGGCTTAATTCATAAAAACAAGGCTGCTCGTTTAAAATCAAGATTAACTAAAATGAAGAATAATATGGAAGAAGTCAAGTAATTGGCTTTTTTCTTTACTTATTTTAGATATTATTATAAAATTATTTATAGTAAAGGTGATTGTATGAAAAAGTTTTTTCTTCTAGCGATACTTATGATAATACTTGGTTTAACTATTAATTATAGAGAACCAATTATAAAATTTATTGATGGATATTTGTATCCTAATAATGTTACTACTTTGGATGATGTTAATCCTTATTATCGAGATTATGATTTTAATTTTGTAAAGCAAACTAGTAATTTTAAGCCTGCTAATAGAGAGGATTTATTAAATATTTATTATACTTTTATAAATGCTGGTAAAAGTGAATTTACTTTTTATTGTCCTAATGAGTATGAAAGCTGTGTTGACGATGTTAAGGAGCTAGCAAATAATCAAGATACTTTATCTGATTTAAATAATTTTGTACATCCTTATAATAGTTTTAATAATATTGAAACAAAGTATGATAGTATGGGAAGAGTTACTATTAGCTTATCTAAGAATTATACTGAAGAACAGATTGCAGCGATAAATCAAAAAATTGACGAGTTAGCACCTACTCTTATAAATAGTAATTTATCAGTACTTGATAATATTAAAATTATTCATGATTATATAATTAATAATACTAAGTATGATGCGAATAGAAGTGATAAAAATATTTTGACGTATAACTCTAATATTGCATATGGACCATTAATTGAGGGTTATGGTATATGTGGTGGTTATACAGATGCGATGCAGTTATTTTTAGAAAAATTAAATGTAAAAAGTTTTCGAGTATCTAGTAATAATCATATATGGAATGCTGTTTACTTAAATGGTAAGTGGTATAATTTAGATTTAACTTGGGATGATCCAGTTATTACAAATGTAGATGCTGATGTTTTAGAACATAACTTCTTTATGATAGATACTTATAAATTATTAGATATAGAAAAAACGGAACATTATTTTGATGAGAGAGTTTATAGTGAACTGGCAAGATAAAAAAGAGACTGTTTGGAAATTATATATTTCTTAATAGTCTCTTTTAATATTACAATAATCTCATAATTTGAGCTTTTGATAAATTAGTATATTTAGAGATTAAAGCTATATCAACTTTATCTCTAAGCATATTTCTAGCTGTTTCTTCTATTCCTTCTTCTTTGCCCACTTCACGACTACTATTACGTACTTCTTCTATTTCCTTTTCATAAATATCTTTTTGAGTATTAAGGCAATATTCTAAATCTTCTTCTGCACTTTTAAGTCCAAAATCATTGTCACTTAAATAGTCTACTTCTTTTTTAAATCTCATAATAAACTCATCTTCCTTATACATATCAGCTAGCTTCGCTAGCTCTTCTTTGTTTAAATCAAGTATGATCACAAATAGCCTTTAAACACTCTTTTGAATTACCTTAAATTCATAATCTGTGATGTGGGTAGATTAGTATATTTAGAGATTAAAGCTATATCAACTTTATCTCTAAGCATATTTCTGGCAGTTTCTTCTATTCCTTCTTCTTTGCCCACTTCAAGACTACTATTACGTACTTCTTCTATTTCCTTTTCATAAATATCTTTTTGAGTATTAAGGCAATATTCTAAGTCTTCTTCTGCACTTTTAAGTCCAAAATCATTGTCACTTAAATAGTCTACTTCTTTTTTAAATCTCATAATAAACTCATCTTCCTTATACATATCAGCTAGCTTCGCTAGCTCTTCTTTGTTTAAATCAAGTATGATCACAAATAGCCTTTAAACACTCTTTTGAATTACCTTAAATTCATAATCTGTGATGTGGGTAGATTAGTACATCTGGAAATGATACCTATATCTACATTATTTTTAAGTAGATTTCTTGCTGTCTCGGTTAATGTCTCTTCACGACTACTATTACGTACTTCTTCTATTTCTTTTTCATAAATATCTTTTTGAGTATTAAGGCAATATTCTAAATCTTCTTCTGCACTTTTAAGTCCAAAATCATTGTTATTTAAATAGTCTACTTCTTTTTTAAATCTCATAATAAACTCATCCTCCTTATACATATCAGCTAGCTTCGCTAGCTCTTCTTTGTTTAAATCAAGCATTATCAAATGCCTATATTCTTCTATCTTCTTTTTGTTATTAGTATACCAATAGTTTTTTATTTTGTCCATATTGTATTCATAAATTTTATATTTTTCTACATATGTATTCCATTCTCCATCATTTATAGTATGTATATATACTTCTTTATCATTATTTTCATAAAGCTTTTTCGTTCCATATGTTAAATCAATATGAATATATTCTAGTGATGTATCATACTTCTTTCCACTTTTTGTTTGAATTGAATATATACGACAATCATAATCAAAATTTCTTTGATGTAAGAATGGATAAACACTTGCATTTAACTCTAGTAAATATAAAGTATTCCTATCAACATCTTTAACTAACAAATCAACTATCTTTTTTCTATCATTAATATTCCTAACAGTTAATTCATTGTTTAAAATCCTTATATTTTTAATTTTCATTTTTCTTAATCTAGTTAACAACTCACAAATCATATAATTATCACTTTCACTACCAAAGATAGCCTTATACATTTTATCATTTGTACATTTTTCATACTCTTCTTTATGCTTTTTATCGGACATCTTTTCACCTCCTCATTTGTAAATTTCTTTAGAGTTTAACACAATAAAAAAACTAATGAAAATCGAGGTTTTGATAAATTCACGGCCATTTTCCCTATGAATTTTACAAATTCGCCTAGGAGAAAATATAAAATTCAGAGTACTTTTCACCCTGAATTTAACAAATTAGTAAAAATTAATTTTTTTTATTTTGTCCTTTTATACATGTAGACAGTTATGTATTCATTTTGGACACTGAAAGATTTTCCACCTCCAGTTGAGCCTGATGTTGAAGTACTTATTGAATTAGTTGATAAAGATGGTATGGTTACTGTTCCAGTTACATTGTGAGTGTGATTACCGGCTGCTGCAATACCAGACTGTTCTTTATTCATACCTTTCCAATAATTTGAACTAGAATTTAGTACAAAACTATTAGATGGGTCAATTCTTGTTGTAGTTGAAGCGACAATTATAGCTACACCACCAGTATCAAACTGATGTCTATGCAACCCACTTTCTAGAGCAGTTAATGACATAGTTGATGTTGTAGTTTCTTTTGTTGTATGAGTATGAGATATATCATGGGTATGAGCTGGGAGATTATCTGTTGTTAGAGTTACCGTATTCGAACCTCCTGTTTGTTCGCTTGTTGTACTACTTAATAATGTTTTTCCTACTCCATAAGATACCCAAGTACCACCAAAGCTATTTTGAACTTCAGTTGGAGTTTTTAGAGTTGTTGATATATAAATACTTCCTACTGGGTATACTTTTAAAAGGAAGTTTTGTAATTCACTGCTAAACTTCGTACAAGTACCATCTATAGCTGCTTGCACATTAGTCGCTCCTATTTTGGAATTATCTACATAAGAAACATTTTTACTTTCTATTAAAGTTTCGGCTAAAGAAAATGATAAAGTAATTGATAATACCACGCCTATTATCATAAATATTATATTTTCTTTTACTCTTTTCATTCTAACACTTCCTTTTATTATACACGTATTGTGAGTATATCTAATAATAATATACACGTATAATGAGTAAAAGTCAATACTCTTTATACGTGTAATGTAAAATTATCTTGGGTGTTAATTATGAAATTGAAAAGAATTAGAGATTTAAGAGAAGACAGAGACTTAAAACAAAAAGATGTTGCGAAACTACTTAATATGTCTCAGCAACAGTATAGTAGAATTGAAAATGGTGTTAATGAAATAAAACTTGATAGTTTATTACAATTAGCTAATTTCTATAATGTAAGTATTGACTATATCCTAGAATTAACTAACGTAAAAGAACCATATAAAAAATAAAATAGCAGGCTTTCCTGTTATTTTATTTTGGCTATATAAGAATTATATGTATTTAAAAGTGTTTGATTAGTAAAATATATTTGATTATTTTCTATTTGCCAGCCATTGGCGTTTTGACTTAAAAAAGTTAAGGCTTCATTACTTACATTTAGTAAGTTAACTAAACTATCAATAGAATTAGAAAAATTAGTAATATCACTACTTTTAAGGCCACTACCTAAAGCTAAATCTTGATACATTTTTTCATAGTAGTCATCATTTGTTGGATTAGTAAAGTATGATAAAGTTTTACTAGTATCAGTAAGATTTAAAATATCTTGTTTATTTTGAAGTAATTTTTCTTTAGTTTCTTTAATATAAGCCATACTATTTACAAAAGTAGGTCCATCTTTTAAGTAATTATCAGCACTTAATAAATTAGTCATACGAGTATCATTTAATAAATCAATAGTTACTTTAATAGCATTAGCGCTATCTAAGATATAATTTTCTAGGGCATGTTCGACAGCTAAACGATTACCAGTAGTTATATCTTTTCCTACTATCTCATTTATCTTATCAATATTAACACTATCTTCATTAATATAATTTAATATTTCTTCTACTTCGTCTTCTAGAAGAACTTTTTCTTTATTATCAGTATAATAATTGTATCCAAAGTAACCAACTACGCCAACTATTATTAAAAATACTACTAAAATAATTATCTTAAACTTTTTCATATCACACCTCTATTCTGCAGGTACTTCTACTACTTTGTTTTCTTCTTGCTCTTCTTTTTTCTCTACATCATCTTTATTAGTACAGAAATCTTCTTCAAAACTCATAGCTCTAGGACCTATATAAATATCAGTATTATCACTTTCACATTGAATAATAGATAGACCTTTATTAGTAAGATTAGTCTCTTCTAAATCAATATATTGAGTATAAAGATTAGTTTTTTTACTTATAAATAAATGATTAATTACCTTATCAATTATATTAAAATCACTTTCTAAATTACTTTTTAAATCTTTATTATTTATTTTGATATTATCTAAACAATAAGTATATATTTTATTAGTATCATTATAAAAATATAATTTAGAAGTACTACAATTTTTCTCTTCCGTAGTTTCTATTTTAAAGTCTTTTGTAGCAACTAAAGGATTTCTTGTTATATTTATATTAAAAACTAAAAATTCAAATTTTAAATCTTTAGATAAAGCAATAGTTTCATTATTAGAAATAGTAACTTTCCTAGTAGCTTTATAGAAAAGTCCTCTAAAGGTTTCTTTTTTACCTACTACTTCATAACTTCTTACCGCAAATAATGGAAAATCATTATTTTTTAATTGAAAATAATCAACTACACTAGTAACTATTCCTAGTAAAATAATAATTAACGCCATAATTTTAATCATTCTAACTATCTTTTTCATTATATCCCTCTTTTTATTATAAGTTCATTATAACAAATTTTTTTATGTTTAGAAATACTATTTTAAAAGATTATATATTTCTTGCCAATTATAAACACGGATATATTTACTTTCATTAGGTAAATTTCTATTATGCCAAGCATCAAATAAAATTAACTTTGAAGCATTTTCTAAGTTTTTAGGTCTATCGTCTATTTTTATATCAAAATGAAATAAGTTTTTATTTGATGCGAATATATACTTATCAGGCTTTATAAAAGGTAGTTTTTCTTTTAGAAAGTAGTATTTTTCTTTTAATAAATTACCACTTAAATCAATAGAAGAACCCTCCCATATAAAGGATGTTGCGATATAAATATCATATTTCTTACTTAATTTTTCTAATACTTCGTAAGCACCATCTAGTAAGTCATATCCTTTATAAAACTCTTTATCCTTTACAAATTCCCAAAATAAATCTCTCTTATTATCAGGAACTAAGTCTTGAAGATAATAAGTTTTTACCGTATTAATATCTATTTTTTTACCTAGAAATTCTTCTATAACTGCTAAGAAATTGCCTTTTAATAAGACATCATCCATATCAACCATTAATGTTTTCATATCTTCTCCTTTAAACTCATAATACTTATACATTCAACATGATAAGTCCTTGGAAACATATTAAAGGGCTTTATCATATTAATATTATATTCTTCTAATAGAAGTTTTAAATCTCTTCCTAGAGTAACTACATCACAAGAAATATAAACTATTTTTTTAGGTTTTATTCTTTTAATAGTATCAATTGTTTTTCTCTTTAAACCACTTCTAGGAGGATCTACTATTATTAAATCAATATCTTTATAATTATCAATAACATCTTCTACTTTAGCACAAATAAAATTAGCATTCTTACTATTATTTAATATTTTATTCCTATTAGCATCTTCTATATTAGAAATCAAGTAGTCAATTCCATCTATTTTTCTTACATAATCGCTAATATAAAGAGTAATAGAGCCTGTTCCACAGTATAAATCAAGTACACTTTCTAAATTACTATCTTTAACGACATTTAATACTTCATTATATAAGTATTCCGTTAAATATCTATTTACTTGAAAGAAAGAATTAGCTGATAGAAAATATTTTTTAGAAGAAATATTTGTTTTTATATATTTATTAGTAATAACTTTATCATTAATAATTAAAGCATCTACTAAAGGAATAATACTACTATAATTACTAATATTACCAGTCAATTTAACTAATACTTCTTTATCATTATTACTACTTCTAATCATTACTTCTTCTATATCTTCCTGACTTCCAAGCTCTTTAAGAGATTTTATTAGAGAATTAATGGAGGGGCTTGAAAGAAGACACTTATCTATTTCAATTAATTTATTAGTATTTTTTTCATAAAAACCTAGCCTTTTATTATTACCATGTAAAGTAATTTTATTGCGATAAGATAGGCTTTTTCTTTCTTCTATAGGCATTATATCAATATCGATATTAGAAAGCTTTTTTAAAATACTTTTAACTTTTTCTTCTTTAAATTTCTTTTCTTCTTCTATAGATAAATGAAGAAGATTACACCCTCCACACTTATCATAGTAAGGGCATATAGGATTTATTCTACTAGGAGATTTCTTTATATACTTAACTACTTTTCCTTCATAGTACTTTTTCGTCTCTTTAGTAATAGATACTTCTACTACTTCATTTGGTAAAGCATTTTCAATAAAAATAATTTTTCCGTTTAAATAGCCAATACCTCTAGCAAAGTTATCTAGTTTTAAAATACTTACTTCCATAATTAATCCCTCTTTTTCATTATGGTAGTGTGCATAGTTTTAATGCAAACTACCCATTTTTTCTTTATTTATCAATATCTTTCTATATATTTTTTTAATA
>CANQST010000042.1 GCA_947626595.1 uncultured Bacilli bacterium | reverse complement strand
TTACTTATAAGATAATGAGAAACTGTGGAAAGAAAGTGAAAAGTAATGAATAAAGTTAATAAAAAAATAGTAGTAGGAGTAGTGATAGGAGCAGTTGCCTCTACAATATTTTCTTTTTGCTTAGCAGAAACTCTAATAGAAAGTAGTAAAGTTAGTTATGTAGATAATTCTAAGTTAGGTGCGACTAATGTGCAAAATGCCATAGATGGAACTTGTACGAAGTTTAGTAGTGAGTTACAAAATTTTCTTTTAAAAGTATATCCAGTAGGAAGTATTTATATAAGTTACAGTGCCACTAATCCTCAAACATTATTTGGAGGAACATGGGAAAGTTTTGGAAAAGGTCAAACTTTAGTAGGAATAGATACAAGTTCCACTGAATTTAAAACTCTAGGACAAACAGGAGGAGCAAAGTCTATTTCATATACACCAGGTGGAACAATAGGAAGTACAGGTTTAACAATAAGTCAAATACCAAGCCATACTCATGATATAAGTCATACTCATACAACACCCAAGACTAATACATCAACCATGTCACTAACAGCTCAAAGTGCAGGTGCGCATTATCATGATATTCAAAGTCCTTATGGACCAGTATATTCGGATTATTTTCCAGGAGATAGCGTAATGATAAGAGTTGTGCAAGCATATAACAGCGGTGGTAATCACGGCAATCCTGCTTGGACTACTACAAATGGTGCTCATACTCATGATGTTACTGGAACTGTAACTGTACCAGCTATGACTACAAACTCAATAAGTACTTCAACTAGTGGATCTGCTGGTAAAGGAACAACCAGTGATGGTCACACTCATAGTTTTACAGGAAGTGCTGCTACATTGAATAATCTTCAACCATACATAACAGTTTATATGTGGAGAAGAACTAAGTAATTAAGAAGCATTTTCATTACTAGCTATTTCGTCAAATGTTTTATCTGTAGTTGATGGTTCTGTTCCTTTGATGAAGTACATTAATTTTTTCTTTTCGTCTGTTTCGTTGGCTGGTCTTCCGGAGATAGGTTCTACAAACATGGCTGTTACATTACTTGGTTTTTTATACCATGTTTCTTCGTCTGTTTTGCCTTCTTCATAGAATTCAACGGCATTATACCAGATGTTTTGAGCATATTTATAATCACTAGTAGTTAGTTCTTTATTGTTATCATAGCCTGCCCATACGGCACAGACAATATCTTTATTAAATCCGATATTCCAGTTATCACTGTTGGTTGTACCACTTTTTAGAGCATATTTATGTTTTAATTTACTTGATAAATTTATAGCAGTAGGGTAATTATAATCTATATAGTCTGGGTCATATGTAGCGGTTAGCAAGTTATTTAAAATAAAAGTTAAACTACTATTAAGGACTAATTCTTTATTATTTTCGGCTTGATATAAGATATTTCCATTATTATCTTCTATTTTTTCAATTAAGTGGGGTTTTATTTTATATCCTTCATTAGCAAAAGCCGAGTAACCAGCAGCCATTTCAATGATATTTATTTCATTAGTTCCTAGGGGTAGAGATGGTACTTCTTCTAGAGGGGATGTTATTCCTACTCTTCTTGCGACATTAATTAGGGCATCACTTCCTAGGAAGAGATGGGTTTTAACGGCATAAATATTTTCAGAGTAAGCAATAGCAGTTCCCATTGATATAGGCTTATTGCCATACTTATTATTATAATTTTTAGGTGAGTAGTTATCTTGATTACTAAAGGTAAAAGTTGTTTGTTCACTAGTAAAGGCTGAGCTAGATGTAAAGCCATTTTCTAAAGCAGCATAATACAAGTATGGTTTCATGGTAGAACCAACTTGTCTTTTAGAAGATATGGCTCTATTATATGGTGATTTATCATAGTCTTTGCCACCTACTAAGGCAACAATTCCACCAGTATTGGGGTCCATCATTACTACTGATGTTTCTATTTCTATATCTTCTGGTATAGTTTCATTTATAGTTGTCTCTAGCTTTTTTTGCATACTCATATTTAAGTTAGTATATACTTTTAATCCTTTACTATCATTGAATGATGCCGGTATATCTTTTAGAGTTTCTAATTCTTTGGAAACAGCGTCCTGATAATACATAATAGAAGATATTTCTTCTTCATTTTCTTTGCCGATTAAAACTAGTTCTTCATTATAGGCTTTATTTTTTTCTTCTTCACTAATAACTTCATTTTTAACCATGGAGTTTAAAATTATTAATTGTCTTTCTTTAGCGGCTTTCATATCATTAAAGGGAGAAAATTTAGTGGGGGCTTTGGGTATTCCTACTAACATGGATGCTTGGGCTAAATCTAATTCTTTAGCACTTTTATTGAAATAAAATTTAGCGGCATTTTCAATGCCATATTTACCATGACCATAATTAATAGTATTAAGATAGCCTTCTAGTATTTCGTCTTTTGAGTAATTAGCTTCAATTCTCATAGTATAAAGCATTTCTTCCCATTTTCTTTTCCAGGTTTTATCAAAGGTTAAGAATAAATTCTTAGCGTATTGTTGAGTAATAGTAGATGCTCCTTGAATATTACTTCTATTTTTTATATTAATAAAAGAGGCTTTTATAATACGAAGGAAATCAAATCCTTTATGTTTATAGAAATTTTTATCTTCGGCAGAAATAGTTGCTTTTATTACATAGTCTGATATATTATCTAGATTTACCCATTCTTTGGACTCGTTTCCTTTAAAGAATACTTCATTGTTATTGTCATAAAGAATTAAATTATTCGCAGTATTTATCATTAATTTAGGAGATGTTTTTACATATAAGTAGGCACTTGATATAGATATTATTATTAAAAGTAGGAAAGTAAAAAGTATTTTTCTAAAGATATGTTTCTTTTTCATAAAGTTTCGCCTCAGTATTAGTTTAAATAAATAAAAACAATTTATGTATAAAATTATGAAAATTCATGATATAATTAGTCCTAGAAAAATTTTTTGAGGTGATACTGTGCAAGATAATAGATTGAAGGAACCAGTTAAATTAAAAATTACAATTGAAAATGCTAATGAGAAAAAAAGTATTATTGTGGAAGCGATACTTAATTATGTAGTAGATTATTTTGAGGATGATGAGACTATTTGTAGCTATTTTTATGAGAATAGTGAGTTGGCAAGGAAGAAAAAGAATTTAATTATGTATCTTGATTTTAAAAATAGTGTTATTAATATTGAGTATGATGATGATATGGAGTGTTCTGTTCCTATTGTAGTAGAGGAGTTTGTTCAAGATAATTTTAATGTTTATGTTAAGTATTTGATTAATGGAGAAGCATTTATTTATAAGATAGAGGTGATTGATTAATGAGTATTTTGAAGAGTTTAAATAATGATATAAGAGATATGATTAAGAGAGCTGGTTATGAGATAGATGTTGGTCTTTTACCATCTAATCGTAAAGATTTAGGAGATTTTCAGATTAATTGCGCTATGAGTTTAGCTAAGATATATCATAAGAGCCCTTTGGTAATTGCGGAAGATATAGTAAAGGTATTAGAGGAAGATAAGAGGTTTGTAAATATTAATATTGCTAATCCGGGGTTTATTAATTTGAGTTTATCTAAGGAATTTTTAATTGATATTCTTAATAAAGAGAATGAAGATATTTATAATAATATAGATAAGAAAGATAAGAAGAAGATAATTATTGATTATGGTGGAGCGAATGTTTCTAAGGCATTACATGTTGGTCATTTAAGGAGCGCTAACTTAGGGGAAGCCATGAAGAGACTAGCAAGGGCTGTTGGTTATGATGTCTTAGGAGATGCTCATTTAGGAGACTATGGTAGGCCTTTAGGATTAGTTTTATTGGAGATAAAAAAGCGTTTTCCTAATCTTGAATTTTTTGATAGTAATTATAAAGGAGATTATAGTGAGGTAGAATTACCTATTACTAATAGTCTTTTGGAAGAAATTTATCCTTATGCGTCTTTAAAGGCTAAAGAAGACGAAGATTACTTAGAAGAGGCTAGGGATATTACTTTTAAAATTCAAAATAGAGAAAGAGGTTACTATGATTTATGGAAAAAAGTAGTTGCTATTTCTAAGGAGGATATTAAAAAAGTTTATGATGAGTTGAATGTTTCTTTTGATTTGTGGTTAGGTGAGTCTGATGCGATGGAATATTTTCCTAAGTTAAAAGAAATATTTGAGGAGAAAGGCTTATTAAAACTAAGTGATGGTGCTTTAGTAGTAGATGTTTCTAAGGATGGAGATACTTCTCCTATGCCACCTTTATTATTTATAAAGTCTAATCAAGCTTTATCTTATGCTACTACTGATTTAGCGACTATTCTTCAAAGAAAATTAGAATATAATCCTAATGAGATATGGTATTTTACTGATTTAAGGCAAAATCTTCATTTTGAGCAAGTTTTTCGTGCTAGTAGATTAGCTAATTTAGTTGATAAAGATGTAAAGTTAGAATTTATTGGTTTTGGTACTATGAATGGTCGTGATGGTAAGCCATTTAAAACTAGAGATGGTGGCATAATGACTTTGAAAAATCTAATAGAGTTAATAAATAATGAGACTAAGAAAAGACTTAATCCTGATATAGAAGAAAATTCTAGAGAAGAAATTTCTAAAACAGTAGCAATAGCGGCTTTAAAGTATGCTGATTTTCTTCCTTTTAGAACAACTGATTATATTTTTGAAGAAGAAAAGTTTTCTGATTTAGAGGGAAAGACGGGACCATACTTATTGTATTCAACTATTCGTATGAAGTCTCTTTTAAATAAAGCAGATATTTCTTATGAGAAGATTACTTCTATAGAGACTACTGAGGAGAAAGAATTAGCTTTAAATATATTAAATTTACCTACGGTAATAGATAAATCTTTAGAGAGTAAGTCTTTAAATGAGATAGCTGAATATATATACAATTTAACTTCTATTTATAATAAATTTTATTCAGAAAATAAGATTATAACGGAAAAAGATATATCTATAAAGGAAAGTAGATTAGTCTTAACTAAGATAATTTATGAGTTAAATTGCTTTATTCTAGATATTTTAGGAATAAAAGTTCCAAAAAAAATGTAAAAAGTGTTGTATTTATAAAAGATATGTGTTATAAGTGATATTGATATTTTTATTGCTCGCAAATTTATTTTATTAGCATATAAGAATATAGGAGGCTTAATTATGGAACTAAATAATATGAAAAAAGAAGATTTAGAATTATTATCACATAAGGACATAACTAATTTAATTCTTATGGAGACTAAGAAACCTTTAAATACGGCTAGTCTTTTTCAAAAAATAGTTAGTTTACTTGAGTTACCTGATAGTTATTTTGAAACTAAAATAGCTGATTATTATACAGCTTTAACTACTGATAAGAGGTTTATTCTTTTAGAAGATGGTACTTGGGATTTAAGAAGCCGTCATACTTCTGATAAGGTTATTAAGATTGAAGACGATGATGAGGACGAAGAAGAAGAGGAAGAGATGGAAGATAAGGACGATTTAATTGATAGTCTTGATGAGGAAGATAATTATGACGATGCTGATGATGAGGACTATGACGACGATACTAATGAGGAATTAAAGGACTTAGTGGTAATTGACGAGGATGAGCTAGAACTAGAAGATTAGTCTAGTTTTTTCTACTTTAGGAGAGTGAAGATATGATAGAAAGATTAGAAGTTATTTTAGCTAAATATGAGGAATTAGAGAGGGAACTTACTAAGACTGAAGTATTAAGTGATATTAATAAGACAAAGGAATATTCTAAGGAAATGGCATCTTTAGAAGATATTGTTGTTTGTTATCGTAAGTATAAGAAAGTATTACAAGATATTGAAGATACTAAGGAAATGACTAAAGATAGTGAACTTGGGGAAATGGCTAAAGAAGAATTAAAGGCTTTAGAAGAAGAGAAGAGTTCTTTAGATAAAGAGTTAGAGGTTTTATTATTACCAAAAGATCCTAATGACGATAAGAATGTTATTATGGAAATTAGAGGAGCTGCTGGAGGAGACGAAGCTAATATCTTTGCGGGTGATTTGTTTAGAATGTATACACATTATGCTGATAAAAAAGGTTTTTCTTATCAAGTATATAATTCTATTGATGGAACAGCGGGAGGTTTTAGTCAAATTGAGTTTATTATAAAGGGTAAAAATGCTTATTCTTTATTAAAGTATGAAAGTGGTTCACATCGTGTTCAAAGAGTACCAGTAACAGAGGCTAATGGTAGATTACAAACATCAACCGCAACGGTTTTAGTTATGCCTGAAGTAGATGATAGTATCGATATTGAGATAAATCCTAGTGATTTAAGAATAGATATATATCGCTCTAGTGGTTGTGGAGGACAGGGTGTTAATACAACAGACTCAGCTGTTCGTATTACGCATTTACCTACTAATACAGTTGTTACTTGTCAAAATGAACGTAGTCAAATTCAAAATAAGGAACAGGCTTTAAAGGTTTTAAAGAGTAGACTTTATGAGTTAGAATTACAAAAGCAATTAGAGGAAGCTGGTGCTGAAAGAAGAAATAAGATTGGAACTGGGGATAGAGCTGAAAAGATAAGAACTTATAATTATCCACAAAATAGAGTAACTGATCATCGTATTGGTTTTACAACTAAAAACTTGGATAGAGTAATGGATGGAGACTTAGATGATATAATAGATGCTCTTATTCAAGAAGACCAAAAAAGAAAAATGCAAGGAGAAGAATAATGACAGTTGATAATCTTCTTTTTTTTGCTAAGGGGCATATTCATAAAGATCATGCTAAAATTCTTTTGGCAGAGCTTTTAGGTAAAAATCCTTTAGAGTTATTAACTTGTCTTGACGAAGAGGTAGAGGCTTCTAAAGAAGAGCTTTATAAAAAAGAAGTAATGGCTTTGAAAGAGGGAAAGCCATTACAGTATGTTATAGGTAATGTTAATTTCTATGGAGAAAAGTTTTATATTAATGAAAATGTATTGATACCACGATTTGAGACAGAAGAGTTAGTTGAAAAAACAATTGGTTATATAAAAGATATGTTTAATGAACCAGTAGATGTAATTGATTTAGGTTGTGGTAGTGGAGTAATTGGTTTAACAATAGAAAGTAAGGTTCCTACTAAAAGAGTTGATTTAGTTGATATAAGTAGTGATGCTTTAAGGGTAAGTTCTATTAATAAAGAGAAGTTAAATTCTAAAGCTAATTTAATATTAAGTGATATGTGGAGTAATGTTACAGATAAGTATGATGTTATTATAAGTAATCCTCCATATATAAAAACAAATGAGGAAATAGAAGAAATAGTTAAAAATAATGAGCCTCATTTAGCTTTATATGCTGGTATAGATGGACTTGGTTGTTATAAGAAAATACTTTCTTCTATAAAAGAACATATGAAAGATAGATGTCTTATTGCTTTTGAAATAGGAGAGAGTTTAGCTAAAGATATAGAAGAATTAATTAAAAATACTTTAGGTGATGTAGAAATAAAAGTAGAAAAAGATTTATCTAATAGAGATAGATTTATATTTATATTAAAAAAATGAATAAAAATTTAAAAAATACCTCACTATTATAGTGAAAGTGAGGAATTATGAAAAAAATAATTATTATATTAGCTATTGTTATTACTATTTTTTCTTTTAATAAGATGGTTGTAATACCTAAAGATGCGATTAGATTTAGAGTAATTGCTTCAAGTAATTCTAAAGAAGATCAGGATTTAAAAAGAGTAGTAGTTAATAATTTAACTTCTAAAATAAATTTTTCTTCTTTAGCAAGTACTAATATAGATGTTGCGAGAAAGAATATAAAAGAAGCTATTCCTATGTTTAAAGAAGTAATTGATAATACTTTAGAAGAGGAAGATGCTTCCATTAATTATACTATTAATTATGGAGAAAATCATTTTCCTAGAAAAGAATATAAAAATGTTTATTATGAAGAGGGTAATTATGAGTCTTTAGTAGTTACTTTAGGTGATGGTAAGGGGAAAAACTTTTGGTGTGTTTTATTTCCACCATTATGTTTAATAGAAAAAGATAATAAAAATAGTAAAGATGTAGAGTATAAATCTTTCATAAAAGAAATAATAGATAAGTATTTTTAAAAGATAAGAAGAATAAAATAGTGGTGGTGAATATATGCAATTTCTTATCTTTTTTTTCATGGCTATAGGACTTAGTATGGATGCTTTTTCTTTAGCATTAGCTTATGGAGTAAATAATATTAGTTTAAGAAAAATTATTTTTTGTAGTATTAGTGTTGGTATTTTTCACTTTATAATGCCATATATAGGAGCAAGTATAGGTAATTTAATTATAAGTATTATTCCAATTAAAATAGACTTAGTAGTTTCATTGATATTTTTTCTTCTAGCACTAGAGATGTTTCTAAGTAGAAATAATGAAGTTAATAATATAATTAATAGTATTTCTTCAATAATTTTCTTTTCTTTTACAGTTAGCATAGATAGTTTTTCAGTAGGAATAGCTCTTGGTATTACTAAGTCTATGATAATACAAGCGGGAATAATTTTTTCTATAGTAAGTAGTATTTTTACTTTACTAGGATTAATGCTTGGGAAAAAGCTTTTTCTAAAATATGGGAAGAAAGCTATTTATTTAGGAGTAATATTATTAGTCTTTTTAGGAGTAAAGTATTTATTATAATTTACGTTAAATAAAAAGAAAAAGGCTTATTTCATTGACAAGAAAAGTATTTTTTCTTATGATAAAAGTGGTGATGTGTAAATGTTAGTAAATTCTAAAGAAATGTTAATGAGTGCTAAAAGAAGTGGATATAGTGTCCCTCATTTTAACATTAATAATTTAGAGTGGACTAAGTATATATTAGAAGAATGTAATACTTTAGAAGTTCCTGTTATACTTGGAGTTAGTGAAGGTGCTTGTAAATACATGGGTGGTTTTGATGTAATATATGGAATGGTTTGTGGTTTAATTAAAGATTTAGATATAAAAATACCAGTATGTTTGCATTTAGACCATGGTAGTAGTTTTGATGTTTGTAAGAAGGCCATTGATGCGGGTTTTACATCAGTAATGATAGATGCTTCTAAGTATGAGTTAGAGGAAAATATTAGGATAACTAAAGAAGTTGTTCAATATGCTCATGAAAGAAGCGTTTGTGTAGAAGCAGAAGTTGGACATATAGGTGGAAGTGAAGATGGAGTTGCTTCTAGTATTGGTTTTGCGACTTTGAATGATTGTCTTACTTTATATAATAATACAGGTATTGATAGTCTTGCGCCAGCATTAGGTAGTGTACATGGTTTTTATAAGGGAGAAGCTAATTTAGATTTTGAAACAATGAAAGAGATAAGAGATAATTTAGAAATACCTTTAGTTTTACATGGAGGTACGGGTATACCTTATGAAAAGATAGAGAAAGCTATTAAATGTGGAATATGTAAGATTAATATAAATACTGAATTACAGGCTACTTGGTCTAAGGCAGTGAAGGAGTTTTTAAAGGAAAATGATGCGATTGACCCTAGAAAAATAATTGGTAGTGGGGAAGTTGCGTTAAAAGAGAAAGTAAAGGAAATTGTTAGTGTGTTTGGAACAAAAATTTAAACCTGGGAGGTAGTACATGAAAATTATGGAAATAGAGGGCGGACGTCCTTTAAGTGGAATTATTCGTGTAAGTGGGGCGAAGAATGCGACTGTAGCATTAATTCCGGCGGCAATATTAACTGATGATGAGGCTACTATTTGTAATATACCGGAAATTACGGATACTGATGCTTTGTGTGATATTTTGAAGTTTTTAAAAGTAAAAGTAAATAGAGCTAGTGAAAGTATGATAATTGATCCTAAGTTTATGGAGAATGCTGAGATTACTGAGGAGTTTTCAAAAAAGTTAAGGGCTTCTTACTATTTTATGGGAGCTTTACTGGGTAAGTATAAAAAATGTGTTATGTATTTTCCGGGAGGTTGTTCTATAGGAGCTAGACCAATTGATTTGCATTTAAAAGGATTTGAGGCACTAGGGGCACATATTACAGTTGAAAAAAATAAGTATACAGTTGAGGCTGAAGAACTTAAAGGAGCTAATATTTATTTAGATATTGCCAGTGTTGGTGCGACTATTAATATTATGTTGGCAGCAGTTAAGGCCAAGGGAAGGACAGTTATTGATAATGCTGCTAAGGAACCAGAAATTGTTAATGTTGCTACTTTTTTGAATAATATGGGTGCTAAGATTGTTGGTGCTGGAACATCGACAATAAAAATAGAAGGTGTTGATTATTTAGGTAAATGTTTCCATGAAGTTATTCCAGATAGGATTGAAGCAGGAACTTATATAATAATTGGAGCTTTATGTGGGGAAAAGTTTAAAGTTGATAATATGATACCGGAACATGTGGACTCTTTACTATCTAAATTGGAAGAGATGGGTGTTGATTTAGAAATAGGAAGTGATTATGTCACAATAAATAAGCAAAGTGATAATTTAAAAGCTACTAACATTAAGACAGCTGTTTATCCAGGTTTTCCAACAGATTTGCAACAACCATTTTCTATTCTTTTAACTCAAGCAAATGGAAAGTCTAAAGTAAATGAAACTATATGGGAAAATCGTTTTATGCATGTGCCATATATGAGTAATTTAGGAGCAGATGTTACTGTTAAAAATCAAACAGCGACAATATTTGGACCAACACCTTTAAAAGGGACAACAGTAACGGCAACAGATTTAAGAGCAGGTGCTGCCTTAGTAGCCGCTGGTTTAAAAGCTACTGGTAAGACGACCATTACTAATGTAGAACATATTCTAAGAGGATATGAACAGATAATTGAAAAATTAGAAGGAGTAGGTGCTAAAATTAGTATTAAGGAAATATAATTTAATAGTTATATTTCTTTTTTTTGGGAGGATTAATGAAAAGGTATTGTAAATTAATTATTCTTTTCCTAGTAATACTAATAATCTACTTTATTTTTAAAAATAATAATAGTAATAATATAACTTATATTTCTTTAGGAGATCACTTAGCTTTAGGAGTTAATTCATATGAAGGAGTTGATTATGGTTATAGTGACTATGTAAAAGATTATTTAGCAAAGGAGAAGGAACTTAAGTTTTATACTAAGGCTTATGCTTCTAAAGACATGTCTATTGATAGATTATATAGTTCAATTATTACTAATGAAAAAATGACTTATAAAAACAAAAAACTTAGTTTAAAGGAAATAATTAGAGAAAGTGATTTCTTAACTTTAACGGTTGGTATTAATGATTTGATTTATAAAATGAGTATTACTAATAATATGAGTAATGATAAATTAGATATTATTTTAGAAGAGATTAGGGTATCTTTTGATAGGCTAATTAGTGAAATAAAGAAGTATTATCATAATGATATTTATTTTGTTTCCTATTATGAAAATCCTTATTATAGTAATTATACTAATTATGCGATTAGAAAGTTAAATAGGGTGTTAGAGGAAAATAAGGATATTATTTTTATATCAACAGAGGAACTTTTTAAAGATAGGAGTTTGGTATCTAGTCCTAGAAGTCCTTTTCCTAATAGTAAGGGTTATAAGAAAATAAGTGAGTTAATTATAGAAAAATTGTAGGAAAATAGGGGAAAAGTATTAAAAGGGGGTTGCAAAAAAAGAAAATACTTGCTATACTAATAACGCAATTTGTTACTATGACTAGTAATTAGTCATGGCGGAAGGAGAGAGAGTATGAAAAAAGATATTCATCCCGAAATTAAGGACTGTACAGTTACTTGTGCTTGTGGGGAAACTTTTAAAGTAAAATCAACTAAAGACGAAATAAACGTTGAAGTTTGTTCTAAGTGCCATCCTTTTTTTACAGGTAAGCAAAGTAGAGCTTCACGTGCTGGTAGAGTTGATAAGTTTAATAAGAAATATGGTTTTACTAGTAAGACTGAAGAATAATGATATAGCTTAGGGCTATATTTTTTTTGCACAGATTTTGTGGATAAAATAATTTATTAAGTGGCTTTGCAGCCAATAGTTACAGAAACCTAACAGTTGTATAATTTAATTAGAGTAATGCTAGCATCTAGCTAGCTAAATATTTTAACCAACATAGCAGCGTTGTAATACTATCTTAGTATTAAATTAAATTATATGTAGATAATAATTGTAGGTGATGTTCTTCGTGAATAAGTTAA
>CANQST010000041.1 GCA_947626595.1 uncultured Bacilli bacterium | reverse complement strand
AATGTACAAGGATCAATAGACGAGTTATATAAAATGAGTGGAGTAAGTACTATTCCATATAAGGAAGAAATTTTAAACGGAGCAGACCCAGTTTTAGGTCAAGACATGATACCGGTAACTTTAGATGGAGATGGAACAGTTAAGTACGCTAATTTAAATACACCTTGGTATAAGTATGAAGAGAAAAGGTGGGCCAATGCCGTAATATTAAAGAGTAATCCAAGTAAAAGTTATAAAACAGGAGATATAATATTAGAAGACGATATTGAGAGTTATTTTGTGTGGGTTCCTAGATTTAAATACAAACTTTGGAATTTAGCGACTGAAAATGGTTATGTTGATTTAACAAAAACACAAATAGATGTAGCTTCAATTGGTAATATTAGGGGGAATGTCAGAAAAATTGATGTAATATTTGAAAACAAAGATATTAAACCATCCACTACTGAAAAAGTTGATTTATATTATACTCATCCGGCTTTTATTACTTTTGATGTAAATGGTTTATGGGTAGCTAAGTTTGAAGCTAGTGGTACAACGAGCGCAATAACTGTTAAGCCTAATATGATTTCATTAAGAAGTACAACAGTTGGTGACTTTTGGCATGCATTTTATAATTACAAGAATACTAATGGAAATCATAATACTAATTTAGATCCACATATGATAAAAAATACTGAATGGGGTGCAGTAGCATATCTATCGCATTCAGTATATGGAATAGGAAATGAAATTAATATAAATAATAATTCTGCTTATAAAACTGGTTATTCAGCCGCAGCAAATACAGATCAAAGTTCTGTTCCAGGTACTTATGGAACTAAAGAAGTTGCGGATGATGACGGGCCAGCAGTTACCCAACCATATAATACATCAACTGGTTATTTGGCAAGTACAACAGGAAATATAATTGGTATATATGATATGTCAGGTGGAGCACACGAATATGTTGCTGGTTATTTAGACCCTTATGGTGTTGCCAGCAGCGATGGCGTTGTGAGCGGTTTAACAACTACTGATTTGGCTAAGACACAATACTTTGATAAATATCTTGGTTCTACTGTAATATCATCCTATAGTAAGAGAATACTTAGTGATGCAACTGGAGAGATGGGACAGTTCTATTATTATTTAGATAAAAATGGTGGAAATCGTATTCACAATGCTTGGTATTTTGATGGTGGTTATTTTGTTGAACCAAAAGCTCCATGGTTTTCGCGTGGTGGAACATCTATAGATGGAATTTTAGCAGGACAATTTTATTTTTATAGAGATCCAGGAAATGCAAATTCTGCAATTGGTTCCCGTTTGGTTTTAGCAGTCAAATAACGTAACAATTTGAAAGTAGAAATACTTTCTTTTTCTTTTCTTCAAAAACATGATATAATTAAGTTAGCTAGGAGTTGATTAGATGGTAAAGTTTGACTTTTTTACTTATACTGAAGATTTTATTACTAAGGAAGAATTAGCGGATTTACTTGATAAGAAATCTTCTATTATAGATAAATTTAATAATAGTAATATGATAGGCTGGATTAGAAAACCTAGTAATGATGTAGTAGAAAAAATAATTAATATTAGTAATCAAATAAAAACTTCTTCTAAAGTATTAGTTGTTGTAGGGGTAGGTGGCTCTTACTTAGGAAGTTTAGCTTATCATAATATATTTGAAAGTTATTTTAATGATAAAAGCTTTGAAGTAATATATGCTGGTTATTCTTTATCAAGTACTTATCTAAGTGAATTACAAGAGTATTTAAAAGATAAAGATTTTTCTATTAATGTTATAAGTAAGAGTGGTTCTACTTTAGAAGTAAAACTTACTTATCAAGTATTAAGAGAATTATTAGAAAAGAAATATTCTAAAGAAGAAGCTAGGAGAAGAATATATATAACTACTTCTAAGAATAGTCCTTTATATTTAGATATAAGTGATAATAACTTATTAGAAATACCATCTGATATAGGAGGACGTTTTTCATTTATTACACCAGCTCATTTATTAGTTCTTTCTTTAAATTATGATATTACTAAGATAATTGATTATTATTTTAAAGGTTTAAATTTAGTAAGTGATGCTTATACTTATGCGGTTGTAAGAAATTTAATGTATACTAAAGGCTTTGTAGTGGAAAACTTTTCTATTTATGAAGAAAAATTATCTTTCTTTACAGAGTGGTTAAAACAATTATTTGCCGAGAGTGAAGGTAAAGATAATAAAGGTATTTTGCCTATTTCTACTATAAATACTAGAGATTTACATTCTTTAGGGCAATTTATTCAAGATGGTAAAAAAATTCTTTTTGAAACGCATATTAAAATAGATAATAGTACTTCTCTTAATATAAATGATAGAGATTTACATGATATAAATAATATAGTAGAAGATGCCGTTATAAAGGCTCATAGTAGAGGAAATGTTCCATCTATTATAATTGAATTAGATAAGTTAAGTGAAGAAAATATTTCTTCTTTGATATGCTTTTTCCAGTTAGCCGCAGCTTTTAGTGCTTATCTTTTTGATGTAAATCCTTTTGATCAACCAGGAGTTGAAGTATATAAAGAAGAAGCAAATAAAAATTTATAAAGGAAATTGTTATGAAAAAAGATTTAAAAATAATTATTGGTCTTATAATAAGTTTTATTTTAGTTTTACTATTTGTTATTAGTAATAATAGTAAATCTTTTGATATGGCTATTTATAATTTTATTATTTCTTTTAGGAATAATTTTTTAGATAGTTATTTTAAATTTATAACTACATTTGGTAATACTAATATGGTTTCTTGCGTTTTAATTATATTGATACTACTCTTTAGAGATAATAAAAGTTTAGTTATTAGTATAAGTACTTTTTCATGTGTTAGTATTAATTTTATTATTAAACACCTTATAAGAAGAAAAAGACCTAGTGTAGTTCATTTAATAAAACAGGGTGGTTATTCTTTTCCAAGTGGACATGCTATGATAAGTATTTGTTTATATGGGTATTTACTTTATTTAGTTAATAAGAATATTAAAAATAAGTATCTACGTATTTTTTTAAATATCTTTTTAATTATATTTATTTTATCTATAGGAATAAGTAGAATTTATGTAGGTGTTCATTTCGCAACTGATATAATTGCGGGGTATATTTTAGGTATTTTAGTTTTATATGAAGTAGTTAAGTTAACTAATAAATATCTTGGGGGATAGGTATGAAAGTAGTAGTATGTAATTTTGAAAATTTAATTGATGAAGAAGGGGCTATTTCTACTAAGACAATGCTTTTAATTGACAAGTTAAGAAGAAAAAAATGTAAATTTATTATAACTACTAATAGATTTTATGAAGAAATATTAGAGTATAATAAGTCATATCCTTTTATAGATTATGCTTTTTTCTATAATGGTTCTTTAGTAATAGATTTAAATAAGAATAAAGCTTTAGTAAAGAAATATTTTACTACTAAGGAAATAAAAGATATAAGTAATGGTAAAGATGTAGAAAAATATTGTTATTTAGATAAGGTTTATCAAATTAAAGTAAAAAATAAATTATATACTAAGAATAATAATATAAAAGAAGTTTTTGAAAAGATTATTAAGAGTGATAATATAACGATAATAGGTTATCAAGATAGTGATTATGCATTATTTAGTCCAAAGTCTAATAATTATATTTTAACTAAGAAAAAAGATATACCTAATAAAGATGTAGATTATATTCTTGAAGAAGATATTAATAATATTTTAGAGAAATTGTAGTAAATCTGGAGGTTTTTATGGGTGATAAGAAGAAAATAATTGTAATTATTATTTCGATAATTATAGTTATTTTACTAGGATACATAAGTACAGTAAATAAAAAAGAATTAGAAAATAATACTAAGGAAGATAATTGGATAAGTAAAAATATTACATTAGTTAAGGATAAATCACTTGGTAAAAATATTTATAAAGTATATAAAAATAGTGATATTTCAATTTTTAATTTGAAATATCAAGAAGCTGTTACTAAGAAGATAAAGGATTTAAGTAACAAGAAAAAAGAAGATTATCTAGTTATATATAATCCTTATGGTACTAATCTTTTGAGTGTTAATATTTTCTTTAAGGATGCAACTTTTACAAAGTTAAGTTATGAAGTTACTTCTAAAGGAAATACTTTTTCTAAAGATATATTACTTAATGATAGTAATATGTATAATTTAATAGGACTTAGTCCTGGAGTTAATAATGAAGTAAAATTGACAGCTAGTAGGGAAAGTAAAAGTATAACTTATCAGTTTAATATTGATTTAAGTGAAATTGAAATAAATGCTCAAAAAGCTTTAGAAGTAGAAAAGTTTGATACAGATAGTTCTTTAGTAGATGGTTTATTTGTTATGTTAGGTAATGAAAGTGATTATCAAAATTATATTGCCTTATATGATAATGATGGTTTAATTAGAGGGGAAATTCCTATTAAAGATGGTATTTGTAATGATTTAGTTATTAATAATAAAAATATGTATTATAACGTATCTAAAACAGAAATAGTAAGATTAAATAACTTAGGTGAAATTACTAATATATATAAATTAGGTAAGTATAGAGTAGTGAGTAATTTTCAAATTATTGATAATTTTCTTTATTTATTTGTAACAGATACTTCTAAAGAAACAGTAAAAGATACTTTAATTAGAATTAATTTAGATAGTAATGAAGTAGAAGAGGTATTAAGTGTTGATAAGTTATTTAAAGATTACATAGAGATGTGTAAAGTAGAAGAGAATAAAAAGTTGGATTATCTTGATGTAAATTATTTTATTATAAAGGATAATGATTTATTTATAAGTAGTAGAGAAACATCTTCTATTATTAAGATAAGTAATTTCTTAGAAGATGGGAAAATTGATTATTTAATTGGTAGTTCTTTATTCTTTAAAGATAGTCCTTTTAAGGATTTGGTTTTTAATCAAAAAGGAGATTTCAAGATACATGCATCACAAGGAAGTATTAGTATTGTAGAAGATAATAATTTCTATTACTTAGTTTTGTATGATAGTAATTATGGTAAATCTTCTAGTAGAGATTTTAATTATAATGATATTGGTATTAAGAATACTGATTATAAGGGTGATAATTCTTACTATTATGTATATAAAGTAAATGAAGAAGAAAAATCTTTTGAATTAGTTGATAGTATAGAGTTAGATTATTCTATGATAGGTAATACTAAAAAGTTAGATAAAGGTAATATACTAAGTAATATTGGCTCTAAGGGGATTTTTTTAGAGTATGATAAAGATCATAATTTAATTAGAAAGTATAAAGCTAAAGTAAATAAAAATTATATTTATAAAATAGATAAACTTTCTTTTAATAATTTTTACTTTGAAGAAAATTAGATTAAAAAAATTCATATATTTAATTAGGTGATATGAATTTGAAAAAGTTAAAAGAAGTTTTAGTGGCGAGTTTTTTACTTGTATTTAGTTTTTTCTATACGAATAAAGCTATTGAAGTAGTTAGGAATGCTGATCCTATAATGAAGCAAATAAAACTATCTAGTAGTAAGTATGAGGTTAAGGCAAAAAACGCTATTGTGATGGGAGAAAAGATTATTCCCGGGGTAAATGGTTTAGAGATTGATTATGAAAAAAGTTATCAAAAAATGAAAAAATATGGTTCTTATAATGAGGCTTTAACTACTTTAAAAGAAGTAAAACCAGCTATTTCAGCTAGTGATTATTATGATAAATATGTAGTAACAACAAATACGGGTAAAAAAGAAGTAGCTTTAGTTTTTAAGATAGATAATATTAATGATTTAATGAGAATTTCTAATATACTTAGAAATAATAAAGTTACAGCAACTTTCTTTATAGATGGAGTTATTTTAGAAGATAATGCTTTAAAGATAGCTTCTTTAAGTGATTTTGAAATAGAACTTTTAAATTACAATGGTTCTTATGAAAGAGATTTTTTTATAAGTGCTAGGAATTATTTAGAGGATATAACTAAAAAAGAAGTGGATTATTGTTATTTAGATTATGATAAGAAAGAGGTAATAGATTTATGTTCTTCTTTAAAGATGCATACTATTATGCCTAGTATTAAGGTAGAGAAGAATGCTTATAAGGAAATAAAGGAAAAATTAAGGAATTCTGCTATTATAAGTATACCTAGTAATACTAGTGTAGAAAACTTATCTTCGACGATAACTTTTCTAAAAACAAGGGCTTATAAGTTCTTAGATATAGATAGTTTAATTAGTGAAAGTATTGAAAAATAAAGAAAAAATTGATATACTTAATGCTAGGGTGGAATTATATGTATTTAAAAGAAATAGTTGCGAGTGGTTTTAAATCTTTTGCTGATAAGATAAGTATAAAGCTAGATGGAAAAACAACTTGTATAGTTGGACCTAATGGTTCTGGTAAAAGTAATGTTGTTGATGCAGTTCGATGGGTTTTAGGAGAACAATCTGTTAAATCTCTTCGAGGAGATGGCTCTATGAGCGATGTTATTTTTTCAGGTAGTAAAACACGTAATCCTTTAAATGTTGCATCAGTTGAGCTTATTTTTGATAATACAGATCATTTTTTAAATGTAAGTTATACAGATATTTCTATTAAAAGAAGAGTATATAGAAGTGGAGAAAATGAGTACTTTTTGAATAATGAAAAGTGTAGGTTAAAAGATATAACTAATCTTTTAATGGATAGTGGTATGGCTAAAGAGTCATTTAATATAATATCACAAGGTGAAGTGGATAAAATTCTTTCTAATTCTTCTTTAGATAGGAGGGTTATTTTTGAAGAGGCATCTGGTATTATTAAGTATAAAAAAAGAAAGGAAGAAGCTTTAAGAAAGTTAGATAAGACCCATAATAATTTAGATAGAGTTAATGATATTATTAGTGAATTAGAAAGACAAGTAGGTCCTTTGAAAGAACAAAGTGAAAAGGCTTTAGAATATTTAGAAAATAAAAAGGGTCTTGATAAGTATGAAGTAGCTTTACTTGCCTATGATATAGAAAATTTAAACTCTTCTTTGGAACAAGCTCATTTAAAGAAGGAAAGTCTTGATAAAGAAATACTAGATTTAACAACAGATACGACAAAGAATGATGCTTTATGTTTAGATATTTCTAATAAATTAGCTAAATTAGAAGATGAGAAAAATACTTTAAATAAGAAATTATTAGAAGTAGTAGAGGAAGTTGAAAAGATAAATGGAGAAAAAAGGCTTTTAAAAGAAAAGAGTAAGACAGAAAAAGAAGATAATACTATTAAAGAGGAGATAAGAACTCTTTTAGAGGAAAAGTCTAAGTTAGAAAAAGAAATAACTATTTTAAAAGAAGAAGTTTTGAGTATTAATAAAGAAGTAGATATTAATAAAGAAAAGGAAGAAGATATAAATAAGTTAATAAATTCTCTTCAAGATAAAAAGAATATGTATAATATGGAATTTACTTCATTGGAAAGAGAAATTATTAGCTTAGAAGAAAAGATTAGTTCTCTTCATAATAAGTTAGAAGAGGGTGGAGATATGCCTCTTTCTGTTAGAAAGGTTTTGTCTTCTACTACTTTAGAGGGTATTCATAATACTATTGGAAATGTTTTAAATATAGAAGAGAAGTTTACTAAAGCTTTAGATATTGCGATTACATCTAATAGGCATTTTATAATTACATCTAATGAAGAAAATGCTAAGGAAGCAATTAATTATTTAAAAGATAATCATTTAGGAAGAGCTACTTTCTTTCCTCTTTCTATTATAAAACCACGTTATATTGATACTAATAGCTTAGATATTTTAAGAAATAATCCGACTTTTTTAGGAGTTATGAGTGATTTAGTTACTTATAATAAGAAGTATGAAGCTATTATTAAAAATCAACTTGGTTGTGTTATAGTTACTGATACTTTAGATAGTGCTACTAGACTT
Source organism: uncultured Bacilli bacterium (assembly GCA_947626595.1). Lineage (GTDB taxonomy): Bacteria > Bacillota_I > Bacilli_A > RF39 > UBA660 > CANRGD01. The sequence continues at coordinate 4,461 of CANQST010000041.1, read as the reverse complement.
TCTCATTTGATTAGCGCTAAATATAAGATAGTTACTTTAGATGGTGATGTTGTCAATGTTGGAGGTTCTTTAGTTGGAGGTTCTCTTTATAAAAGTAAAAGTCTTATCTCTTTAAGACAAGAGATTAGTGAAGAGAGTAAAAAAGTATCTTTACAAAAAGAAAATAAAGAGAAAATAAGAGAAAAATTAGATAGTATTTCTAAGGAGATAGAAGATAAGGAAGAAGAATTATTTGCTTTAGAAAAAGAAGGAGTAACTTTAATCTCACAACTTATGAGTAAGAAAAAGGTTCTTTGTGAAGCAGAAGAAAAATTGGTTGATGCTGATAAAGAATGGGAGACTTTGCAGTCTATTAGTAATAATTCTTTGGATAAAAGGGAAGAAGAATTAATTAAATTATTCCATGAAAAGAGTACAGAAAAAGAACAAATAACTCTTAATATTAATTCTTTAAGTAAAGAAATAGATAGTTTGAAGGAAGAGCAAGAAGAAATGTTGGCTAAGGAAAAGCTTGCTTCAGCTAAACTTAAATCTTTAGAGAAAGAAAGCAAAGATATTGAAATTGAAATAAATAGATTTGATGTAAAATTAGATAATATGCTTAATTTATTAGAGACTACTTATGAAATTACTTTTGATAAAGCTAAGAGTGATTATAAACTTGATGTAGAAGTAGATTTAGCTAGGAAAAAGGTTACTACTTATAAAAATAATATTAAAAGAATTGGTATGGTTAATTTGGACGCTATTGAAGAGTATAAGGTTGTTAATACTAGGTATGTTTTCTTAACTAATCAAAAGGAAGATTTATTAAAGGCTGAAGATACTTTATTAGAGATAATGAATGAAATGGATGAGGTAATGAAAGAAGAGTTTTATAATACTTTTATCTCTATTAAGGAAGAGTTTAGGAAAGTATTTAAGGAACTTTTTGGTGGAGGTAATGCTGATTTAAAACTTACTAATGAAGAAGATTTATTATCAACAGGTGTTGATATAGTTGCTTCTCCTCCGGGGAAAAAGTTAACTACTATTTCACTTTTATCTGGTGGGGAGAAGACTTTAACAGCGATATCCTTACTTTTTGCGATATTAAATGTTAGGACGGTTCCTTTCTGTTTATTTGACGAAGTAGAGGCAGCTTTAGACGAAGCTAATGTTTCACGATTTGGTGAGTACTTAGAACATTATCGTGATAAGACCCAATTTTTAATTATAACGCATAAGAAGAAGACAATGGAATACGCTAATACTTTATATGGAATAACGATGCAAGAGTCTGGTGTTTCTAAGCTAGTTAGTGTAAAATTAGAAGACCATAAAGAAGTAATTTAGAGGAGAAGTTATGAAGAAAGAAAGCTTAGTAAAAAGAATAGTAAGAATGCTAACTAAGAGGCAAAAGATTAATTTTATTATAATAATTGTTATAATGATAGTATCTGCTTATTTGTCTCAGCTACTTCCTTTGTCAATTGGAAAGTTAACAGACGATATTTTAAAACAAGATAATTTATCATTTCTAAAAGTTGTTCCTTTTTTACTATTTATTCTAGGAGTAACTGTTACTAATGAGATAATAAAAGTAATTCGTCGAGTAATAGTAGAAGATACTTGTACTAGATGTGAAAAAAATGCTAGAAGTGCCGCTGTTAGTTCCCTTTTACATGCTCCTTTAAATTATTTTAAAGAGAATATGACGGGTAATATTCATGGCAAATTAAATAGAAGTTTAGAGGGAGTAATAAAATTACTAAAGCTTTTATTTATGGATTTTGCTCCAGCTATATTTAGTGGTATTGCCGCTATTATTGTTATTTTTTCTAAGTTGCCTTTATTCTTATCTTTATTAATGCTTTTAGTTATTCCAATAGGTGTTATAATTATCTTTAGACAGATACATACCCAAAAGGGAATAAGAGTAGAACTTATGGAAGAGAAATCTTCTATGGATGGGGTTATGGTTGAGTTAATTAATGGTATTGAAGTAATAAGAGTTACTAATAATGCAAGTGTTGAAGTAGATAGATTTACGGATAAGTCAGAGTATTTACGTAGTAAAGAAATGAAACATCACAAAGCTATGGCTTTTTATGATTGTTTAAAGTTTGTTAATGAGGCTTTCTTTACGGTGTTAGTAATAGGAGCATCAGCTTATTTAGCAGGTGAAAAAGTAATTAGTGTTGGTACTGTTCTAACAGCTTATCTTTGTTTTACTCAACTAACAACGCCACTTAGAGAATTACATCGTATTTTTGATGAGTTGTCTGAGTCAACAATCTTAGCTAAGGAGTATTTTAATATTATTGATTTAGAAAAAGATTTTTCATATAAAGAAAAAAAGGCTAAGGAGAAAGTCGCGAATAAATCTTTTATCGAAGTAAAAAATGTTGATTTTTCTTATCAAAATAGTCGCAAATTAATTATTAATAATTTAAGTTTAAATATTAATGAAGGAGAATTTATTGGTATTGCGGGACCATCTGGTTGTGGAAAATCTTCTTTTATAAAAATATTAACTAAATTAGAGAAAAATACTAGTGGTAATATTACAATAAATGGGGAAAGTTTAGATAGTTTGTCACGAAAAGATATTTCTAATATTATGGCTTTAGTTCCACAAAATCCTTTTCTAGTAGCCGGAAGTGTTAGAGAAAATATTTGTTATGGTGTTCATAGAGATGTTAGTTTTGAAGAGATAAAAGAGGCTTGTAGAAAGGCATATATTGACGACTTTATTGAAAGTTTACCAAATGGATATGATACTATTTTGTCAGAGGGTGGAAATAATTTATCTGGTGGTCAAAGGCAAAGAATTGCGATTGCGAGAGTTTTCTTAAGAAAACCTAAGGTTTTGATACTTGATGAAGCAACTGGTGCTTTAGATAATACTTCTGAAAAATATATTCAAAAAGAAATAGAAAAACTTCAAGTAGAGGAGAAAACTTCGATAATATCAATTGCGCATAGGTTAACGACTTTACAAAATTGTGATAATATTTTAGTCTTTGATAAAGGAGAAATTGTTGAAGAGGGTAAATACAATGAATTAATTGAAAAATCTGGTATATTTCAAGATATGTATAATGGTAAGCTCAAGTAAAAATAGTTTTACTTGACAAATGTATACAAATAGTGTATAATCTACAACAAGTGAGGGGATATAAGCAAGTAACTTGTGAGCTATCTCGGGTAAAAACCTACACAATTTATAATTGGAGTCACGAAATGATTTGTTCGTGGCTTTTTTCTATTTTTTACACGAATAAAAGAAAGGAGGTATAAAAATGTTAAGTGAAAAAGAAAAATTTTTAATTGGTCAAGAAATTCATAGACAAAGAGAAGAAGAAAGTTTATTCTATAAGAAAAGATATGAAGAAGAAAAAAAGTCTATTAGAAATTGTGATAATAGTAAGATTGCTATTGGACAAGTAGCTTTGGATTTATTAGAAGGCTTAGGATTTGAAAGAGAAAATAGAGGTACTATCTTTCTTTCAAGTATTATTGAAAACTTATATCATGAAAGAAAAATATTTAATCAAGATAATAAGTTCTTTGATTTTAATGATAGAAATAATAATCACTATATCTTTCTTAAAGAATATTATGAATGTAGTTTAGTAGTAATTTTAAAAGCTATTAGGGAAGAAATTGCGAAGAGTTTTCTTTCTGATAAATCATTGAATGATATTATCTATAGTGTTACTAATGATATAATAAGTCAATATGATAGATGTCAAGAACAATTAATTTATGAAAAAAAATAGAAAACTAAACTTAAAAATAGTAAAATAAAGAAAAGGTAGGTAATAGTATGGAGAAATTTTTTTTAGAAGAACCAAGCATTGCTCGTAAGGAAGATGCGATAGATTATGCTTTAGAATTTTATAAGTATGCATCAAATATAAATGGCTTTGGAGGATTACATCGTTATTTAAATGATTATGAGGGATGGCTTCAAAAGTTACAAGAAGATTATACTAGAATACCTAATGAGGAAAAAGTACCGGCTAGAACTTACTTCTTAGTAAGAGATAATGATAAAAGAATAGTTGGTATGGTTAATATAAGATTAGCTTTAAATGAACGTTTAAGTAAATTTGGTGGACATATTGGTTATAGTATTAGACCAACTGAAAGAGGTAAAGGCTATAATAAGATTAATCTTTATCTAGCTTTAAAAGTTTGTCGTCAGTATAAAATTAATAAAGTATTTATGGATGCTGACTTAAACAATGAAGCTTCTTGGAAGACAATGGAAGCTTTAGGTGGTAAAAGAATAAGAGAGTACTATGATGAGGAATTTTCTCATACAACGGTAGTTGATTATAATATTGATGTTTTAAAATCTTTGGAAAAGTATAAAGATGTATATGAAAAATTTGTATTGATAGTGTGAAAAGTTTTATGGAAAACTAGTCATACTGGATGAAAAAGATATTAAAATGAAAATTTTAATATAAA
>CANQST010000040.1 GCA_947626595.1 uncultured Bacilli bacterium | reverse complement strand
AATACTAAACAAATAAAGTCTATGTTGGAAAATCAAGAATAGACTTTTCTAAAAATTTCTCATGCGTTTATCCTGCAATAGGCCTGTTTCTTGTTTACATTTTAAAGGAAATATGTTATAATATGAACTCATAAAAGGAGTTGTAACTATGAAAAAAATATTTACTGGACCAATCCATTCTATTCATTTAAAAGAATTAGATATAACAGAAAATTCTCTTAAGCTAGAAGCTCAGTCAACTATTCTTATTAAAGATGCCTTATTTTACCAAAATATCTTTGGTAAAATAGTAAGCTTTGACTATGGAACTTGCTTATGTCCTAAAGATGAAGCATATGACTATTTAACAAGCTTTACTAATCAAAATAAAAATAGATTTTCTATACCTTATATAAATGAAGAAGAAATCACTTTTGATAAAGCTATTACTAAAAAAGAATTTAAAGAATTAAAAAAGAAATATGCCAAAAAGTAAAATTAACTAAACTTAAGCCTTTGTATCAGTAAGTACAAAGACTTTTTCTTCCTTATAGAAAAAGTGGTAAGCTTAACCTCACCACTTAATTTATCATTTTATTATAATTGTTTTTTCAAATTACTTAATTTTTCTTCTTCTTCTTGTAATTTCTTTCTATCTAAAAGAACTATCTCACTAGGAGCCTTATTAACATAATTTTCATTAGAAAGTAACTTCTTTCTTCTTTCAATAGAACTCTCTAATTTTAAAATTTCTTCCCTAATAGCCTTAGTATCAATACTTTCTCTTTCAAAGAAATAAGTAATATTAATTAAAGAAGACTTGTAGTTACAGCTAATCATATTAAGAGGATCACTACTAGTTAGATTTTCTTCCGTTATTTTTAACTGTGATGCATAAATACCAATTAACTCTTCACTACTACATTCAAAATTAACTAAAGCCTTCTTAGTAATCTTATTAGTAGCTTTTAAATTTCTTATCGCTACAATATCTTCTAATACCTTATCTAAATTCTCTTTATCTTCCTTAAATACTTCTTTTTTATTATATTCTGGATAAGTAGATATCATAATAGAATCACTATCTCTAACAGGAAGCATCATATAAATTTCTTCCGTTACATAAGGCATAAATGGATGTAGAAGCTTTAGTATTGTCGTTAAAACATCAAGTAAAACACTCTTAGTAGTATTAGACATATTACCCTTAGTAAGTTCAATATACCAATCACAGAAATCTTCCCAAATAAAGGTATATAACTCATTACCAACATTATGGAAATTATACTTATCCATATTCTTTATAACATTTTTAATAAGTTCATTTTTCTTAGTTAATATCCATTTATCATATAAAGTTAAATTATCTTTAGTCAAATCTTCTTCTTTTAAATCTTCAATATTCATTAATACGTAACGTGATGCATTCCATAACTTATTTATAAAATTCCATGAAGATTTAACTTTTTCCTCATCAAAACGTAAATCCATACCTGGTGAAGAATTAGTTGTTAAGAAATAGCGTAAAGAATCTGCTCCATACTTTTCAATCATATCAATAGGATCAACCCCATTACCTAAAGACTTACTCATTTTACGCCCTTCTTTATCCCTAATAAGTCCATGAATTAAACAATCCTTAAAGGGTCTTTTACCGGTAAACTCTAATCCTTGAAAAGTCATTCTATTTACCCAAAAAGGAATAATATCATAGCCTGTTACTAAAACATTATTAGGATAATATCTCTTCAAAAGATTAGTATCTTCTGGCCAACCTAATGTTGAAAATGGCCATAAAGCTGAAGAAAACCACGTATCTAAAACATCTTCGTCTTGTATCCAACCATCACCAGGAGAGTCTACTTGTACTTTTACTTCATTTTTCTTATACCAAGCTGGTATTCGATGTCCCCACCAAAGTTGTCTAGAAATACACCAATCATAAGTTATCTCCATCCAGTGGTTCATTGTCTTTTCAAAACGACTTGGTACAAAGTTAACTTTCTTATCTTTATCTTTTTGATTTTCCAATACTCTATCAGCTAAAGGACGCATCTTAACAAACCATTGCTTAGATAGATAAGGTTCCACAACCGTATCACTTCTTTCACTATGTCCAACAGCATGTGTAATTTCTTCTACTTTAATTAAAAGACCTTGTTCCTTTAAATCCGCAACTAGCTTCTTACGGCACTCTTCTCTTGTTAATCCTTCATAGCCTACAGCATTTTCATTCATAGTTGCATCCGGATTCATACATACAATACGCTCTAAATTATGTCTATTACCAACTTCAAAGTCGTTAGGGTCATGCGCTGGCGTAATCTTAACTACACCAGTACCAAACTCTGGATCTGCATGAATATCTCCTATTATTGGAATTAACTTTCCTACAATAGGTAACACTACTTTTTTACCAATCAAATTTTTATATCTTTTATCTTCTGGATTAACTGCTACTGCTGTATCACCAAACAAAGTCTCAGGACGAGTTGTCGCTACCTCAAGATAATTATCTTCTCCTTCAATAAAATATTTTAAATGATAAAAAGCTCCCTTATCTTCTTTATATATAACTTCTTCATTAGATAAAGCTGTCATTTGTTCCGGATCCCAGTTAATTATCTTTTCTCCTCGATAAATTAATCCCTTATTATATAAAGAAATAAATACCTCATTAACCGCTTTATTTAATCCTTCGTCTAAAGTAAAACGCTCCTTAGAATAATCAACTGATACTCCCATCTTAGCCCATTGTTCATGAATAGTAGCAGCATACTCTTCTTTCCAAGCCCAAGCTTGCTTCAACCACTCTTCTCTTTTCATACTTCTAGGCTTTATTCCCTGTTCCTTCAATCTTTTATCTATCTTAGCCTGTGTCGCAATACCAGCATGATCCATTCCTGGTAACCATAAACAGTCAAATCCTTGCATTCTCTTATATCTAATAATTATATCTTGTAAAGTAACATCCCAAGCATGACCTAAATGAAGCTTACCCGTAACATTAGGAGGAGGTATTACTATACAAAAAGGCTCCTTATCACTTTTACTATCAGATTTAAAATACCCCTTACTCTTCCACTCTTCATACTTATTCTTTTCTACTTCTAAATGATTATACTTCTTATCTAACATACTATCCCTCCAAATACTTATTTACTATTTCTCTAATATCAAGTAACTCTTCTTCCTTAAAATAGCTCTTATACTTATTAAGCAACTTATTAAGATAATCTTTACTCTTAATAATTTCCAAACTCTTAGGATAATTTATATCAAAAATAAAAGCTAAGTTACATATTAAATTATCCATATCTGTTTTTCTATCTTCCTTAACAATTGGCTTTTTCTCTAAAAAAGTCTTATAAACTTTATCACTTATCTTATCATTTTTTATTACTAAAATAGAAAAATTTAAAACTAAATTAAGAATATCTATCTTATCAGCATCTCTTACAATATTACAAATTAATTTTTCTTTCTCATTTAAAGACTTATCTATTTCTAGTTTATTATGATTAAAAACAGCTTTTCTAATAATAGAAAAATTCTTATCAGTAAATTTTTTCAAGAAATTATCTGTTAAAATATCTTCTCCTAACTTACCATGATTAATACTATCTTCATCCTTAAATGTTTGATAATTCTTATACTGTTCAAATCTACCAATATCATGGAGCAATCCCGCTAACTTAACAACGTAAGTATCTTCTTCATTTAAGTTTAATGATAAAGCAATTTCTTCTACTAATTGAACTACTCTAAAAGTATGTTCAATTTTTCTTATCATATTTTTACCATACTTTCTATAATGATTAGTATATTCTAAAAATAACTCTTTTTCCTTTCCCATACATTTCCTCCAAAGAAAAATGCCCCATCCCTAAGGACGAAGCATTTTCGTGGTACCACCTTATATTATACTCTAAATCTTTAACGGCAATTACCCGGGAATTAATCCTGCTCCTTTGCAACCTTCAATAACCTTTTTAATTCATTTCCACCAACCATGAACTCTCTATATAAAAACAGTTATTTACTCCTCAAAATCAAAACATCTATTAAGATTATACACTACTTCTTTTTTTATTTCAAGAAATAATCATTCATTGTCAAACCTAGTTTCCTAAAAATATCTTCTTCCTTACCATTTAAGCACATATCTTTTACATCTTCTAAACTTATCCTTTTCTCTTTAAGAGAAATCAATGTCTTTTTAGCAAGCAACGTTCCCATTATATAAGAATAATTTCTATATAAATAAGGATTATCTTTCATAGAAGTTAACAACTCTATTGTAAAATCACACTTCTTCTTCGCAAATTCCTCTTCATTAAAAAGCCATGGATATTTCTTAGAAAGTAATTCGACTTTTTCTTTAGGTAAAACTTTTTTCTGATAAAGAATTTTTTCTCTTGATATTTCTTTTTCTCTTTCTAAAGAAATATCACCATTTTCTTTTTCCATTAAATAGCTAAATACATCAGTTAAGTTTTTCCCATAATTAAATACATCATTATATCTAATATTTCTTATACTATTAATTTCTTCTTGCTTATAATTCTTACTACTTAGAAAAGCTAAAGCATACATTTCATAGAAAATTGCGGCATACTCATCTAAACTTTTAGATATACTAGCTTTCTTTTCTTTATTAAACTGAATAAAATGAATAAACTCATGAATACTACTCCAAAAATCTCTTATATCGCCTTTTAATTCTATTACTTGAAACACTTGCTTATTAACTAAATAAGTAGCAGTAGTTTTCTCTTCATTATCTTCTAAATTTCTTCCCAGTAAATAGCTTAAATGTTTAAAAATAGCTTTTCTACTTACTAAATCACCCTTTTTATAGAAAAGAATATGTCCATTATTAACATTTTTTCTATATAAATTTAACCATTCTAATGAAGTATCTACTTTAATCAAAAATTCTTCTATTAAACTATTTAATGTATTTATATCAATCTTACTATATGAATAATCTTCATATAAAATATTATCTTCTCCTATTTCTTCTAATAATAATCTTGCCAATGTAGAAATATTTTGATAAATAAAATAATCTATTTCTCCATTACTATCAAGTGATATTTTTAATTGTTCCGCTAAAAGTAAATTATTTAGTAAAGAAAAACGATACTCTTCATTTAATCTCCTCGCAAGTACTTGATAAGTATTATTACTATGATAAAAATTTCTTAAAGCATCTAATAATTCCTCTTTAGAAAAGTCGTTATTACCATTCTTTTCTAAATAAATATAAAAAAGTAATAATTCTCCACTAGCTTCATACAAATTATTCATACCAAAGCCCCCCATTTGTAGGGCATATTATAGCACATTTCCTCTAAAAAAACAACTTGTCAAATGAAAAAAGTATGTTACAATAAAAATGAGGAGGAGATTATGAAAATAAATAACGAAAAATTAGGTAATAAAAGACAAGACTATTTAAGTTGGGATGAGTTTTTTATGGGTATTGCCAAGTTAGCAGGTGCTAGAAGTAAAGATCCATCTACTCAAGTTGGTGCCTGCATCGTTGATGAAAACAACCGTGTCCTAGCTATTGGTTATAACGGAACACCCAATAATTTTGATGACGACACTTTTCCATGGGACCGTGAAGGAGAAGACTTAGAAACTAAATACTTATATGTAATTCACGCCGAAAGAAACGCTATTGCTAACGGTAATCGTATCTCTCTAAGAGGCGCTAGAATTTATGTTGACTTATTCCCATGTAATGAATGTGCCAAAGAAATTATTCAGTTTGGTATCAAAGAAGTAATCTACTTATCTGATAAATATGCTAATTCCAAAGAAACTATGGCCTCTAAATATTTATTTGATAATTGTGGTGTAACTTACCGCCAGCTAGGTAAAGAACATCAAAAAACATTAAAATTATCAATAAAGCCTGATATACCAGTAGCGTATCTAGATGATGAAGACGAAAAAAACATTTAACTTGAAACGTTAGATGTTTTTTATCTTTTCTAAAGCATCTTCTATATTCTTAACACTAATAATCTTTATCTTTAAATTTTCACTCTTAGCTACTTTCTTAGCTTCCTTATAATTATCTCCCGCTGGTACTAAGAAGATATCCATCTTATTTTTAACCGCACCTTTTATTTTAAACTCAACTCCCCCAATTTCACCAATACTTCCATCTTCTTCAATAGTACCCGTACCAGCAATCTTTAAAGACTTTGTTAAATCTTTCTTAGTTAGCTGATTATAAATTTCAAGCGTCGTGACTAGACCAGCCGATGGGCCAGACTCATAACTCTTAAACTTAAATTCTACTTCTGGTTCAGTCTTATAAGTCGCATAACTTTCTAATAAAACACCCAAAATAGGACGACCATCTAATTCCTTAAGAGTAACATCAATTACTTTTTTGCTTTTACCTCTTTTTACCTCTACTGAAACGGTATCATTCTTTTTATACGTACTAAGTAAATCTTGACACTCTTTTATTGTATTTGGCTTTTTCCCATCAATACTAAGTATTTGATCCTTGGCCTTTAAAACACTATCCTTATCAACTGCCGTTACATATATTTTTCTATTTACTTCTTCAATTTTTTTACCGGCTAACTTATAAGCCCAGTAAATCGCATTACTATTTGACTCTTTTAATCCCAAATCGCTTCTAAACTGAACAGCAGAACTATCTTCTTCTTCAACATACATATAATTAGATTTCTTATCCCTTTCCCATCCTGGAATAACATAACTAAGTAAATAATAACCAAGTGTTCCTTCTATTTCACTAACAAAAGTCATATTAAAACTACCCTTAGAATCATACCCTTCTTCTACATTAACTCTTTTAGAAATATTTCTTGCTCCCCCACCAGTAATTATATAATAATCAACTGGATATAAGAATATAATTAAAATAAGAACTAAGCTAAGTATAAAATACTTCTCTTCCTTAATATAAATAACTAGTTCTTTAAAAAAATTTTTAATACAATTAACAATCTTACTCAATTTAATCACCTTTATCTAATTATAACAAATAAGAGGGAAAATATGTATAAAATTCTTAAAAGATTTATCATAATTATCTTTTTATTAGTATTATTAATTCTTTATCTAATAAATTCATCCTTAATAATAAAAAGTATCCTAGATTATACTACTTTATTTATAACCAAACTTTTTCCAGTAAACTTTCTTTTCTTTACTATATCTTCTTTATTAATTGATTATGGCTTAATAGAATTAATTTCTACTTATCTTAAATTAAATACTTCTTCCTTTTATATTTTCTTTATGAGTATAATAAGTGGCTTCCCTAGTGGTAGTAAATATACTAAAGAATTACTTGAAAAAAATATTTGTAGTATTAAAAATTCCAATAAATTAATTATGTCTAGTCATTTTCCTAATCCCTTATTTATTCTTGGCCCAGTAAGTATAATCTTAAGAAGTAAAACTCTAGCTTTTAAAATATATTTATCTTTATTTATAAGTAACTTTCTTATTTTTATCTTCACTAACCCCAAAGATAAGAAAATATCATTTACTTATAAAGAACCATCTAACTTTTCTACATCACTAAGTAATAGTATAAATAAAACTCTAAAAGTAATAATATTAATCTATGGAAGTAGTATCTTCTTTTACTTAATATCTGTCATTATAAATAGATATTTAATTCTAAACACTAATCTTTATATCATTGTAAATGGTTTATTTGATTTAACTAAAGGTATCTCTTCTTTAAGTCTTTGTAATAACACTTTACTAAAAAGTATTCTTGCTTGCTTCTTCCTTTCTTTTGGTGGAATAAGTATTCATATGCAAGTAAAAAGCATTATCAGTAATACTCCTATTAAATATTCCAATTTTCTCTTAGGAAGAATTATATCTACTATTATTAGTCTTCTTATTCTTATCTTAATTTACTAATAATAATTAATTGGACAAACAATACTTATCGCATAACGCGTTGATAAATCAGGATGGTAAAAGCCAATATAAATAGATAAAACATTGCCACTCGCATCTATATCAATATTATTAATACGTAAATCTTTTACCACTTCGCCTACTTCATTTTCATACTCACCTAAATCAGGTATAGAATAATCAATACCATCATAATTAATCATAAAACTATCATTTACTTTAGTACAACTATCACCACAATCCTCTTTCGCAGCCACTGACTCGTCATAATCCCTTGCTAATTGTCTCGTAACAATTAATTTCTTACTAGTACCATCACGAAATCCAAGGGTAACCGTATATATCTCATTACTAAGATCACTTGGTGGATCATACTTAGCGCTTATCAATCCATTCTTAACTAAATCGTCTTGAATTAATTTAGTTAAAGTATTTTTATAAGTATAAATTTTTTCTTTATAAGACTCAATATTTCTCTTATTATTAAAAGAAGAAATAGCACTATAAACAGAAACAGTTATTAACGCTACTAAAACAAAGCATACCAGTATTTCAACAATAGTCATTCCCTTATTATTTAACTTTTTCATTATCTTTTCACCTCAATTGTAGCGTAAGTATAAAAATCATTATCATCTTTAGTATTATGAAAAACTCCTACTACTCGATAATTAGCTCTATTTAAAGAACCCTTAGAAAATTCCGCTAAATAAGCAATATAATCTCTAAAATCAACATTATGAGTAACACCATCTACTACCATCTTATCAAAAGCTTCATTATTCTTAACAACATTTTTAAAATTCGTCGTTGTATAACTAATTATATAAGCCTTAACTAAATTTAATCTACTAACCATTTCTTTACAAACAGCATTCTTATCAGCGTTAGCAAATTTACTACAATTAAATTCTACATACTTAGCGCCACTATTAATAACATTCTTATCACTATCAGTAAAACTATATCCACCATCTTGTATCATTCTTTTTATCCAGTAAATAGAATATTTACTATCAATATCGTCATAATATTCTCTTCTTTCATACTCACCGATTAAAGGATAAAAGTTATTGTAAAGAATGGAAAATATTGTTACTAAGAAAACAGCGACTATCAATGTCTCAACTAACATAAAACCTTTATTATTTAATTTTCTCATAAATTTATGTACCCCTTTACTTGCTATTATGTTAAAATTATTATATAATAAAATATAGTAAAATGCCATAGTAAAGTAAACAAAAGGGGTTGAAATGATGGTTTCATATGACGTCAAACGTGTAACTAAAGGTTCTGAGAGTTTTATGGTTTCTTTCGATTTCACTAAAACTCCTATTACCCAAATAGCTGATTATATTATCATTGCGGCATCAAAACACCATGCTTCTGATATTCATTTTGATCCTCGAGAAGAAGGTATGATGGTGCGTTTTCGTATTGATGGAGACTGTCAAGATTACACCTACGTTCCTAAAGTTTATGAAAGAAATCTTACAACTCGTTTAAAATTACTTGCTAATATGAACATAACAGAGTCAAGACTACCTCAAGATGGCGCTATTAAAGGCGACTTCGGTGGAACATACTTAGATATGCGTGTGTCTGTTCTTCCTGTTAATGAAGGTGAAAAAGTCGTTATCCGTATCTTAGACTATACTAGAAGTTTATCAGGAATTGATAGCTTAGGCTTCCATCCTAATAACCTAGAGAAAATAAAAAGAATGATGGGCATTCCCAATGGAATTATCTTAACAACAGGAGCTACTGGTTCTGGTAAATCAACCACTAACTACTCTATTTTACAAGGATTAAACAAACCAGAGACTAACATTATTACTGTTGAAGACCCTATTGAAATGAATATTGAAGGTATTAATCAAGTTCAAGTTAATGCTGAAATTGGTATGACTTTCGCAGCTGCCTTACGTTCTATCTTAAGACAAGACCCTAATGTTATTTTAATTGGTGAGATTCGTGACTCTGAAACTGCTCAAATCGCCGTTCGTGCCTCTATTACTGGACACTTAGTTTTATCAACCATCCACACCAATAACTCCCTTGCGACTATTGAACGTCTTCTTGATATGGATGTTGAACGTTACTTATTATCAACTGCCTTAACCGGTATTATTTCTCAACGTCTAGCTAAAATGCTATGCCCTGAATGTCGTATTCAAAGAGAAACAACTAAATATGAAAAGAAAGTTTTTAAAAAATATTTACATGAAGATGTTCCGATGATTTGGGATGCTAATCCCAAAGGTTGTGAAAAGTGTCGTAATGGTTATCATGGCCGTATCGCTATCCATGAAGTTTTGGAACTAGACGACGACATTAGAGCTGCTTTAAACAACGAACATCTAGAGAAAAAAGAATTAGCAAAAATGGTTTATACCGGAAAAACAATAACTATGTTACAAGATGCTTTAATTAAAGCTTTAGAAGGAAAAACGTCTTTCGAAGAAGTATACCGTGTCATTGAAATAGAGAATGAAGATGACGAAAACTATGAACAAGAATTATCCATCATAAAACCAAAAATAGAAAAGAAAACAGAAGTTGAGGAAGAAGAAACAGATGGTTTATTAGAGGTTCATAAAGATAAAGATGGTAAAAATAATATTAAGACTAATTTAATACCAACAGCTGGAGGAATACCTGTAACAACTCCAAAAGAAAAAGCTGAAGAGAAAAAACAACAAGTAACACCACAAAATAATCAAGCAACAACCCAAGTAGTAAAACAACCACAAGCTCCTCAAGTACCAAAGCCATCTCAACAACAAGCACCTACTCCAGTTAAAACAGCTCAAACTACAACTCCAGCACCAACTCAAGTAACTAAACAAGCACAATCTCAAATTCAAGCAACACCAATTCCAAAAGTTACTATTCCAACACAACCACCTCAAGCGGTAAACACTAAAACATCAACAGCTCCACTTCCAGTTCAAAATCAACCAGTAACACCACCACAAGCACCAGTTACCCAGACAGGAATATCACCTATTCCTAAAATTGTTATTCCAACTCAAGCACCAGCTCAAGTAGCTAAGCAACAGCCTCAGCAACAGGTACCACTTCAACCACAACAGCAATTACAACAAATTATGCAAACACCACCTTTACAAGCAAACAAATAAAAAAGCAATTACCATTTATAAGTAGTTGCCTTTTTAATTTACAGTAATGTCATAATATGCGATTTTGATAATTTAGTACACTTAGATATAATACCTATATCTATATTATTTTTAAGCATATTTCTAGCTGTTTCTTCTATCCCTTCTTCTTTTCCTTCAACACGGCCTTCTTCCATTCCAATATTTCTTGCTGTATTAATTTGAAATCTTACATCTTCAGCATAGGTTAAAAAAGGCTCAAATTGTTTCTTATCATTTGCTTCTTCTATTTTCTTTCTATATTCCATAATAAATATACCTCCCTATACAGTGCTAGCTCTTCGACGTTTAAACCTATCATTATCAAATTTAAATGAAACAATTAGTGTTTATTTTAAATTACCTTAAACTCATAATCTGTGCTGTAGGTAGATTAGTATATTTAGAGATTAATGCTATATCAACTTTATCTCTAAGCATACTTCTAGCTGTTTCTTCTTTTTCTTCTTTTCTGCCTTCTTCTTTGCCCTCAACACGGCCTTCTTCCATTCCTATATTTCTTGCTGTATTAATTTGAAATCTTACATCTTCAGCATAGGTTAAAAAAGGCTCAAATTGTTTCTTATCATTTGCTTCTTCTATTTTCTTTCTATATTCCATAATAAATTCATCCTCCTTATGTTCTTCACTAAATATTCTTAATTTCTCTCTATCTAATCCTAACATCATTAGATACTTATATTTTTCTATCTCTTCTTGCTTGTCTTTGTCATTTCTATGATACCACAGGTCTAATATTTTGTCCATATCATATTCAATCATTTTTACATTATCAACATATAATAAGCTTCCCTCTTCATTCTTCATTTGATATGTCTCTACTATTTTCCGATTATCCGTTTTTGGTAGACCATAAGTTAAATCAATTTGAATAAACTGATCTGTTACATTATAATCTTCATTTTTCTTTGTATTACTATTAATTATTTTTTGAAAGTAACAATAATTTCTAAGAGCTGTTTCTTTACTTTTTGAAGAGTTTACTTCAATATTTAAATAAGCATTATCATTTATTCTAATTAAAGAGTCCACTATCTTCTTTCTTTCTTCGAAAAAGTCTATTGCTAACTCTTTATTTAGAAACTCTAACTTTTCTACTTCCATATGTAATCCATTTAATATAAATTTTTCTATAAGATAAGTATCAGTATCATTACAAAAAAGTAATTTAAAAGCCATGTCATAACGACAATTATAGAACTTCTCCATAGTATTAAATTTCCCCCTTTCGTAAAAGTTCGAAAGTAAGTTTAACACAATAGAAAAACTAATGCAAATCGAGGTTTTGATAAATTCACGGCCATTTTCCCTATGAATTTTACAAATTC
>CANQST010000039.1 GCA_947626595.1 uncultured Bacilli bacterium | reverse complement strand
AGTAATCCAAGTAAAAGTTATAAAACAGGAGATATAATCTCAGAAGACGATATTGAGAGTTATTTTGTGTGGGTTCCTAGATATAGATATAAAGTATGGAACCCAACAAGCGAAGATGGTTATCAACAAAATTTAGCTAGTACACAAAATGCAACAAATTCTATTTGGCATATTACTGGTTCGGCACAACTAATAGATGTTATATTTGAAAATAAGAATGCAGAGACTTCAAGTGGAGAATACTTAACTCACCCAGCATTTACTGCTTTTGGAGTAAGTGGCTTATGGGTAGCTAAGTTTGAAGCAAGTGGTACAACAAGTGCCATAACAGTAAAACCAAATATGACTTCATTAAGAAATACAACAGTTGGTGATTTCTGGAATGCGTTTTATAATTATAAGAGAGGCTTTGACTCACACATGATAAAAAATACAGAATGGGGAGCAGTAGCATATCTTTCACATTCAGCCTATGGAATAGGTGCTGAAATAAATATAAATAATAATTCTGATTTTAAAACTGGATATTCAGCTGCAGCAAATACTGATCAAAGCTCCTATCAAGGAACATATGGAACTAAAGAAGTTACGGATGATGATGGACCAGCAGTGACAAAACCTTATAATACACCAATTGGCTATTTAGCATCAACAACAGGAAATATAACAGGAATATATGATATGTCAGGTGGAGCACATGAGTATGTTGCTGGTTACTTAGCCCCTTATGGTGTTACTAGTAGTGGTGGTGTCGCAAGTGGCGTAACAGATACTGATTTGGCAAAAACACAATACTTTGATAAATATTTTGGTGCTACAACATGGTCTTCTTACAGTAAAAGAATTTTGGGAGATGCAACTGGAGAAATGGGCCCTTTTTATTACTACATGGAGAAGAATGGCTCTTCTTATTCTCACAACGGTTGGTACGCTGACCATTCGCACTTCGTAGAGCCCACGAACCCGTGGTTCGGTCGAGGCGGCAGTTACGACGTTGGCGTCTTGACAGGCCTGTTCGACTTCGATAGGCATGCCGGTGGTGTCTATGGATACTTTGGTTCGCGTCTAGTGCTTGCAGTTAAATAGTGATTTACATTTTTTCCACAAAAGTTGTGAAAAATTAAAAAAAGTAGTTGTAAAAGTGTGAAATAAATGGTACAATTATAAATGCAAGAGATATAATCTGAGATTTTAGGTACATCTCCAAAAGTTTTTTGATTAGCACCTAATTTCTAATTGAAATTCGATGCTTTTTTACCTATACCCCCTTGAATAGGTTAGTATTTAACTGCCATGGTTTGTAGTAGTATTACTATTAAAATTATGGTAAATATTATTAAGTATTGCATTTAATAAAGAATTCACTAATATATATTGGTGCATAAGCATTATTTTATTATGTGTGAACCTAACTTAACTAATGTTATATCTCTTAATTTGTTGATTACACCTAACTTTGGTTATGGTGTTTTTTTTGAAAAAAATTGCTTTTATTTTGATTGTTGATGTTTATTAATATAATAATTACAAGTAATATAATTTCTATCTAAAGGCTCTTTGGAATGAATGGACTGTTTATAAATATTACTAAGAGTTTCAAAGTCAAATGAAATACTTTCTATATTAGAAATATCTTCTTTTCCAATAATAGAATATGCTGGAACATAACCATTACTACTAAGAGTTACTGAATTAGTCGCATCATATAATATTAAAGTTGCATCTTTCATTTTAAAAATATTATATGCATGTACTTCTTTTTTACCATTAATAACTAGCTCGCCAAATATTAAATAACTTTTTATTCCACAGAACTCTGCTAGATTTTGTACAGTAGCACTTCTTTCTGAACATAATGCAGAATTGTTTCGATAAAAATCTTTTATGGATATTGGTTTATCGTTTCTTTCTTCTAAGTAAACATTTTCTCTATTAAGTTGACTACCTTTAAATCCAAATAAATCTATCGTAAAATTTTGTAATTCATGGAAAAACTGTAGTGGATTACTTAAATTTTTTCCTTTAATATATTTTATAAAATCTATATAAAGTGTTAAATCATTCATATAAAATGGTTCTACCATATAAGATGTAATAATAGGACTATCGGAATTAATGTATCCTTCTGTAATTGTTCCGATTAATTTACCTTCATTAATTCTATCTATTGTTCTTTTTTCAGAATTCTTTTCTAAACAATTTAATCTAGACATTACATATTCCTTTATTTGATCTTCAGTTTCTAGAGTATTAATGTGGTTTATTATATCTCTAAAATTATTGAAATTACTCATATTAACTATCCATTCCTTTCAATAGTCTTTACTATCTTCTTAATAAGTTAGATGTATCTATACAATCTAATAATATTATACTATAACAAATTGCTGAATGGTGCTAATAATGGGTGATTTTATTTAATAAATTTAAAAATAAAGGTTGTAAAAAGTGAAAAAAATGGTATAATTATAAATGAAAGAGATATAACCTAAGATTTTAGGTACATCTCCAAAATTTGGTTTTGCACCTAATTTCTAATTGAAATTAGATGCTTTTTTGCTTGACCCCCCTTTATTATATATTAGTATTTAACTACCATCATTTGTAATAGTATAACTATTAAAATGATGGTAAATATTATTAAATATTCCATTTAATAAATAATTTACTAATATATATTGGTTCATAAGCCTCACCTCCTTAAACAATATATACTTATATTATTTTTGGAGATGGCACCTAATTTAACTATAAGGTTATACCTCTAGTTATTTATAATATACGATAATTTATTTTTTGTCAAATGGTCTTTTTTGTTACAAATATGGTTGAAAAAATAAAAATAAGTGATATAATCTTAATTAAGAGATATAACCTAATATTTTTAGGTACATCTCCAAAATTGGTTCTGCACCTAATTTCTAATTGAAGTTAGAGTGTTTTTTTGAAGAAAAATGCTTTATTTACAATGAAAAAGTGATAAAAGTACTTGCTTTTTAATATATTTTTTAGTATAATCTTAACTGGTACATTTAAATCCCCACATAAATTAGACCCTGGGAAAGTCTAATTTAAGTAAAAGGAGAAAAATTATGACAAGTTATATGCAAAAAAAAGAAACAGTTGAGCGCAAATGGTATGTAATTGATGCTGAAGGAAAGTCTTTAGGTCGTGTTGCATCACTTGCTGCTACATACTTACGTGGAAAACACAAACCAACTTATACCCCACATATTGATTGTGGTGATAACATTATTATTATCAATGCTGAGAAAGTTAATTTAACGGGTAATAAGTTAGAAAACAAGATGTATTATAATCACTCAATGTATACTGGTGGTTTAAGAGAAAGAACTGCTAAAGTAATGCGTGAAGAATATCCAGTTGAAATGATGGAAAGAGCTGTAAAAGGTATGCTTCCTCATAATAGACTTGGTAGAGCTATGTACAAGAAATTATTTGTTTATGCTGGTAGTGAGCATAAACAACAAGCACAAAAGCCTGAAGTGCTTGAGGTTAAGTAGGAGGATAGGTTATGGCAAAAGAACAAAGAGTATATACTGGTACAGGACATAGAAAATCAAGTGTTGCAAGAGTAACTTTGATACCTGGTTCTGGAAAGATTACAGTAAATGGTAGAGATGTTAGAGAATATTTCCCATCTGAAATTTGTGTAATGGACCTATCTCAACCATTAGTTTTAACTAATACTGCTGAAATGTTTGATGTAGTTGCGAAAGTAAATGGAGGAGGTTTCCAAGGACAAACTGGAGCTATCCGTCTAGGAATTACTAGAGCATTATTACAATATGATGCAACTACACCAGTTGAAAGTGAAAATAGTTTTAGAAAAACTCTTAAAGTAGCAGGAATGATTACTAGAGACTCACGCAAGAAAGAACGTAAAAAACCAGGACTTAAGAAAGCACGTCGTGCTCCACAGTTCTCAAAACGTTAGTAATAAATGTTTCTTTAGACCTCATAAACATAAATGTTTATGGGGTTTTCTTTTGCTTGAAATATTGTAACCCACAAGTAGCCCACTAGTAACCCACATTTCTAGTTTAATTAAATAGCTTTAATGAAAATTTATGCATATATTAAATTAGAGGGGATTATTATGTTAAACTTGGATTATTTACAAAAAGTTTTAGTTATTTCTATGGCACTTAGTAGTATAACTTGTGCTTTTATTCAAAAGACTAAAAAACATTTTAAGAAAAGTAAAACTATTACTTTATATTCTTTTTTAGTGAATATGATAATTGGTTATCTTTTTTGTGAGACTTTTACTTCTGTTGATTTTCCATTAAGTTTATGGGTCGGATTATTTTCTTTTATAGGAGCTGATACTATTTATAAAAAATTGGAAGGTAAGCTTGCTCCTTATAGTGAAATTGTTACTAAAAAGAGTAAGATTATTCCAGAAGAAAATATTATTAATGAGGAGGAACATTAATGGAAAAGGCTTTGTATCCAAGTAAGGTTATGCGTATTAGTCAGGGTTATAATGAGGGAAGTCATTTGGATAGTTTTGCGATAGACGAGGCATCTAGTGATACTTCTAAAAGTCCTATCTATGCTCCTTTTACAGGTGTTATAAAAAAGATTTATGTAGAGGATGCTAATGAGGTATGGTTAGAGAGTGTTGACAAAGTTTTGTATGCTGATGGTACTATTGATTATATGACAGTTCTTTTTGCTCATGCTGATAGTATTGACGGTTTATTTGTTGGTAAAAAGATAATGCAGAAAGAGGCTTTTTATTCAGAGGGGGTAAAGGGTGAAGCTACAGGTAATCATTGTCATATTGAGTGTGGTAGGGGAAAATTTACAGAGAATGGTTGGTATAAAAATAAGTCAGGATATTGGTCTATTAATAATGGTAAGAAACCAGAAGAGTGTTTTTTTCTAGGCAGTGATGTTACTGTTATTGATAATTATGGTTATAATTTTAAAAGAGAAGAAATAGAAGTTTTAGAACCGGAAGATACTAAAGAGGAGGTAAAAGAAGAAGCAAAAGAAGATAAAACTCCTAAATTGATATTTACGTCTCTTAAGACAGATCTTTATGGTATTTATTTAAAAGAAGGAGAAGAGCTATATTTAAAATAAAAAGGCTTTGAGCCTTTTTAACCTAATGCAACATCTAAAACCATCATTACACTAAAACCAATTAAAGTAAAGAGGGCCATTAAGTCTTTTTTTGTATTACTTTGACTTTCAGGAATAAGTTCTTCAACAACTACGTATATCATAGCTCCAGCAGCGAATGATAACATGAAGGGAAGAAGTATTTGTATTTTTAAGACAAGAATGGCTCCTATTACGGCACTAATTGGTTCAACTATGCCACTTAATTGTCCATAGAAGAAAGCTTTTTTTCTAGATAAACCTTCTCTTCTAAGGGGTAAGCTGACGGCACTTCCTTCAGGAAAATTTTGTAGTCCAATACCAATAGCAAGAGTGATAGCTGATAAGATAGTAGAACCAGTAAAATGATAAGCTGCTGCGCCAAAGGCAAATCCAACTACTAGTCCTTCGGGTATATTATGTAAAACTATAGAGAATATTAACATCATACAACGCTTTTTCTTATCAGCAATTTCTTTTTTAGAATATAGTCTATCTCCTAGGAATAAAAGTAGTCCACCACTAAAGAAACCAATAAAGACAACAAGCCAGGTTATCATATTTAGTTTTAGAGCTATATCAATAGCTGGATTTAGTAATGACCAAAAAGATGCTGCGACCATTACTCCTGCTGAGAAGCCTAGTAAAGCATCCATTATACTTTTATTTACTTTTTTGAAGAAGAAAACAATTGCTGCTCCAAATAGGGTAACACTCCAAGTAAATAGACCTGCAATTAAGGCTTGATAAACAGGATTAAGGTTTATAAACCAATTTAATAAAATATTAATCACCATTATAAGATATGCTAATTTATAAAAATGGTTATTGCTAAAAAAAAGAGCCTTACTCGTCTGGCTCTTCGCTATTTTCATTAGGTGTTGGAGTAGTTGTTTGAGTGGTTGTATCATTATCTTCGTCGTTGCTAATCTTATCGTCAACTACATCATTATCTTTGTCTTCTTCATCTTCATCCTCTTCGTCTAAATCTTTACTTGGTTTTTCTTCTTCGACTGTGTTTCTTGATAATGTTAATACAACATTTCCTTTTATTAAATCTAGTCTTTTTGCTTCAGGATAGCTTTGTGATACTACATAACCACTTGCTCCATTAAAGGTTATACTAACACCATTACTTCTAGCAATTGCTTCAGCTTCAGCTTTACTGTAGCCTACGAAGTTTGGTAATAAATCATAGTAGTTATCTCCTTTATATGGACCACTTCCAATTACTTCTTTTTCATATGGCTCATTAATTGAAAAACTAAATTCTGTTATAGCTTCATGATTAGCAAGCTCTAGGTTTTCATTCATTGCTTGAATAATATCTTTTCTACTATTTTCATTTGGTACATAGTCCCATAAAACCATTCTAGCTCTTTCGTCATAAATCATTTGGCCAATACCATCTAGATATAATCTTTGAATATTTACTAAATCAGCATTTTCATTGGCTAAGCTTTTCTTTATGATATCTTTACCAACATTATAGAAAGATAATATTTGTTTAGTAGTTAAATTGGTATCTAGGCTATTAGAAATAGTATTTAATATTTCCATAAATTTAGTTACACTAGTAATCTTTTTCATTTTATTTACTAAAGCCATAATAATTTCTTGTTGATGTTCAGCTCTAGCAAAGTCACCATCGGCAAAAGCTTTTCTATTTCTCGCAAATACTAAAGCTTGTTCACCATTTAATAATTGGTGTCCTGCTGGTATACATATTTCAGCATAACGTGAAGAGTCGTCTGTACATAATTCTTTTGGAACGTCAACTTCAACACCACCAACGGCATCTACTAGTTTAACTAGACCTTTAAAGTTAATTTTAGCATAATAATCAATATCTATTTTAAAGTATTCTTCAATAGTGTTCATCATACAATCGTTACCATAAGCTGCGGCATGAGTAATTTTATTTTCTGGTTTACCTGACCAACAACTTATTGGTACATAACTATCTCTTGGAATAGAGAACATAGTAGCATTTAATGTCTTAGGATTAAAAGTTATAAGTATTAGGGTATCTCCGTTAGCAATAGCATTCTTACTTAGAACTTCGTCAGTGGAGTCAATTCCCATTAATAATAATGTGAATGGCTCTTTTATATCTTTACCACTACTAGCACCTTCAGATTTTGATACATCAGTTTTACGCATCTTTTTGTCTTTAGAAATAATTACTTTTGTTTCATTTTCAATATTTTCATAACCAGTAATTCCTGAGAACATAGATACATAACTACTTGATACAAACATGGCATCTATTTCTTTAGTATACATATCAACTAACATAGATGTATAGTCGTCATAACTTTTTAATTCATTTTCGTCATTAAGCTTATTTTCTTTAACAATTTCCATTGGTATGATATAACCTTCAGGAGACTTTTTATCATTTAAAATACCAATTGTCATATCACTAATATCGTCTATTTCGCTAGCTTCATTATCTTTCATAGTAATTAGATTAGAAGTATAGGTAATATATACTTTATTAATACTATTTATTTGTCCATATACATAGAAGATTACTCCACCTACAGATGCACATATTAGAGAATATAGTGTCATAAATATGATAAAGCCAATTCTTTTACTTTTCTTTTTCTTTTTAGAGAAAAATCTTTTAAAGATAAGAACGATATCAATTATACCTAGAAGTCCTATTACAATGTATCTTAAAACATTTTCTATAGTATCTAGTAAGAATATTTCATACATTGAAAATAAACTTGTTATTATAGATATAATTAATAGTATATTTAGAACTAAACCTAGTTTAGATTTTTTTTCTTTTTTAGACATAAAAACCTCCAATGAATATAAATTAACTACTATAAATTATAACCAATTTATAAGAATTTATCAACTTTTTGGGGAAAGTAGTTTTTGGGTTTAAAAAACAATGTAAAATATTGTAAAAATATGTCAACAATTATGAACTTAGGGGGTTGCTGCTATATAAAAAATGTTATAATATAGGTGATATATTGAAAGGAGGTTGACTTACTTTGCGAAAAAAACTTTTAATATTATTTGTTTTCTTTAGTTTATTTACTTTTAAGAGTGTTTTTGCTTATTCTGTAGATAATTATCGTTATCGTAATTTACAGGGCAAATATGAAGTTGCGAGATTTAATAGTAATGGTTCTATTGATCATATTGCGTCTTTTAATGATTATGATAGTGCTAAGAATAGAATGGTGCAAGATGGTGGTAATGGTACAGCAGTATTAACTAATACTAGTAGTGGTGTTAAGATAATTGATGCTAATGTAGCTTTACTTGATTTATCTGTGTCTCCTCCTGATGCTATAACTTATTTTTACGAAAATAGTGAGTTAAGTGGTTATTCATTTACTTATATGGATACGGGTTCTTTATATGGATCAGTTGATGGTATTCATATGGAGACTGGTTATTCTAATAGTAATGGTTGTTGGACAGCTAAGGTTAAGGTTAGTGACTATGTTGGTTGGATAACGCAAGATTATTATGAAATTGTTCCAGTTACTTGGGTTAAGTCTAGTAGTTCTTATATGGTTACTAATGATAGTATTAGACATAATTATGTTGCGAAGATACAAAATACTTATGGTGGAAATGCTGGTAGTACTATAGGACCTAAACCTGATATGTTAAGTGCTGGTACTTATTATAGTTATGATGGACATTATTTTTATAAAGATTTAGCGACTTTAATTAAAGATAATAAAAAAGGTACTTATAATAACTCAGTAAATAAGGGTAATCCTTATTATAATTATTATATGTTTTTATCTAATCATACAAGAACAAAGTATTCTAGTACTAATATAAATGAATATATTAGAAATAATATGGGTATTTCTAAAGATGCTTATGGAAATGCTAGTGAGGGGAATTCTTCAAGACTTTATGGTAAGGGTACATTTTTCTATTATGCTCAGGAAAAATATGGGGTAAATGCTATTCTTTCTTTAAGTTTAAGTCGTAATGAAACAGGTAATGGTAGAAGTAATTTAGCGATTAATAAGAATAATGGATTTGGACTTGCGGCAGTGGACTCCAATCCATATGAAGCTGCTAACTGGTATGCTAGTTTTGCTGATAGTATTTTAGGCTATGCTTCGAAGTGGATTACTTATGGTTATGCTCATCCTGCTGATGGGCGTTATTATGGACCACATTTCGGTACTAAATGGCGTGGTATGAATGTTAGGTATGCATCTGATGCTTACTGGAGTGAAAAGATGGCTGCTAATTATTATTCATTAGATAAGGCTTTGGGATTACAAGACTATAATTCTTATCAATTAGGTATGGTATTATCTTCAATTAATGCTTATAGTAGTCCATCTACTTCTTCTAAAGTTGTTTATAAGTATCCAGAAGCTGAAGATACATTAGTTATAGTAGGAGAAGAAAAGAAAAATAATGAATTATGGTATAAAGTAGTAAGTGATTTAAATATAGATAGTAATTATAATGAAGTAACTTCTGGAAATTATAATTGGAATGGTTTTGTATATGTAAAAGCATCTCAAGTTAAGAAACTTAATAAAGCTAAAAAT
Organism: uncultured Bacilli bacterium; assembly: GCA_947626595.1. Taxonomy (GTDB): domain Bacteria; phylum Bacillota_I; class Bacilli_A; order RF39; family UBA660; genus CANRGD01. The sequence continues at coordinate 2,868 of CANQST010000039.1, read as the reverse complement.
GGTTATTTAAATCCTAATGATGTAATGGAATATAAAGATAAGAATTATACTTATGATTTATTAGTTGAAAATACTAATTTAAAACCTAGAGTTGCTGTTTCTACAAAAGATAGTCCTTACTATTATGATGCTACTCTTGATAGTAAGACAGGGGCTACTTTAAAGAAAAATAGATATGTAATGGTTTATACAATTGCTTATCTTGATGGTAATCCAGTTGCTTACTTAGTAACTTCTGATTATAAATATGATCAAAAAGAGTGGGTAAGTGCTGATAGTATTAAATTAGTTAGTTCTAAATATGCTAAATATATGATAAATGAAAAGGGTAATCAAGCTTGCTGGGTAACAAGTACAACAATAGATGAGGAAAAATATCTAATTGGTTTACAATATTCTAATTCATATACACCAATACTTGAAGAGAAATATATTGGTAAAGATTTATGGTATAAGGTACCTGTTAATTTAGTAGGAAATGATAATATTTATGGATGGGTAGTTGGTAACTATAAGAATGTTGATGTTACACTATTTAATAGTGTTGCGGCTAATAATTTACCTGTAATTACTGCTAGTGATAAGACTTTAGTAGAAGGAGAAGAATTTAAACCATTAGATGGTGTTAAAGCTACTGATGCTGAAGATGGAGATTTAACTTCAAAAATACAAGTAATAGAAAATACTTATAAAAATACTCCAGGTACTTATAAAGTTGTTTATAAAGTAACTGATAATAGTAATGGTACAACGACAAAGACAATTAAAGTAACAGTATTAAAAAATGAAAAGCCAGTTATTAATGCTAGTGATACAGAAATTACTATTAATCATGAAGTAAAAATAAAAGTAAGTGCTACTGATAAAGAAGATGGAGATATTACTTCAAAGATAAAAGTAGTAGAAAATACAGTTGATAATAAAAAACTAGGTACTTATAAAATAGTATATGAAGTAACTGATAGTTATAAGCAAACAACTACTAAAGAAATAAAAGTTACAATAGTTAAAGATCAGAATCCAGTAATTAATGCTAAAGATAGACAAGTAGTAATAAATTCTACTTTTAAGGAATTAGATGAAGTAAGTGCTACTGATAAAGAGGATGGAGATATTACTTCAAAGATAAAAGTAATAGAAAATGATGTTAATACTAAGAAGTTAGGTACTTATAATGTTACTTATGAAGTAGAAGATAGTGCTAGTAATAAAACAACTAAAACAATTAGAGTAGAAGTTGTAGAAAAAGTATTAACTAAGAAAGATGGAGAATTTTACTTAGAAGATATATCTTGGAATAGTAGTGATAAGAAGTATACTATAAGTGGTTATTTAAAAGTATTAGGTGTTAATAATAATGTTAATGATGTTAAATATGAGTTAATTCTAAGAAATATGAATACTTCTAAAGAATATTCTATAGAGGTAGAACCATGGACTAGTAATGTTCCTTATGAGTTAGGTAAGACTGGAGATATTAATTATTCTAAGTCTTGGTTTAAAGACGAAGTAGATTTATCTGATATTCCTTTAGGAGACTATGAACTATATATGAAAGCTATTAAAGGAGATTACTATAGTGAAGAAGTAGTTGATAATCTATTTAATAGTAATATTGATAGAAGAGAGGAAGATAGTAAAAAAGGTTATAGTTTTACAGTAATGCTTTCTCATAGAGCTAAAGAAGTACTTCTTAGTATAAGGGATGAGCTTATAACTACAAAGAGTGCTAATACATTTAGAAATATGATTAATGATTATGATAGTATTGAATTTGTAGATGGAAAATTACATTTAACTGGTACTTCTTATAATTATGGTGGTACTTATGCTAAAGAAAGTGATATTACTAGAAAAGTAATCTTTGAAAATGTTGATACTTTCAAGAGATATAGTTTTGATATAGGTAGTACTTCTTTGGGAAGTTATAAAGTAACATCAAGTGATAAGAAAGATAAGAAATTTGTTTGGTATGATAAGACTATTGATATAAGTAGTTTAGAAAAAGGAACTTACTCAATGATTATTTATACTAAGACAATTGACTCAGAGGATTATGGAGATGTTACGGATATGCTTATGTTACTTGAAGATATGACTGCTAAGATAGGGGATAAGAATATAAAGATTACTCTAAATGAAGAAAGATTAAATAGAATAGAACTTGTAGTTAGTTAGGAAAGACATTTTGATGTCTTTTCTTTTGTAAAGTAAGGGGTTTTGTCCTTTAAAAAGTTAAGTATTTTTGATAGAATAATATTATGAAGGAGTAATTATGAAGAAAGTTAAGACAAATAAAATTAAGTATGTAAAAATTATAACTTTAGTCTGTTTAATAATATTAGTAATGGAGTTAAGTTTTATGTTATATAAAGTTTTTTATACTAGTTCTGGTGATGTTTATTTTGATACAATTAATAGTATTATAAAAGTAAATGATGGATTTATTAGTGTAGGGGGAAATAATGATAATGAAATGTTATATGAAAAGGCTAAAGTAACAATATATGATAAGAATAAAGAGACAGTGGTAGAAAAACTTTATAATAAAGGTATTTCTAGTACTTATAATAGTGTTTGTAGTGATGGGAATGATATTGTTGTAGTAGGTAATTTTAGTAAGAGTAAGAAAGACTATGAAAATGATTATACAAAGGCTTTAATTGTTAAATATGATAAGGATGGGGAAATTGTTTGGGAGAAGAGTTTTGAGGATGCTGATAAGAGTAGTTTTAATAAGATAAAGAAAGTAAATGATTATTATATTGTAGTGGGACAGAGTTTATTTGAGAAAGAGAATAAGTCTTTAATAGGTGGAGCATATATTATTAAGTATGATAAGAATGGTAATATTATTTGGCAACAAAG
>CANQST010000038.1 GCA_947626595.1 uncultured Bacilli bacterium | reverse complement strand
ATGCCGGTGTGAGTAGCGCAAGATGGGTGAGAATCCCATCCACCGTTTGACTAAGGGTTCCTGGGGCAGGTTCGTCCTCCCAGGGTTAGTCGGGTCCTAAGACGAGGCCGAAAGGCGTAGCCGATGGACAACAGGTTGATATTCCTGTACTATCTATATGACTGATGGAGTGACGGAGAAGGCTAGGAAGAGCCAGTTATTGGATTCTGGTCTAAGCACAAAGGTTTATAATTAGGAAAATCCGGTTATAGGTAAGCTGAAGTGTTATGGTGAAGTTGCTTGCAATGAAATCTTTTGACGCCACGCTTCCAAGAAAAGCTTCTAGGGCTAATCATATAGGTACCCGTACCCAGAACCGACACAGGTGGTCAAGGAGAGTATCCTAAGGTGAGCGAGAGAACTATGGTTAAGGAACTCGGCAAAATAACCCCGTAACTTCGGGATAAGGGGTGGTTGCTTTATGCAACCGACACTAAAGACGCCCAGGCAACTGTTTACCAAAAACACAGGTCTCTGCTAAGTCGTAAGACGATGTATAGGGGCTGACACCTGCCCAGTGCTGGAAGGTTAAGAGGAGTGCTTAGATAGACGCAAGTCGATAATTCGAAGGTACGAATTGAAGCCCCAGTGAACGGCGGCCGTAACTATAACGGTCCTAAGGTAGCGAAATTCCTTGTCAGGTAAGTTCTGACCCGCACGAAAGGTGTAATGATCTGGGCACTGTCTCAACCATAGACTCGGTGAAATCTTAATACCTGTGAAAATGCAGGTTACCCGCAACAGGACGGAAAGACCCCATGGAGCTTTACTGTAGCTTGATATTGAGATTCGATATGTCTTGTAGAGGATAGGTGGGAGACGTTGAAACTAGGGCGCCAGTTCTAGTTGAGTCAACCTTGGAATACCACCCTTGACATATTGGATTTCTAACCTCGGACCATTATCTGGTTCAGGGACAGTGTCTGGTGGGCAGTTTGACTGGGGCGGTCGCCTCCCAAAAAGTAACGGAGGCGCCCAATGGTTCCCTCAGAATGGTTGGACATCATTCATAGAGCGTAAAGGTATAAGGGAGCTTGACTGCGAGACCAACAAGTCGAGCAGATACGAAAGTAGGGCTTAGTGATCAGACGATTCAGAATGGAATGGTCGTCGCTTAACGGATAAAAGTTACCCTGGGGATAACAGGCTGATACCACCCAATAGTTCACATAGACGGTGGTGTTTGGCACCTCGATGTCGGCTCGTCACATCCTGGAGGTGGATTCGCTTCCAAGGGTTGGGCTGTTCGCCCATTAAAGTGGCACGCGAGCTGGGTTCAGAACGTCGTGAGACAGTTCGGTCCCTATCCGATGTGGGCGTAGGAAAATTGAAGAGAGCTATCCTTAGTACGAGAGGACCGGGATGGACAAACCTCTGGTGTATCTGTTGTAGCGCCAGCTGCAGTGCAGAGTAGCTATGTTTGGAAAGGATAACCGCTGAAAGCATCTAAGCGGGAAGCCTCCTTTGAGATGAGTTTTCCCATACGTATGTAGTAAGATCCCAAATAGACGATTTGGTTGATAGGCTGGAGATGGAAGAATGGTGACATTTTGAGTTGACCAGTACTAATAGATCGAGGATTTAATCATAATTTAATTAATTTGATAGAACACAATATCTAAGTTTTCAGAGAATTATTCTCTCTATATTTTCTTGGTAACGATAGCAAGTGGGGTACACCTGTTCCCATCCCGAACACAGAAGTTAAGCCACTTTACGCCGACAATAGTGTATGCGAAGATAGGAAGTTGCCAAGAATTTTTTTTTGCCTTTTTTTTCTAAAAATTATATAATGAAATTAGGAGGAACTTCTATGAAAAAAGAATTATATGAGAAGATTATTAGTTTATGTTTAAATAGAGGTTGTAGTTTTGCTGAAGTTTATTATGAAGAAGCAAAAGATACTACTTATGTGTTAATTGAGAGAGTTTTAGACGATATTATTACTTCGACTACTAGAGGAATTGGTATTAGAGTTATAGTTGACGATAAAGTTTATTACACTTCAATTAATGATTTTAATGAAGATAATATTTTGATGGAAACTAATAATCTTTTAGACAATATAAATTGTACTGTCAATACAAAAAAGGTTAGTTTTAAACTCGATAATTTAGAGGAAGAGTACTTAGATGTAATTATTCCTCATGAACAATTTCCTGTTTCTAAAAAAATAAAGATTTTAAAAGAAATGGACGAGGAAGCTCGTAAATATTCTAAGTATATTTCCCAAGTAAAAGCTATGCTTGTTGAAAAAGATAAGAATTTTACGGTTGCGAATAGTTTTGGTAAGTATATTTCTTCTAATGAAATTGCAACACGATTGATGTGTATTCCTTATGCTAGTTGCGATGGAAGAAATGAGACTACTTTTAAGGCTATTGGCAAAGGCTGTGGTTATGAGTTTTTAGAAGATGTTGGTTATAAGAAATATGCTAGAGAAGTATCAGAAGTAGCAGTAAAAAAACTTAGTGCTGTTAGTTTTAAAGGTGGCAGGGTTCCCGCTATTTTAGGGCCTGGTTTTGGAGCGGTAATTTTTCATGAAGCTTGTGGTCATGCTTTAGAAGCAACTTCTACAGCTGATAATTTGAGTGCCTTTTCTAATAAAATTGGCAAGGTAATTGCTAGCGACAAAGTTACTTTGATTGATGATGGAACTATTCCTCATGAATGGGGTAGTACTATTTTTGATAGTGAAGGTAATAGATGTCAAAAAAATATTTTAATTGATAAAGGTGTTTTAAAAAGCTACTTAGTTGATTATTTTAATACTAAAAAGTTAAAACATCCATTAACTGGATCTGCTCGAAGAGAAAGCTATTTATATCCTCCTACTTCCCGTATGAATAATACTTATCTAGAAAAAGGAAATGATTTAATAGAAGATATGCTTAAAAGTATTGATTATGGTATATATTGTAAAAGCTTGGCAGGTGGTAGTGTTGATGTTAATACGGGAGATTTTAATTTTACGGCTGATGAGTGTTATTTAATTGAAAAGGGTGAAGTAACTAAAATGTTAACAGGAGTAACTCTTATTGGTAAGGGTCAAGATATTTTAAAGAAAGTTGAAATGGTATCTAATGATTTGAAATTAGAGACTGGTTATTGTGGAAGTTTGAGTGGTACTGTGCTTGTTGATATTGGTCAACCAACTATAAAAGTAAGTGAAATTCTAGTAGGAGGTAGTTGCTAATGAGTATAGAAGAATTTTTAAATTTATCTAAAACACATGGAATAGATAATCTTCAACTAATTGAATTTCAAGATAAGTCTTTATGTTTAAGTGCCTTAAATGGTAAGCAGAAGAATTTTATAACGACTAATGATACTTCATATGAAATAAAAGCTAAAATAAATAAAAAGTATGTTAAACATAAAACTAATTATTTAAGTGAAGAAGTATTTACTATTTTAAAAGAAAAAGCTCTTAATATTGAAAGTAATTATGAAGATTTTCTAATAGAAGAAGATAAGAAGACAAAGATAGAAAGTCCTAAAGAAGTAGAAAAAATTGAAAGTATGAGGATATTAAATTTATATTCTCTTATTAGAAAATATCATTATATAACTGATTTAGAAATTAATTATAGTGTTTCTAATACTTCTAAAAGAATAGTTAACTTAAAGGGATTAGATATTTCAACATCTAAAAGTTTAGAAGAGTTTTATGTACAAGCAACTGCTAAAATAGAAGGAGAAGCTTATACTGAAGATGATACTATTTATTCTACAAGTAGAGATATTAATTTTGAAGATGTAGTAGAAAATGTCTTACAAAATATTTTATTAAATAAAAAGAAAAGAAAAATAGAAGCAGGTAAATACAATGTAATATTATCAGAGACTTTTACTTCTTGTTTACTTGGGGAATTTATAAAAATGTTATCCAAGGAGGAAATTCGCAAGAAAACTTCTTGTCTAGCTGATAAAATAGATAAATGTATCTTTTCACCTAAATTAACAATAATAGAGGATCCAACTAATAGGAATTATCCTAGTTATACTAAGTTTGATAATGAAGGTATTTCTACATATAAAAAAGAGATAGTAAAGAAAGGTGTTTTAAAGACTTATTTGTATAATAATAAAGAGGCAATTATTGATAACAGAAAATCAACAGGAAATGCTTATAGTGGGATTTCAGCTGTTAATCTTTATATTGAGGAAAATTCTAATTCTAAAGACTTGTTTAAAGAGTTAAGTAATGGGTTATATATAACTAAGTATCAACAAACAGGTGGAATTACTTTAAATCCTACTACGGGTGATATTTCTCTACAAGTATATGGTCAAGTTATTGAAGAGGGAAAAGTCGTTTCTACTTTTGAGCCATCTATTTTAACGACAACTATTTTTGAGTTATTTTCTAACATAAAAGAAATAGGTTCTACTAAAGAATTTAAAACATATAAAACAGCTAGTCCTAAACTTCTAGTAGAAAATATGTCAATTTCTAGTAATTAGAGTAAATTAGAGTTGTCTAACTCTTTTTTTTTGATTATAATAATCTTTAGGAGGAATTATAAATGGATTATAAAGTAACAACATATTCAGAAGAAGAAACAATTGAGCTTGCTCAAAATATTGAATCAGAAAAATTTCCTAATATGGTAATATGTTTAAGAGGAGATTTAGGTAGTGGAAAAACGGTTTTTACTAAGGGTTTTGCGTCCGCTATGGAAATAACAGAAGAAATTACGTCTCCAACGTTTAATATAATTAAGGAATATACTACTGGAGATATGCCATTATTTCATATGGATGTTTATCGTTTAGATGGTAAAGTAGAAGATTTAGGTATAGAGGAGTACTTTACTAAGAAGGGTGTAACTATTATTGAATGGGCTGATATGATAGAAGATTATCTTCCTGAAAAACGTCTTGATATAAAGATAAGAAGCTCTGAAGAGGATGAAAATAAACGTATTATAACTATTACTCCATATGGTAGAAAATATGAAGAACTTTGTGGAGCTGTATTATGAAATATTTATATATAGATACATCTTCTAGTTATCTATATACAGCAGTAGTTGAAGAAGATAGACTTCTTTGTGAAGTAAAAAGTGAGTTTGGACATAATTTATCGGAAGTTGCTTTACCAGAAATTGTCGAAATGTTTAATGAAAATAATATTAAACCAGAAGAAATAGGTAAAATAATTGTTGTTAATGGACCTGGTTCTTTTACTGGTATCAGAATAGGTATAACGATTGCGAAGGTTTATGCTTGGACTTTACATATACCTATTAGCACAATTACTTCTTTAGAAGCTATGGCTTTATCTTTGGATGATGGCTTAATTCATATACCAGTATTAGACGCTAGAAGAGGTTATGTTTTCGCAGCTATCTATGATAATAAAATGTCACCTATATTAAAACCTAGTTATATTAAATTAGAGGAGTTACAAGAAAAGATGCATGATTTATCTTCTTATAAGGTAATATCTAATGACGATATAGATTTAGAAGAAAAGGTTTTGTATGATGCTAATCTTTTAAGAATAGTTAATTATGCTAAAGAAAAGGAAGAGATAAATCCTCATGCAGTAAATCCTGATTATTTAAAATTAACAGAGGCTGAAGAAAATAAATGATAGAGGAATTAACTAGAGAAAAAACTAAAGAGATAGCTAATTCTTTTTTAGATAGAGAAGTAGTTATAAATAATCTTAATAATAATCCTTTTGGTAAGTATTTAATTTTAAAAGAAGAAAATAAAGTAATAGGCTATCTTTATTATAGTGATATATATGAAAGGGCCGAAATAAATCAAATAGAAATTCTAAAAGAGTATCGTAATAAGGGAAAGGGTTCTTTTCTACTAGAGTATTTTATTAATAAAATAGGAAAAGATATTACTTTAGAAGTAAATGTTAATAATGAGTATGCGATTAAGTTATATGAAAAGTTTTCTTTTAAGAAGAAAGCTATTCGTAAGGGTTATTATAATGGAATAGATGGTATTTTAATGGAAAGAAAAAAATAGCTTTGGGTAAAGTTGTTTTTCTTTTACTAATTTTTTTCCTTGATAGGTATTTCTTCTTACCATTTCTTTATCAATATCATTGATTAGACTAACTTTTTTTATTAACCAAGTTGGTTCAATTAAATCTTCTACTTTAGGGTCTCCAGTTATTCTATGAATTACTATTTCTTCTCTTAGTAATTCTAGTTGACTTATTACTATATCAATATATTCTTCTTTAGAAAGAATTTTAAAGGGTTTTGTTTGATAAAGCTTTGCAAGAGGAGTGTCTTTTAAAATACTTAACATATGTATTTTTATTCCTTGAATATCTAGTTTATTTAAATATTTAACTGTCTCTAACATGTCTTCTTTAGTTTCATAAGGCAAGCCATTTATAATATGAACAACGACATTTATATTTCTTTTTCTAAGTTTTTCGACCATATCTTTGAAACATTCTAGGGAATGGCATCTATTTATTAATTTAGAAGTTTTTTCATTAGTTGTTTGTAGGCCTAATTCAATAGTCAGAAAGGTCTTCTTATTTAGTTCTTCTAGGTAATCTAGGCATTCTTCAGTTATACAATCAGCTCTTGTTGCGATAGATAAGCCTATTACATTATCTTGTTTTAGAATAATATCATACATCTTTCTTAGATTATCTACTTTATCATAAGTATTACTGTGGGCTTGAAAGTATCCAATGTATTTAGCTTTAGGCCATTTCTTAAGCATCATATCTCTTATAGTTATAAATTGTTCTTCTAAGGATTTTGTTATATCTCCAGCAAATTCGCCACTACCACTTTTAGAACAGTATATACAGCCTCCAAAACCTACTGTTCCATCTATGTTAGGACAAGTAAAGCCAGCGTTTAAGCTAACTTTAAAGACTTTGGATTTGAACTTTTCTTTATAAAAATAATCCAAGGTATGATATCTTTTATTAGTATTAGAATATTTAAAAGTATTCATACTAGGCCTCTTTTATAGAGAAAAGATATACGGCTTGAAGTAATTCTAAAGGATGGGTTAAGGCTTTTTTCTGGAGATATTTATAGTCTTTTTCACTTAGTTTTTTTAAGAAATCTATTTCAGTGGAAATCTTTTTATTATCATACTCTTCTGATTTTTGATACTTTTTTAATTTCTTTTTAAGGGTTTTATTAAATTTTTTATAAGAGTAGATTTTTGTTTCGTCTAAGTTAAATGTTTTACCTGTTTCTTCCATTATTTTTATAAAGATATTTCTTCTACTATCAGTTTGTTCATTAGTAGTGATATTTAATACTTCTGTTATAGCTTTAATTAGGGCTTTAGAATTAATTATATTTTTAATAATATGTTCATATACTTCTTGATAACTAAGAGCATTTTTATATAAATGATTTAGTTTGAAAGAATATATTCCTCCTTCTAATTTATGATAGGCTTTTAGAGTATCATTATAACCAAATTTTATATTTCTAATATTTCCTTCTTCATAGAAGTTTAAGAAATTAGTTAGTTTATTATTTGGACTTATAGTTACAGTAGGTAGTTTTTTCTTAGGAGTTCTTTTCATACCTGGAGCTTTTAAGTCAACCGCAATTATTTCGTCGGCGCCCATTTTTATGGCTAAATTTATTGGTAGATTGTCATAAAAACCACCATCTATATATTTTTTTCCTTCAATATCTTTCTTTTTAAAAGCAGGATAACATGTAGCGGATGCCATTAGGTAGTCAACTAGTCTATCTTCAGGAATATCTTTTTTTTCTATTTCTATAGGAGTAGCTTTAGATAAATTAAAAGTTACTAGACCATAATTAATTTTAGAGTTGAAAAACTTTTTCTTATTTAGTGATTTATCGATAATATTTTCTATTTCTTTAACGTCCATACCACCATTTTTTAAAAAATTTTTTCCATACATTTTATAGATATCTAAAGATTTATCACTTGTAGTTGCGTCTTCACCAAAGAGAACTTTTAAGTTTATTTTTTTCCATACATGTAAGGCTTTATGAAAATTACCTTGAGTAATTAAAGCTCCATTTAAGGCTCCAGCTGATGTACCGGTAATAATATCATATTTTATATGGAGTTTCTTTAAGGCTTTCCATACTCCTATTTGGTAAGAGCCTTTTGAGCCTCCACCTGATAATACTAGTGCTTTCATAAAACATCTCCTCAATTTCCTATATTATACAATAGAATTGTTATTTTCAAAAGATATATTTTATGATAAAATTTAATAGTAGGGTGATAATTTTTATGAAAGTAACTAAGAAGAAACTTAAATTAAAAGAACCTTTTGTAAAAGTACTTAAGGTATTAGGGGTAATTTTTCTTTTACTTATAGGGGTATTTATCTTTTATAGGAAAGAGATTAATGAATTAAAAGATATTGGTTATAGTGAAAAAGCTAGTAATAATATTCTATTTAAAAATAAAAAAGATTATATATTATCTTTAGGAGAGAATAAGACTTTAAATGCAGCTTTTGAAAGTGATTATTATAATGAGAAGTATTTGGAAGATTATTCTAGGATTAATTATGTTAAACAAGACGATTTAATTAGAAATATAAATAAGTTACTTAATAAAGGTTATACTAATTCTGATATATCTTTGATATTAAAACATGGTACTTCTAAAGAAGTAAGTGATTTTGTTAAGCATGAAAAAGTTCAATATTTAGAAGAGTTTTTTAATGTTAGTTACGCTAAGTTAAGTAATTATGATAGGTACTTAAATTATTCTTATGAAACAGGGGAGGATGAGGAGACTACTGTTTTATATGTAAATTTAAATTTAGATAAGGCTCCTTATGATGATGCGGTAGAGGTTGAGAAGTTTTCTTATGATATGGTTGTGAATAAGTATAGGAAGTTGAATGAGAAGTTTGAACCTAAACTAGTAAAAATAAAAGAAGAGTATGCATCAAGTGAAGGGATGATGGCTGAAGCTGTTGCGTTAAATGCTTTTATTAAAATGAGTAAGGATGCTTCTAAAGAGGGACTTGGTTTAATAATTAATTCTAGTTATAGAAGTTATCAGGACCAAGTAGATATACAAGAGACTTATCGTAATTTGTATGGGGATAGTTATGTTGAAAAGTATGTTGCGAAACCTGGCTTTTCTGAACATCAGACGGGTCTTGCGTTTGATATAGGTAGTACTACTTCTAATGTCTTTGCGAACTCTAAAGAGTATGCTTGGATGTTAGATAATGCTTATAAGTATGGTTTTATTTTAAGATTTCCTAAAAAGTATGAGGATATTACAGGATTTAGAAGCGAACCATGGCATTTTAGATATGTAGGAACAAAGATAAGTAAATATATTTACGAAAATGATATAACTTTAGAAGAATATTATGCTTTATTTCTAGATAAATAGATTTAAATATGATATGATGTTATTAGAGTAATAAGAAGGTGTTTGGTATGTATCCACTTGGAAAACAATTTGAAGTAGATTATACAAAAGCAAAGAGTGATAAAAAAGCGATTATTCAAGGTAGTAAGTATCGTATTTCTCTTATATCTGAGAGGATTATAAGACTTGAATATTCACCTGATGGAAAGTTTAATGATAGGCCAACTCAATTAGTAAAAAAGAGAAATATTGGTCTACCTGATTTTTCTGTTAGACAAGATAATAATTTAGTAGAGATAACGACTAAGTATTTTATTCTTACTTATGTTAAGGAAAGGCCTTTTCAAGGACCAGCAGTTGATCCAATGAGAAACTTGAAAATTACTTTACAAAGTAGGGATAGAGATAGAAATAAAGACTGGTATGTTGGACATGCTGAAGCTAAGAATATGTTAGGAAATATGGTAGGTGTGGATGTAAATATTCCTAAACAACTACAAAAAGGACTTTATTCTTTAGATGGTTTTACTTCTATTGACGATAGCTTAGGTAAAATAATTATGGAAGATGGTACTTTAGCAGAGCCAATTCCTAAGCATATGGATATTTATGTTTTTATGTATGATAGGGATTTTAAACAGGCTTTATTTGATTATTTTAAAATGACTGGAGCTCCTGCTTTAATACCAAGATATGCTCTTGGTAACTGGTGGAGTAGAAATATTACTTATGATGATGAGAGTATTCATGAATTAATAAGGAAATTTGAAAAGTTAAAGATACCTCTATCAGTAATGGTTTTTGACCATGATTGGCATATTAGAAATACTAAGGATTATCATGATTTAAAGGGTGGTTATACTTTTAATACTAGTCTAATTAAAGATCCTAAGAGTATGATTGGTGAATTTCATAAGAGGGGTATTAGAGTAGGATTATGTGTTAATCCTACTGAGGGTATTTATCCACATGAAACTTATTATAAGCAAGCTAGTGAGTTTTTGGGAATAACTAATTCAACATTAATTAAGTTTGATCCATTAAATCCTAAGTTTTTGGATGTTTTATTTAAGATGTTTCTCCATCCTCTTGAAGCTTTAGGAGTAGATTTCTTTTGGAATGACTCTAATGGTGATATGGATGTTAATAAGTTGTGGTCTTTAAACCATTATATGTATTTAGATTCTGGAAGAGCTAGTAATAAAAGACCTATGTTATTATCACGTGGTAGTATTTATGCTCCTCATAGGTATCCAGTTTTATATGGTGGCTCTAGTGAAATTAGTTGGAAGTCTTTAAAGAATTTGCCATTTCTTTATTTAAATGCCGCTAATATTGGAGTTAGTTGGTGGAGCCATGATGTAGGAGGTAACCATGGTGGTATTGAAGATGGTGAGTTGTATGTTAGATATGTTGAGTTAAGTACTTTTTCTCCTATATTACGTTTTCATGGCGCAAGGGGTCCTTACTATAAAAAAGAACCATGGCTTTGGGATGTAAAGACTGAGAGAATTGCGATAGATTATTTAAGACTTAGACATCGATTAATTCCTTATTTATATACTGAGGCTTATAATTATACAAGGGCAGGTACGCCTTTAATTCAACCATTTTATTATAATTATATGTGGGTATATGACGATAGCTTATATAGAAATCAATACTATTTTGGTTCACAATTATTAGTTTGTCCAATACTAGATAAGAAGGACGCTACTATGAATAGAACAATCCATCGTTTCTTTATTCCTGATGGTATTTGGTATGACTTTGTTACTGGTAAGAAATTCCCTGGTAATAAGAAGTATATTTCTTTCTTTAAAGAGTCTGATTATCCAGTATTTGCTCATGCTGGTTCTATTATTCCTCTTTCTAATAGAAGTGATTATAATAATATTGGCTTACCTACTGATTTAGAAATTCAAATATTCCCAGGAGTAAGTAATACTTATACTATGTATGAAGACGATGGAGTTACTTCTTTATATAGAGAAGGTTATTTCTTAAAAACATCTATTGATTATAACTATTTAAGGAATAATTATACAGTAATTATAAGATCTATTGATGGTAAGAGTGGTATTGTACCAGAAAGAAGAAATTATAAATTAGTCTTTAGAAATACTAAGGAAGCTGAAGATGTAACAATATATTTTAATGCTGATAAGTTAGCTAGTCAAAACTATGTTGATGGTAATGACTTTGTTGTTGAAATTAAAGGGGTTCCTACTATTGGACAATTGACAATAAATTGTAAGGGTAAAGATATTGAAATAGATGCAGTTAGATTGATAAATGACGATGTTAATGAGATTTTAATGGACTTACAGATTAATACTTATTTAAAAGAAGAAATAGCTGATATAATGTTTGGAGAGTTACCTATTAATAAAAAGAGAATTGCGATAAGAAAATTAAAGAAGAAAAACTTAACTAAAGATTATATAAATTTATTCTTAAAACTATTAGAATATATCAGTGAAGTATAGGAGGTTTGTATGATAACAAAAGAACAAGTTAAAAAAATGGTTGAAAGATTAGAGGCTTTAAAAAAGCTAACTTTAGAAAAGTATTTGGACGAGATAGACGATTTAAATAGTGATATTTTACTATATGATGTTATGTTTCAACATCTAGTAAAACATGACTTTGATGGAGATTATGAGTTTTCTTGTTTAGAGGGGCTTGAAAAACGTGAAAAAGATGAGATAAAAGAATTAACTGATAAGTATCAAGGTTTATGTTTCTATGATGGTAAAGTTGACTATTGGAGTGACTCCACAGAAATAACTATGGGAAGAAAAAACTATAAAGAAGTTACTGATAAAAAAGATTTCAATGACTATGAATTAACTGCTGGAAGACTTCTTGATAATTATGAATTTCTAATTACTTTAGCTAAAGAAGGTGGCGAAGAAGTTTTAGAAAAATTAACTTCTTTAGAAGATAAGGAAGGATTTAATGAAAGTTCTGTTATTGAATATTTACGTAATACTTATCCTAATGATAATCTTTTAGTAAGAATACTTTGTGAAATGTCTTCTAGTAATAGTTTATTTAAGGTTTTTACAGATGGTCAAAAAGAAGCAATGCTTAGATATCCAGAAGGAGTATTATATTCTTACGGAAAAGAAAAAATAGTAGTGTCTTCTCCTTTACCTTTAGCAGTTAAGATATGTAATTATTTAGGAGATAATATTACTTTAGAAAATACTAAAGATGGTATTTCTTCATGTGCTTTAGAAGTAACAGAAAAATTAAGAGAAATAAATAATGAAGATTTCTTAGAGATTATTAGTGAAATGTCTGATAATTATACAGAAGATCCTAAAAATAATTTTATGTATTTAGGAAGTTATTCTAATTTACCTATTGAAGAAGAAGGCTATAAAGAAGAAAAAACAGGAAAAAGTTATTAAAAGGGGTTGTATTTTTACTGTTAAGTGTTATAATAGGTACATATATTTTGTAATGAGAAAGAAGTAGTAATAAATATTTAATTTGAAGAGAACTTATGGTTGGTGGAAATAAGTAGTTAAAGTTTATGAACTTGTCTTTTGAACAAAAAGGGTAATTCCGTTATCAATATTAAGATAAGATTTTTCTTATGAATTAAGGTGGTACCACGAACATTTCGTCCTTATATGGATGAGGTGTTTTTTTTAGATAGTGTGAAAAGTTTTATGGAAAACTAGTCATACTGGATGAAAAAGATATTAAAATGAAAATTTTAATATAAA
>CANQST010000037.1 GCA_947626595.1 uncultured Bacilli bacterium | reverse complement strand
TGGTCTCTGGAGGATAGAAATATCTTATGAAAGAGAAAAGACAAACCGTGAGGTTTGTGCATGATTTATTTATAAATTATTTTGTTCTATAAGTGATAATACAATTATAGTTACAATACCTATTAATAAAACATTATTAGAAACGCAAAATAGTAATTTATATGAAGAATTAAATGATAATGAAAAAAGAGTAATGTTAGAAATAAGCAAAGATAATAAAATTACTGTGGAAACGTTAGCTGACAAAATTGGAGTAAGTGAGAGTTATATCGAAAAAACAATAAAAAAATTAAAAGAAGAAAAATACCTAGAAAGAACTGGCTCAAATAAAAATGGAGCTTGGAAAATATTAAAGTAATTACATATTTCTAACAAAAAGCAAAATTTGACTTACCTAAATAAAAATGTTAAAATTAATCTATCACTTATTTTTAAGAGGTGAAGACATTTGCAAAAATTAAAAGTAATTACCATAACTGTTTTTACAGTAGGTATCCTACTAGTCACAACAGGTATTACCATAAGTTTTAAAGATAATTTCAAAATAAAAGATAGTCATAAAGAAGAAATATCTACTAAAGATTTTGCCGCTAGTGCTAGTATGATATTTCAAAATAAAAAAGAAAAAAATAGCATTTTAACCCCTGTTAAAATGCAAACTTCAACCGCATCTCTTCTTCGTGTTGAAGTATATGATGGATTAACTCTAGAAGAACTAGCAGATAAATTAAATCGTAATCTAGGTAATGACTATATTGCTGGAAAAGGATATTTAATTGCTAGTGAATGCCTAAGTAGAGGCGTAGATCCTTACATAGCCGTTGCCATAATGCTTCATGAAACCGGCTGCTCATCAAGATGTTCTTCCTTAACAAGATCTTGTAACAATGTAGGTGGCCAAAAAGGTTCTCCTGGTTGTAATGGTGGTAGCTATCAAGCCTTTGCCACTTTAGACGAAGGTATTGTAGGATTTATAGCTAATCTAGAAAAAAATTATTTCAAAGTAGGCTTAACTACTATTGATACCATTGGACCACGTTATGCTGAAAGTACCACATGGCCCGAAAGAATTCATGCCTATGTCAACAAAATAAGAGCAAGTTAAAATGCTCTTATTTTTGACATAATATACTTATTATGGTACAATAACAAACTTAAAGAGGGATTAGCATGCTATTAGTTATTAAAGAAGAAAAAAAAGAAGAAATTAAAGAGGAAAAACTATCACTAGAAGAATTATACCAATTAATAGAAGAAATAAAAAAGGACGAAGAAGAATATCAAAAAATAGTCCAAGAACGAAAAGAAAATAGACTAAAAAATAATTCTGAAATAAAAGTAGGAAATAAATTTATTTTCCTATCAGCCATCCTTTTAGCGACCCACATCACAAACTCCACTTTTCTTTTAAAAAATCCTTTCCGTAATAACAAGTTATTTATGTCTCCTCAAAAACAAAAAGAAATACTTGCCGAACTAGAAGAAAAACTAGATATACAAATACCTCTAGAAGAACAAGAAAATTATATTCTCTTAAACTCTGTTTTTAGTAATGACAATCTAACCCTAGAAGAACAAAAAGAAATATTTAACTTACTACCTTTATTAAATGACAATGAAAATATTAATAAACAAGCCCTATATTCCACTTTAGAAAACTTAAAAATAGATTATACATCTAGACCAGATATTATTGATAACTCAGTAGTTGGCCTATACTTCTTCCCACTTCATAGTATTAATATTTATGTTTCCAAAGAAGAAGATAAAAACAAAGATATTTTAAATCATGAAAAAATTCACAGTATTTATACTAACGGTCTAAATATCGCTATTCCTCGTTTCTTATGTGAAGGCATGACTGAGTTATTAGAAAATGAATATTTTAGTAAAACACCATTCCTAGAATTAAGTAGTTATATTTATGAAGTAAACTTTGTTAAATTACTCTGCGAATTAACAGGAGAAGATATTATCTTAAAAGCATACACAACCGGTAATGCCAACTATATCTATGATAAATTAGATAGTATTTATGGTTCCAAAGGAGATGCCAAAGAAATTATAACTAAAATAGACGAAATATTTGCTCACTATTTTGATACAAGTTATTCTTTTTCGAAAGAAGAATTAAAAAATCTCCTAACAAGTCTAGAAAACTACTATGTAGAAGAAGATAAAGAAACTCTTAAAGGTCTAAATGAATATGGCTACTTAAAATATGATAAAAGAATAAAAAATAGTGCTTTTTATTACTATGAAAATCTTCTCTTAAGTGCCACCTATGAAGATAGATACAGTAAATACCTAGATTATCTAGATACCGTTGGCACTTTAGAAAAGGCTTACTTTAGTAGTGAATTAAAAGAAAAATTATTAAAAGAAGATAGTAAAATCTTAAGAAAATAGTAATTATTTATATCCTTATATCATATAATTTTAGTGTAGTAAAATTTGACATTTGGAAGAAAATATGGTATAATTTATATCGTAATTGATGGCACACTATTCTAGTCAATTACTTTACTAGGAAGACGAGATTAAAAAATCGTTAAAGAGCATATCTATGAGGCCTCTGGTGTTTGCTTCTTACGCCCAGTTTGGGGTGGATGCTGGAGATGAAGATGATGGGCGAACTGTAATGGCATATAGTCCCCGACCCATTATCTGTGGAGACCTATTCTTGTAGCAAGCCTATACGTACTTCTACTGACGGACTTGTTACGGCTTAGGATTAAACCTGTATTGTGGCGAAAGTTATGTGCAGTGTAGCTTGTCTTGAGTGAAAGTCTTGGGATAAATGAACTTGCTTATTATAGTAGGCCGACTATTTTAAGTATTGCATTTTGAAATCACTTTTGCAAAAAAGAACTAGTAGTAAAGAAATTGGGGAGGAAATCTTCTAGAGTGTTTTCTTTATAGGATTGCAGTGGGCACTAAGTGGTAATCAAGTCGTATGTTTGGTAACGGCATATTAATCTTTTTAAAGGGGAACCGCAATTTTGGTAACGAAATTGTAAAGATTAGGGAAATCCTACTTGACCTAAGGCTCAAAGTTTACTATATTGAAAGCCAAGCAATTAATTTGACTTAAAAAGTAGTTTTAGGACTACTTTTTTTCAATTCCATTTGTTATAATAAAAACTAAGTGGTGATAAAATGTTTAAAAAGAAAAATAGCGAAATAGATAATTTAATTGTTCAAACTAAGAAAAAAGAAAAAATTAAAAAAGAAAAAGCTGACTTTAAATGGATTATCAAAATAGTTATAATTACCTTTATCATTTCCATGGTAATGGCTTTTATTTCTCAAACAACTATTCCTAATATATCTCTAATATTAGGTATTCTAATTACTCTTATATTTATTTTTCTAGGAATTATTTTTGATATTGTAGGAGTTGCGGTAACATCTTCCGATGAAGCCGTTTTTCACTCTATGAATTCTAGAAAAGTAAAAGGAGCCAATGTCGCTGTTAAGTTCAAGAAAAATGCTCCTAAAGTATCAAGCTTTTGTTGTGATGTTATAGGTGATATATGTGGTGTTGTAAGTGGAGCAGCTGCTACCGCTATTGCTAGTATTCTTGTTACTAAATATAATTGTAACTTACTTATAACCGGCCTAGTAGTAACAGCCGTTGTCTCATCCCTAACAATAGGGGGTAAAGCTATTGGTAAAAGCTTTGCTATTAATAAAAGCGATATTATTCTCTATGAATTTGCTAAATTCATTTCCAACTTTTACAAAGGATAACTTGAAAAAAACTAGCTCTTGTGGTATAATATGCAAGTATTTACAAAGAGGGGTAGTTTATGCAAATATATATTGGACAAGAAAAATATAACTTTACTAAAGAAAATTTAGCTTATATGTATTTAGATGAAGGAAAAGAAGCTACCGTTTATCGCTTATCTTCCCGTATCTTAAAAATCTATAAAACAAGACCAGAAAAAGCAACCCTTGGGTATGATACAGCTGCTATTTTAAGTAAAATACCAACTACTAATTATCTTTTACCCCAAGAACCAATCTATGATAAAGATAAAAATTTTGACGGTTATACCAGTACATATAAAGAAAAACATTCTCTAAGCTTTCTAGGAAAAGTTTCTCTTCAAGCATTCATTAAAGAACTAGAAACACTTATAAAAGACACCTATCTTCTAAGTGAAAATGGCATTGATATATACGATTTAAATTATCACAATACTATTTATGATGGTCATATTCTTATATGTGATCCTGGTAGTTTTATGAAAGTATACAATATTGATAAGAAAACTCTAAGTGAAGAAAATAAGAAAAAGTTAAATGACTACATCATTGAAGAAATTCTTCCTAATATAATTGAACTTTCTAGAAAGAAAAAACAAATGATAAGAGCTATGTCTAGTAGTTATGATATTTTAGAAGAAGTAAAAAAAGATAACTCTAAAACAGTAGGAGCATTTATCAAGAAAATGACGAGGTAGTTACATGGAATGTTTTATAAATGATAAAAAAATAAGACTAAATCCCTTTAATATGAAATACTCTAAAGAAATATCTACTATTAAAGGAACCACTTCTAATGTTTACCTAATAGAAGATAAAGCTTATAAATTATATCGTCT
The DNA here is from genome assembly GCA_947626595.1 of uncultured Bacilli bacterium. Taxonomy (GTDB): domain Bacteria; phylum Bacillota_I; class Bacilli_A; order RF39; family UBA660; genus CANRGD01. Next base: position 8,641 of record CANQST010000037.1, on the reverse strand, counting down.
TCCATACTTAAAAGAAGACCTTTCTAAAGAAATGATTTCTACTATGAAAACTATTCCTACTAAGAGAGTTATTTTACCAGAAGAAGCTATCTTAGATAAACATCATCACGTCGTTGGAACTATTTCTACATACATTAAAGATTTAGGAGTAGATAACTTACTTTCCTTACCTAGAAAAGACTTAATAGAAGAATTAAAACTCTTAAAAGAAGACTTTATCGCTCTAGGTAGTAGCAAAATAAAAGTAAATGATTTATTCTTAAGAAACTTTGTTTTCCATAATGGCATGTATTTTATCGACGTAGGTAAGTTCTATTTTCTAGATATGCCTAGTGATATTGTTATTTCTAAAAATATTGACGAGTTAAATCTCTTTCTCATTGATAGATTTCTTATTCCTCTTGCTAGTACTTATTCTAAGAATAAAAGCTTAACTAGTAGAAAAATAAAAGAAGACTTTTACAAGAATATAGAAAACATTCCTATCGATAAAACACTACAAGCTGATTTTACTGAAGAAAATTTAGAAAAATATTTAATAAAAAGAGCCCACTTAAAATAAAGGGCTCTTTTAAATAAAAAAATCCTTATAAATAAGGATAAAATACATAATGGCGGAGTAGGAGAGATTTGAACTCTCGCGCCAGTTGCCCGACCTACACCCTTAGCAGGGGCGCCTCTTCAGCCTCTTGAGTACTACTCCAATTGCTTACTGCACATATACTATACCATTAAATTAAAACAGATGTCAACAATTTTAAAAATTTTCTTTTAGAATATTCATAATTTGCCAAAGAAAAACTCCTAATAAAAAACTTATAATAAATTAATAAAAGTTTTAAAAAATTTCTTTAGAATATCACCTATTTTATGATATACTTTACTTAGGAAGTGTATTGTTATGATTAAACTATTAAAAAACTTTTATGATGACTTTAATTATATAAATTCCTACTACAATAATTTAGTTGCTAGAACTAAAAAATTAGAGTACGTTGGAATTACTAATGAATGGTTAATTGATAACTTTTATCTCCTAGTAGAACATAAAACAAATATTACTAATTCTAAGAAAAAACTACGTAAATCTAAAAAAGCCTTACAAAATATTTATAATCCTCTAAAAGAAATAGTTACTAAGTATAACTATAATATTAATTATAAAGCTTTAATTCATGAATTAAAAAAATATCAAAAGACAACTAAAAATAATTTTACTTATAAAGAAATTAGTTTAATAAAAACTGTAATTATTTTTATCTATACAGAAAAACTAAGACATTTATGTACTACTGAGCTAAATAAATTAACTATTGAAGATAATATATCTAAAGTTATTAAGAATAAAGATAGTCTTGATTTAGAATTAAAAGACTTTCATATAGAAAATTTAGAAGATGTAAGTAATAATTACTCTATTTTTGTTCTTAATAATGAATTAGGTAAACTAGAAAATAGAAATGCTATTTTTAAAGAATTAAATGAGACATTAGAAAGTAAGAACATAAGTCTAAAAGATTTAATAAATGACGAATATCAAAAGAAAATGGATAATGATATTTTAATATCTAATATTTTTGGTGATTTAAGAGAAATTTTTGATTACTACGACGAAGATATGTATGAAAAAGTTTCTAAAGTTGAAAAAATCCTTTTAAAAGACGAAATATATGAAAATATGACTGATGACTCCAAAGAACTATATCGCGAAAGACTAGTCAAACTAGCTAAGAAAAAACATTGTAGTGAAGTAAGTTATATTGAAAAGCTTATTGAAGAAAATAAAGATAAAGAAGACTACCATATTGGTTTTTCTCTTTTGAAAAAGAAAGATAAAAAGCTTAATGCCATTATTTATATCTTTTTCAATTTCTTTTTAGCAATCATTCTTGCTTTTATCTTATCTAATTATTTTATTAAGATGCGTCTTTTGGGTTTTCTAATTTTACTAATTCCTTTGGAGCAACTTATTAATCAAATTATTAATCAGATTATTATTAAATTTGTCCCAACTAAATCAGTACCTAAACTAGATTTTACTGATGGAATACCTGAATATGCTAAGACTATGGTTGTTATCCCCACTATTATTAGTAGTAAAGAAAAAATTAAGAGTATGTTTGATACTCTAGAGACTTATTATCTTATTAATAAAAGTGATAATTTATACTTTACTTTACTAGGCGATGTTAAATCTAGTGATAAACAAATAGAAGAGTATGATAAAGAATTATCTACTTACGGTAAAAATTATGCTTTAGAATTAAATAAAAAATATAATAAAGACTTATTTTACTTCATGTATCGTAAAAGAGTATGGAATGAAAAAGAAGGAACTTTCCTAGGATATGAAAGAAAAAGAGGAGCTCTTTTACAATTTAATAAAATTCTCTTAGGACAATATGTTGACGAGACTAAATACTTTAATGTCAATATGCTTCATAAAAATACTCTAGATATAAAATACGTAATTACTCTAGATACTGATACTAGACTTGTCTTAAACTCAGCTTTAAACTTAGTAGGCGCTATGGCTCATCCTTTAAATAAACCTGTTTTAAATAAAAAAGGTACTAAAGTAGTAAGTGGTTATGCCATTATGCAACCTCGTGTTAGTGTTGATATAGAAGCTACTAATAAAAGTCTTTATAGTCAAATATTTGCTGGTATTGGTGGTTTTGATACTTACTCAGCTATTGTTCCTAATGTCTATCAAGATGCCTTTAATGAAGGAAGTTTTGTTGGTAAAGGAATTTATGATCTCGAAGTATTTGACGAAGTATTAAGTAATGCCTTTCCAGAAAATTTAATTTTATCTCATGATTTACTAGAAGGTAATTATCTTCGTTGTGCCTACATTTCTGATATTGAATTAATAGACGACTTCCCATCTAAATTCCTAACAGATGTAACTCGTCATCACCGTTGGGCTAGGGGAGATGTCCAAATAATTAGTTGGTTATTACCAAAAGTTAGAAATAAAAATAATCGTAAAGTAAATAACCCAATAAATCTTCTTGGTAAATATAAAATACTAGATAATATCATTAGAATGTTCCTACCATTAACACTACTAACTACCTTACTAGTTGCGAGTTTCTTCTCTAAAAATTCTCTTTTCTTCTTAGCACTTGTCTTATTAAATATTTCTCTACCAATTTTATTCTTCCTATATGGTAAAAAATATCGTAATAAGAAAGAAAGTAAAGTAGTCTACTATAAAAATCTATATCATGGTGGAAAAAGTATTATCTTACGTTCCTATATCGTTTTAGCGACCTTACCTTATTATACTAAACTATATATGGATGCTTTCTTTAGAACTTTATATCGCTTATTTATAAGTCATAAAAATCTTCTTAATTGGATTACTGCTGAAGAAGTAGAAAAGACAGCTAATTCTTCTCTTAGTAACTATCTAAGAAATTTCTTAGTAAATATAATTACTTCTATTCTTCTAATTATAAGTGGTATTTACTTTAAAAATATTGAAGTTCTAATACTTGCCTTTATCTTCTTATCCGCACCTTTTCTTTTATGGTATGTTAGTAGAACGATTGATACTACTGTTCCTGAATTAAAAGAAAAGAAGCTTGATACTCTAGAAGACTTAGCAAGTAAGACTTGGCAATATTTCTATCAAAACTTAAAAGAAGAATACAATTACTTAATACCTGATAATTACCAAGAAAATAGAGAAGAAAGATTAGACTTACGTACATCACCTACCGCTATTGGTTTTTCTCTTACTAGTATTGTTTGTGCTTATGAGCTAGAATTTATTAATGAAGAAGAAAGTATTAATCTAATTAGAAATATCTTACAAACTGTTCAAAGCCTAGAAAAATGGCATGGTCACTTATATAACTGGTATGATATAAAAACTATGAAAATAATGCCCCCTTCCTTTGTTTCAACCGTGGACTCTGGTAATTTTGTCGCAAGCTTAATAGTCGTAAGAGAATTCCTAGAAAAATTAAATCAAAAATCATTAGTCAGTATTTGCGATAAGTTAATTCACAGTACTAATTTCAAAAAGCTTTATAGTAAAAAAGATGTCTTTAGTATTGGCTATGACGAAGAAGAAGGGCACTTATCACCTTATAATTACAATAAGTTCGCTAGTGAGTCACGTCTTGCTTCCTTTGTTGCGATAATTAAAGGTGATGTTCCAAGTAAGCATTGGTTTTGCCTAGATAAATCTTTAACTATTTATAAAAAGAAAAAAGGACTTATCTCTTGGGCTGGTACTTCATTTGAATACTATATGCCCCTTCTTTTCATGAGAAATTATCCTAATACTCTTTTTGATGAGTCTTATCACTTTGCTCATTTCTGTCAAAAAGACTATATCAACAGTATTTCTTCTAAACTACCATGGGGAATAAGTGAAGCTGCTTATGCTGAATTAGATAATGCCTTAAACTATAAGTATAAAGCTTTCGCCACTCCATACTTAAAAGCTAAAGAAGAAAAAGAAAATCGTATTGTCCTTGCCCCATATGCTTCTATTATGGCTTTAGAATTATTCCCAAATGATGTTTATGCTAATATTGAAAAATTCAAAAATCTAAAAATGTATGACAAATATGGTTTATATGAGTCTTATGATTATGACAATAAAGAAGTGGTTAAAGCCTATTTTGCTCACCATGAAGGTATGATTTTAGCGGGCTTAGTTAATTACCTAAAAAAAGATGCCCTAAAAGACTACTTTCACAGTAATGTCTTTGTCCGTACCTTTGATATTCTCTTAAAAGAAAAAGTTCAAATAAAAACAACTATTGACTTAAAAATGGCTGATTACAAAAAATATGATTATAATAAAGAAAAAATTGAAAATGATATTAGAGCCTTCAACTATATATCATACATGCCTGAAGTAAGCGTCCTATCAAATAAAAAATATTGCTTATTAATGAATGATAGAGGTGATAGTTTCTCTAGATATCGTACTTTGCAACTTAATAGATATCGTAAAGTAACTGAACAAGACTATGGAATATTTGTCTTCTTTAAAGACTTAAAAACTAAATATATTTGGAGTAATACCTTTGCCCCAATGAATATCAAACCTGATAAATATGAAGTAGTATTTGCATCAGATAAAATAAAATTTGTAAGAACAGATGGTGAAATTACTACTAAAACAGAAATTGTTATTGCCCGTAATTATCACGCTGAAATAAGAAAAATTACTCTAAAAAATACATCAGATATTCCAAAAGAAATAGAATTAACTACTTATACAGAACCAATATTATCAGAAAATATGGACGATGTTAGTCATAGAACTTTCAATAATATGTTTATCTCTTCTTATTATGACGATAAAAATAATGCTTTAATTACTAAAAGAAAAAGTCGTAAAGATAATAAGATAAATAGTTACATGGTAAGTAGATTAATAATAGATAATCCTAAAGAAGACTACTCATATGAAACAGAAAGAGAAAAGTTTATTGGTAGAAATAATAAACTAAATACAGCAATAGCTCTAGATAATGACTTAAGTAACTACTGTGGTGATAATCTTGATCCAATCATGTCGCTACGTAATAAGATAACACTAGATGCTGGTAGTGAAAAAATAGTTTACTTACTAGTAGGCTTTGGTCGAAGTAGAGAACAAATTAATAGTATTTTAACCAACTTCAATAATGAATATGAATTAGAAAAAGCCTTTAAAGTAGCACCTTTAATGAATATTGTTAATACTAAGAATATGAACTTAACAGGCGAAAAGATGCGTACCTTTAATATTATGTTAAACTATCTTTATCAAACAACTAAAATATCAGTAAGTAAAGAAAGAATGGACTTATTAAGAGCAAACGCTCTAAGTCTAGATGGCTTATGGAAATTCGGTGTTAGTGGAGATAGACCTATCATTTTAGTAGAAATAAAAGATATTTCTGATATGAGTTTTGTTCTTGATATCTTAAAAGCTTTTGAATATTATAAAAATAACTCTATCTTTGTTGATATTATCATTGTAATAAGCGAAGTAGGTAGATATCAAAGAATGATTAAAAAGCAAATTGACGACGAAATGTATCGTATGTATACCTTAAATAGTTTCTATCATACTCCAGGAGCTATTACTATAATTAATAATGAAGAATTAACTAAAGAAGAAAGAAGCTTACTTGCTATGGTACCACGACTTCGCTTCGTAATAGATAATCATATTACTCTAAAAGAAGCTGTTGAAGACTTACAAAAAAATAATACTATCAGTGATTATCCAAGCTTAACCATGGAAAAAACTCTTCCACTACCTAAAGATAAATTAACTTTCGATAACGGCTATGGTGGTTTCAAGAAAAATGGTAGTGAATATGTTATCTATAATAAAAATACTCCAGCTCCATGGGTCAACATTTTAGCCAATAAAACTTTTGGTAGTATTGTTACTAATAATGGTTGTGGCTTCACATACGCCTATAATTCAGGAGAATTTAAAATAACCTCATGGAACAATGAAATGGTTGTTAACGATAAGAGTGAAGGTTTCAAATTCAATGATAAAACTTTTGATCCAAGTAAATGTACTCACGGCTTTGGCTATACTATCCTTGAAAATGAAAGTGAGAACTTACAAAAAGAAATAACTGAGTTTGTTCCTACTGAAGATAATGTTAAAATATATTTATTAAAATTAACTAATAAACATAAAAAGAAATTAGAAGAAGAAATATCCTTCTGGATTAATCCAACCTTCGGTAACTTTGAAGAAAAAACTTCTAGACATATCTTAACTGAATTTATGGGTGATGACAATTACTTAAAAATGCGTAATGTCTATATAAATAATTATAGTGATGTAAATGTCTTCATGTCCTCTAATGAAAAAATAACATCCGCAACTATTGATAAAACTCTAGTAAAAAGTATTACTACTAATATTTCTTTTAATCCACTAGAAGAAAAAGAAATTATCTTTGTTCTAGGATGTAGTAAAAGTGATAAAGAAAACTTAGAGTTAATAGCTAAGTACACTAATATAACTAATGTTAAGAAAGAGTTAAAAACTGTAAAAGATAACTGGTTAAAAACATTAAAAGTAGTTGAAGTAAATACTCCTGATAAGAGTTTTGATTACATAGTAAATGGTTGGTATTTATATCAAACTATCGCATCAAGAATTTATGCTCGTGCCGGTTTTTATCAAGTAAGTGGTGCCTATGGCTTTAGAGACCAACTTCAAGATAATATGAATATTGCTTTTATTAAACCAGAATTTACTAAAGAACAAATTCTAATTAATGCTAGACATCAATTTATAGAAGGAGATGTCCTTCACTGGTGGCATGAAAAAAATCACTTTGGCTTAAGAAGTAAGTTTAAAGACGATTATTTATGGTTAGTTTATGCTACTTGCTTTTACATTGAAGTAACTAATGACTATAAAATACTTGATATAAAAATACCTTACATAACAGGTGAAAAGCTAAGTGAATATGAGCATGAAAAAGGAATTGTCTTTAATTACTTAACTGAAGAAGATACTCTTCTAAATCACTGCTTAAAAGCCCTTGACTTAGCCATGAGTTCTCTAGGTGTTCACAAAATCCCTCTAATGGGTGGTGGAGATTGGAACGATGGTATGAATAGAGTAGGTATCAAAGGAAAAGGTGAAAGTGTTTGGTTAGGTTTCTTCCTTTATAACTGTATTGCTATGTTTAGTAAAATAATAAAAAAACATACCAAGATGGATATAACTAAATATCAAGAATTTAATGATAAACTTGCCACTAATCTTAATAAAAAAGCTTGGGATGGTAACTACTACTTAAGAGCTTTCTTTGACAATGGTGATAAACTAGGTAGTCATGAAAACAATGAGTGTAAAATTGATTTAATATCACAAAGTTTTAGTATTCTAAGTGGCGTTGCCCCCAAAAATAGAATTCAAAATATTATTACTAGTGTTCAAGAACAACTAGTCGACGAAAATATTGGAATTATAAAACTATTAACACCTGCCTTTGAAAAATCACTAAATAATCCTGGTTATATAATGGATTATCATAAAGGTATAAGAGAAAATGGTGGTCAATATACTCACGCTGTTGCTTGGTATTTAATGGCTCTAATTAAAACAGGTTATTATGACCGTGCTTATCGTTATTTCCAAATGTTAAATCCTATTGAAAAAACAACTAAAGATAAAGTTGATACCTATAAAGTAGAACCTTACGTTATAGCGGCCGATATTTACTCTAATAAAAACTTCGAAGGTCGTGGTGGATGGACTTGGTATACAGGTTCAGCTGGTTGGTTTTATCGTCTAGCAATCAGAGACATCCTAGGTTTAAAAAAATTAGGTAATAAACTAAAACTTGATCCTAAAATTCCTATTTCTTGGGATGGCTTCAAAATGGTTTATCATTATGAAGATACTACTTACAATATTGAAGTAAAAAAGGCCAAGAAAGACGAATTAAAACTAGATGGAAAAAGTCAAATTAGTAATACCATTGACTTAGAAAACGATAAGAAAACCCATGAAATAATCCTTTATATTAAATAGTACACAAAAAATCTTTGTGTACTTTTTCTTATGTTCCGGGATAGGAACATAATAAAACCACCCGCTATGCGGGTGAGAGCTGAAAAAGCGATAGCGTTAAGAGAA
>CANQST010000036.1 GCA_947626595.1 uncultured Bacilli bacterium | reverse complement strand
CATTATATTACCACCTTTTTTTCTTTACATATTAATAATAACATAAAAAACGCATAATTTCTCATGCGTTTATCCTGGGCCTATTGACTTTTAGAGAAGAAATATGTTATAATCTAACTGTTTGACGCCTCATGCTCAAACCGCATTGAAAAGGTAGAAACAGGTTTTACTTGTACCTTAAGAGCGAGTCTTAAGTTTTTATAAAGGAGGTATATTGATGAATGCAGTAATTAAAGTTGGTGGAAAACAATATTATGTTTCTGAAGGCAGTGAAATCTATGTTGAAAAGTTAGATGCTGAAGTAGGAGATAAAGTGTCTTTCGACCAAGTATTAATGTTAGACAGTAAAATTGGAAGTCCTTATCTTAGTGGTGTTACTGTTTTAGGTGAAGTAGTTAAAAATGGAAAACAAAGAAAAATAACTGTTTTTAAGTATAAGTCTAAAGACAGATCTAATCGTAGAAAACAAGGACATAGACAACCATATACAAAGATTAAAATTACTAAAATCAATGCTTAATTATGATTAAAGTAGTAGTAAAAAAAGAAAAAGACAATTATAAAAAAATAAGTATTATGGGACATGCTATGTATGATACTAAGGGTAAAGATATAGTTTGTAGTGCTGTAAGTAGTATTGGTGTAACTACTATAAATGCTATTTTATCTTTAGATGGTGATGCTTTAACGTATGAAAAGACTAAAGCTGGTTTATTTATAATAGTAAATAAAAATGATAATACTACTCAAGTTATACTTAGAAATATGATTAATCTTTTGAAAGATTTAGAAAAACATTATTGTAAAAATATTAAAGTAATTGATTAGGAGGGAATTATGAATTTATTAAAATTAGATATACAATTATTTGCCCATCACAAAGGACAAGGTTCAACATCTAATGGTCGTGATTCTATTGGTCGTAGATTAGGTGCTAAAGCAAGTGATGGTGAATTTATAACAGCTGGTTCAATTATTTACCGTCAACGTGGTACTAAAGTTTTCCCAGGTACTAATGTTAGAAGAGGTAATGACGATAGCTTATATACAACAATAGATGGAATTGTAAAATTTGAACGTCTTGGTAGAGATAAAAAACAAGCTTCTGTTTATCCAGTAGAAAGCAATTAAGAGCCATAAGGCTTTTTTTCTATATTAGGGGGATTTTTATGGATAAGAATGAAACCATATCTAGAATAGTTCATGCTGAAGAAGTGTTAAATGATTATCAAGCTACTTTAGAAAAGATATTTGTTGAAGATTATGGAAGAAAATATAAGGATTTAATTCATGAACGTTTATTAAATACAATATGTATTACGACATCTACACCTGATATTAATTATGAATTTATAAAGAAATATAATAAAGAAAATGAAATTTATAATATGGATGTTGTTGTTCGTGACTATGAAAATTATGAAAAAATAAAGAAAGATATTAATGTTAAAGAAAATATTGCTTTATACAATTTAGTATGTCATTATTTAGAAATAGATTCTATAATGTATTATGAGAAGATGTTTCAAATAATAGGATTAGATTTTGCTAGTTACTGTAGTAATACTTTTATTAGAGAAAAAGATAATATTATTGTAAAAAGAATAGTTGATTTACAAAAGAAAAGAGAAGATTATTTGAAAGAATGTTCTGATTTAGGAATAAAGCCTTTAACGGATAGGAAGAAAATAGATAGATTGTTACTACAGATGGGAAATATTATTAGTAATTTTAGAAGAGAATTATTAGTAAAAAGTTCTTATATTGAAAATTTAAGTTATTCTATTTTTTCTATTACTAATACATCTTATAGTAAACTAGATATGAGTTTTTTAGTGGAATTTCCCGCAGCTTGTTGTGTTATTTTAAATAAAAATAAAAATGAAATAAATAATTTAGTTTATTTACCACTTATGCAAATATATGAAGAGGGTTATAATATTGATAATTTTTTACTTCATGAATTTAGACATGCTGTTGAAGCAAGTATTAAAGGTATTGGTTTAGATAAGATAAGTAAATATCATATTTTTAATGAATTAAGAACAGAACATCATGCGAAAGAAGATTTAGATAGAGTAGAAGAAATATTTGGAAGAAGTATGCGTTTTAGTGGTTATTCTGATTATACTAATTTACTTGATTTATTTTTGGAAAGTAATAAAAGAATAGTCGATGATGGAGCCATTAATAATGATAGTAGTATGTTAGAAGCTATTTTTACTAATGAAAAGTTAAGTGAATATGATAGGAGTTTAACTGATCTTTATTCTAAGGTAAGAGAGTGTAAGGTTCCGGGTATTAATGTTAATGTGGGAGTAGATATTTCTAATATTGAGAATTTGGAATTAGAAATGAATGAGATTGGTAGAAGTAATGGTTCAAGGAGATATCAAAAAATTCTAAAGAAATAAGGAGGTGTTTTATGTTTGTTGACGAAGTTGAAGTACGAGTAGAAGCTGGTAATGGTGGCGATGGATGTTGTGCTTTTAGACGTGAAAAGTATGTTCCGATGGGAGGACCATATGGTGGTAATGGTGGCCATGGTGGTAGTATCATTTTTAAAGTTGACGAAGGACTTCATACTTTACTTGATTTACGTTTTCAAAAAGTTCTTAAAGGAGAAAAAGGTGAAAATGGGCGTGGCAAAAACCAACATGGAGCTGGTGCGAATGACTTGATTGTTAAAGTACCACTAGGTACGGTTATTACGGATTTAGATACTAATTTAATATTAGCTGATTTAAATACTAAAGATAGCGAAGTTGTGGTTGCTAAAGGTGGCCGTGGTGGACGAGGCAATACGGCTTTTAAAACACAAACTAATACAGCACCTAATTATAGTGAAAAAGGTGAAGAAGGGGAAAAAAGAAATTTAAAAGTAGAAGTTAAGATGCTAGCGGATGTAGGACTTGTTGGTCTACCTAGTGTTGGTAAAAGTACAATTATTTCTTGTGTATCAAGATCTAAACCTAAAATAGCGGCTTATCACTTTACAACGCTAAATCCTAATTTAGGAGTTGTAAGGGCAACTGATGGAACAAGTTTTGTTATGGCGGATTTGCCAGGATTAATAGAAGGAGCTTCTCATGGTGAAGGTTTAGGTGATAAATTCCTTCGTCATAGTGAAAGAACAAAAGTAATTGCTCATGTTATTGATATGAGTGGAAGTGAAGGAAGAGATCCTTATAATGATTATTTGTTAATTAATAAGGAATTAGAAACTTTTAATGAAAAATTAATTAAAAAGCCACAAATAGTAATTGCTAATAAAATGGATATAGAAAGTGCTAAGAAGAATTTAGATAATTTTAAAAAGAAAGTTAATGTAGAAGTATTTGAGGTAAGTGCCGCTACTAATAAGGGCTTAGATAAAGTAGTGGATAGTCTTGCCAAAATGCTTAAAGAAATACCTGATAAATCTTTATATGAAGATAGTCAAATAGAAAGTCATATTCTTTATAAGTTTAAGGAAGAAGAACCTTTTACAATAACTAAGGATGGCGATATCTGGGTAGTTTCAGGTAAAGAGGTAGAAAGAATATTTAAAATGACTAAATTTACTAGTGATGAAGCTATATATCGCTTTGCTAGAAAACTACGTCGTATGGGTATCGATAAAAAATTAGAAGAATTAGGAGTTCAAGAAGGGGATCAAGTGAGAATACTAGACTTTTATTTCGATTATAAAGATTAAAGAGTGATTAAAATGAGTAGTGATTTATTAAAACAAAAACGTCTTATGAAAAAGTTTATTGAAGATTATGGGAGTTTTTATGACGAATTTGAATTATCTTTTTTAAAGGATAATTTAGAAGTAGTTGATTATTGTAATGTACCTGATATATTAAGACAGATTTTATGTGAATTAAATCTTTTAAAAGAAGAAGATAATGTTTATTTACAGTTTTCTAATCTAGTAGAAGATTTATTTGGACTTAATAAAAATATTGTAGAGGTAGGTGGAGGAGTTATACCTAGTCTTTCTAAGATAATGTCTTTAAGACAAGAAAAGGGAAGTATTACGGTATATGATCCTCGTCTTATTACTGAACTTGCACCTGCTAATTTGATTTTAAAAAAAGAAATGTTTACAATGAAAAGTCCTGTTCATGATTGTGATTTGTTTGTTGGTTTTATGCCAAGAAAAGCAAGTGAAGTAATTATTAAGAAGGCTAGTTCTATTAAAAAAGACTTTATTATTACTTTATGTGGTGATGGAATAGTTGATGAGGATGACTACTATGAAGATGGTGAAGAGTTTTTACATTCAGTTATTTATTCAGCTAGAAGAGAAGTAGAAGAAAATAATATGGGGACTTTAGAAATAGCTTATTTAGATAATTTAGGTAGTTCTTATCCAATAATTTATAATAAGAGAAGGTAATTATTAATAGATGAAATTTCTAACGAAGATGTCGCTAATTACTTCAAAATACCTTTCCTACATTGAAAAAATATAATGTTTAATGATTTTCCAAGTAATGAAATAACTTATACTAGTAGAATGATGTAAACAAATATAAAATGACTCCACATTGTAATGGAGTTTTATTTTTTTCTTTAAAAATAAAAAGATTATTACCCTCAAAAATTAAATAAAAAAGTTGTATTAGGGTGATTTTTCCTGTATAATAGAAGAAATCGGAGGGATAATTATGTCAAAAGAAACAAAAGAAACAAAAAAACCAAAAGAAAATGTTCATGAAGTAAAAATAAAAATTGAAGCTAAAGAATGGAAAGATGCCGTTGATAAAGCTTTTACTACTGAACAAAAGAAAGCTAAAGTAGATGGCTTCCGTAAAGGTAAAGTACCAAGAGAAATATATGAAAAGAAATATGGTAAAGAGAGCCTTTGGTTTGCCGCTGCTGAAGATTTAATTCAAACAGCTTATCTAAAAGCCTTAACAGAAACTAAACTAGTACCAGTAGTTCAGCCTACTGTTGAAATTACTGACTTAAATGAAAATTTAGTAGAGTATACCTTTAAAATTACTACTCAACCAGAAGTAAAAATAAAAAAATATAAAGGTTTAAAAGTTGAAGCTGAAAAAATCGAAGTAACAGACGAAGAAGTTGATCATGAATTAGGTCATATTCTAGAAAGATATACTGAGCTAGTCATTAAAGATGGAAAAATAGAAAATAAAGATATCGCTGTTATTGACTTTGAAGGCTTCAAAGATGGCGTTGCCTTTGATGGTGGTAAAGGTGAAAACTATTCCTTAGAAATAGGTTCTAATTCTTTCATTCCTGGTTTTGAAGAAGGACTTATCGGTCTTAAAGCTGGAGAAGAGAAAGATTTAGAATTAACTTTCCCTAAGGATTACGGAGTAAAAGAACTAGCAGGTGCTAAAGTTGTATTCAAAGTAAAAGTAAATGAAGTAAAGCAAAAACAACAAAGAGAATTTGACGAAGACTTCTTTGAAGACTTAGGAATGGATGGCGTAGATTCAGAAGAAAAACTTAGAGAAACTATCAAAAAAGATATTATAACTCAAAAAGAAATGGAAGCTGAAAACAGATACGTTGATACTTTACTAGAAGAAGTCGCTAAAAACGTTGAAGTAGATATTCCAGAAGAAATGGTTGCTGAAGAACAAGAAAGACTACTTAAAAGATTTGAAGACCAAATGAGAATGCAAGGCTTATCACTTGACTTATACTATGAATATACTAGATCAACTGAAGCTGACCTAAAAAGTCAATTAGAAAAAGAAGCCTACAGCAATATTCTATATCGCTTAATGCTTGAAGAAATAAGAAAACTAGAAAATATTGAAGTAACAGTCAAAGATGCTGAAAAAGAAGCCGAAAAATTAGCAAACCAATACAAAATGGAAAAGGACGATTTCCTAAAACAATTAGGTGGCATCGAAATGATCCAATACGATCTAGAAATGCGTAATACCATCGAAAGATTAAAAGAGTTAAATAAATAAAAGTTAAAAAGACCAAAAATTTAATTTTATTGGTCTTTTTCCTTGAAAAAATTTTTATTTAATATATAATAGAAAGCAGTATTTCAAAAACTGGAGGTTGATTATCTATGGACAAAAATAAACTTTTAGTTTTAATTATAAGAGATATGGTAATACTGCCTAATACAGAAATAAGAATTGAATATGATAATATCTATGATAGAGAAATGATAGATATAGTAGATAGATTAGAAAATGACTTAATGTTAATAGTTAACCCCCTAGAAGAAGAATTTTCAGGGATTACCTCCTTACCTCAATATGGTATTTTAGGTAAACTAAAATTAAAAATAAATGTTCCTAACGGTAAAACAAGAGTTGTTATTGAAGGATTAGAAAGAGTATTTATTCCTAATTATTATGAAGAAAATGATATTTTTACCGCCACTTATCAAAGCATAAATATAGAACAAACTACAGACGACGAATACTATTTTAATATTTTAATCAAATCATTAGAAAACTATGTTGATAAAGTCCCTTATATGGGGAATGCTATTATTTCACAAATTAATCACGTTGATAACTTAAACGACTTATGTGACCTAATAGTTAGCTTTATTCCCATAAATTACGAAACAAAGAAAAAATACGTAACTACAATATCACCTATAGAAAGAACTAAAATGCTTCTTGTCGATATGACTAAAGGTATTAAGTTAATTGACCTAGAAAAAAAAATAGAAAGAGAAATAGACGAAAAAATAGATGTTGAACAAAGAGAATATTTTTTACGAGAAAAAATCAAATTAATGCAACAAGAACTTGGCGATGTTAGTGGAAAAGACGACGAAATAACTCTTCTTAAGAAAAAACTAAAAAAATTAAAATGTAACTCTAAAGTAAAAGAAAAAATTAAAAGAGAAATAAAAACCTATGAGAGCTTAAACAGCAATTCTCCGGAATTGGGAATGATAAGAGAATATATTGATTGGATGATTAACTTACCATGGAATAATTACACTAAAGATACTGACGACTTAGAAAAAGTAAAAAGTATTTTAGATGCCTCTCATTACGCCTTAGACGAAGTTAAGCTACGTATATTAGAATACCTAGCCGTAAAACAAAATACTAATAATTTAAGAAGTCCCATCATTTGTCTAGTTGGCCCTCCTGGTGTTGGTAAAACATCCCTTGCTTTATCTATTGCCAAAAGCTTGGGACGTAAATGGGCTAAAATTAGTGTTGGCGGTATCAATGACGAAGCTGAAATAGTTGGTCATAGAAGAACCTATATTGGCGCTAATCCTGGTCGTATCATTCAAGGTATCAGAAAAGCCGGTACTACCAATCCTGTCTTTATCATTGACGAAATAGATAAAATGACCAAAGATATTAAAGGCGACCCTGCTAGTAGTTTACTTGAAGTATTAGACCCTGAACAAAATAATAAATTTTCTGATCATTATATTGAAGAAGAATTTGATTTATCCAAAGTCATGTTTATCGCAACAGCCAACTACGTAGAACAAATTCCTTACGAATTAAGAGACCGTCTAGAAATAATCAATATCTCCAGTTATACCGAATATGAAAAACTTGATATCGCCAAAAATCACCTTGTACCTAAAATACTAGAAGAACATGGTCTTACTTCTTTAGAAGTTCAAATTACTGATAATGCCCTAATAAATATTATAAGGTTTTATACTAAAGAAGCTGGTGTAAGAGAACTAGAAAGAATAATTGCCACTCTTCTTAGAAAAATAGTAAAGAAACTACTTCTTGAAAAAGACCAGGTTTTCTTTAAAATCGACGAAAAAGACCTAGAAGAATTCCTAGGCAAGAAAAAATATTTTTACATGGAAACTACCAATGAAGAAGTAGGTGTAGTTAACGGAATGGCCTACACTGTATTTGGAGGAGATGTTCTACCAATAGAAGCCACTATGTTTAAGGGTAAGGGCAAACTAATTCTAACAGGCTCCCTAGGTGAAGTAATGCAAGAATCTTGTCACATTGCCCTAGATTACATTAAAGCTAATATGAAGCAATTTAACATTAAACCCGATATCTTCTTAGAAAATGATATTCATATCCATGTACCCGAAGGAGCAGTCAATAAAGATGGCCCATCAGCTGGTATTACCATAACAACCGCTCTAATAAGCTTATTTAAAAGTCAAAAAATATCAAGAACCGTCGCTATGACCGGTGAAATTACCTTAAGAGGTCGAGTTCTTGCTATCGGAGGATTAAAAGAAAAAATAATTGGTGCCCATCGTGCCGGTATTAAAAAAGCCATCCTGCCATTAGAAAATGAAAAAGATCTAGACGAAATACCAAAAGAAATAAGAAAAGATATTGACTTTATCTTTGTAAAAAACTATAGTGAAATATTCAATAAATTATTTAAGGAGGCAAAAGAAAATGTCCAACAAGGAATTTTATAATATGGTTAAAGTAAAAACCGACTTAATTATAATTAAAGAAGATAAATTACTACAAAAAGTTACTGATTTAGAATACTTTAATAACTTTATATCAGGGCTAGAAACTATCTTAAAAAAAGAAGATGCCTTTTTACTACTATCTAAGGCCTTCACTACTAAGATAGAAAAAATTATTAATATGAGTCGCTTTAATATAACAGATGCTTCTATACTCGCAAAACTAAACTTTCTCACAACTAAAATAAATGAATTAAAAAATCAACCTAAAAATATTGAAAGAATGAAAGTTTTAAATTATATATCTTATCAAAATGAATTAAGACACCTTAACTATCCCGATTTAGCGACTTTCCTAGGAGCTATGTCTTTAGACTTAGAAATATTAGAAGCCCTTTTAAATTATGATATAAGCGATTATAAAAGTGATGAAGCCTTTCTTTCTTCTACTAATTACTTTATGAATGTAAACCCATCTTTATATGATGATATGGAAATACGCTACATCACTAAAGAAAAACTAAAAAAAATCCAACAAAAGCCGTTCTCTTTTAAAGATAGATACATGAAAAAATATACTAAACAAACTATAACTTCTTTTAAAAATATTTGGGGGTAAATATGGAATTAGATAGAATAGAAAAAATACTACAAGTAAAAGAAAAGCTTATTCATGTTGAGATAGAAGAATTAAAAGAAGAATATATTGATATTAATAATTTTAAAATTTTTATTGATAGTGTATGTGCCTTATTAGAAGAAGACGAACGTTTCTTTATCTTTCTTTATCCCTTAAAAGAAGACGTCCTAGAAATAATTTCTCTTCATAGATTTTCCCATTCTTTAGATAAAGAATTAATAGATAAAATAAACTTTATTATAAGTACATTTAATAAAATAAATATTCCTGATGAAGAAGAAAAATATGATAAAATATTTGCTTACTACAATGAACAAGAAGATTTAAGAGGTGTTAAATTTAAAAACTTTGATGTTTTAATGGAATCCATTAACAATGATATCGATGTCTTTAGAGCTTTGCTCAATAATAGTCTAGATAAAGAAAATAATACAATCCTAACTCTAGCGTCCCTTAACTATTTTGGCAACGTTTTTGAAGAAATCTTTAAAGAGGACAAAATAAAAAACCAAGTATTAAATTACCTAGATAAAACCAAGAAAAAATATTTTTTCAAAAAGAATGTCAAAGAATATATTAAATGTATGGAAGACTACTTAAAAGAAATATAAGAAGTATGTATAATTCTATTTCTTTTTTCATATCATTTTTTAGGAGGACTTGATATGAAAAAAAATATAACTTTTGATAAGAAAATTACTTTTCCTACTATGATAGGAGAAATTACTGCTATTGATTTAGAACATACTTTAAACTTTATTGATAAAAGTAATATTGAAGGAAATTTCATTGTAAAAGGAAAATATAAACTAACAGAAGCATCTCGTATAGAAGAAGATTTCTCTTATAAAATACCCGTTGAAATAGCCCTAGTAGAAAGCTTAGACTTAAACACTACTAACATTGATATAGTGGACTTTTACTATGAAATAGACCCCAATGATACCCTTAACTGTCATATCGAAATAGCTCTTGAAGGTCTAGAAGAAATAGTAACTGAGGAAATAATTGATAATGACGAAAGAGAATGTGATGGCGATATTAAAAAAGATACTGATAAAGAAATTCCTCATAAAGAAGATAAAATGAATATCGAAAAAAGAAATGAATTAGAAGAAACTAATACAAATATAGAAGAAGTAAAAGAAGAAAAAGTAGAAGAACCCCTTCAAGAAGAAAATAGCCTATCTAATATCTTTTCTTCCCTTACTGATAAGGAAGAAACCTTCGCAACATACTCAGTATACATTTTAAGAGAAGAAGAAACTATTAATACTATTACTCAAAAATATAATACTACTAAAGAAGAATTAGAAAAGTATAATGACTTATCTACCTTAACAAAAGGCTCAAAAATAATTATTCCTATCTTAAATAATGATTAGAAAATTCCTAAAAGAAAATAACTTATCCTTAGAAAAAATTTCTTATAAAGGACATAGTAAAATACTTTTTACTAATAAAAATAAATTAATATGTAAAAATAAAAAAACCAATTTACTAGAAATACATAATTACTTAAAAGCAAAAAAGTATGATACTTTCTTACCACTTCTTAATAACTATAATGATAATATAGAAATATATCCCTATATAGAAGAAAAAATTACTGATAAATCTTCTAAAGCCATTGATCTAATCTATGAATTAAGTATGCTTCATATAAAAACTACTTCTTATGAAGAAGTTAATTTAGATAATATAAAAAAATTATTTGAAGATTTAACTAATAGATGTAATTATCTATATAAATATTATTTAGATTTACAAGACTATATTGAAAATAATGTTTATATGGCTCCAGCTGAATACTTACTAATTAGAAATATTAGTTTAATTTATAAAGCTCTTCTTTTAGCAAAAGAAAAACTAAATGCTTGGTATAACACCAAAGAAGATAAAGTAAGATATGTCCTTTTAAACAACAATTTAAAATTAAGTAACTTTCTAATAGGAGCTAGAAATTATTTTCTTAATTGGAATTACTCTAAAAGAGATAGAGTAGTATATGACTTCTTAAATTTCTTTCAAAATAACTATTTAGATATTGATATGAAATCTCTATATGATTTATATCAATCTAAATATAAATATACTAAAAATGAAGAATATCTGTTTTTTTGTCTTTTATTATTACCATGGGAAATAGACTTTAATAATAGTAATTATATAAATACTATTAAGGTAAAAAACTTAATTATTTATATAGAAAAAGTATTATCTTTCTTAGAAGATAACAATATAGATAAGGAAAAAAATAAATAAAAATTCAAAGAAAAGAATAAAAGCATTTAGACGAGTAGTTATAAATAAAAGAAGTGTTAATTGATAAAAAGTAATTATAATACTTATAAGAATACTTGATAAATAAAGAGGACTACTTCTTCTTTTTTGTTTACAGAAATTACATTTACAAAAAGGTTTATGTTTTACTTTCACTTTTCATCACCTATAGTATTTTATGAAAAATAATTTCTTTGGTACTTTTAATTTATTAGATAAATTGATATAATTATTATACAAGGATGGTAGTTATGAAGTATAAATGTAGTATTTGTGGTAAAGTATTTGAAAGTAGTGAAGATATAGTAACATGCCCTATATGTGCATCGCACATTGTAGAAAAAGTAATAGAAGAAAGTAAAATGCCTATTCCTATTTCAATAAATAATCCTGGAATAATGCGTATCGAAGAAAAATGTATTAAATGTGGAAGATGTCGTATGGTTTGTCAAAAACAAGTAGGAGTAGTATACGATTTTAATAAAGCTAAAAGAGAAGTTTGCTTATCTTGTGGACAGTGTATTCTAAATTGCCCAGTTGGGGCCTTAGTTCCTAAATACAATTATAGAAAAGTTCTTGACTACCTACATGATACTAAAAAAATAGTTGTAGCCTTTACTTCTCCAGCCGTTAGAGTAGCTTTAGGTGAAGAATTTTCCATCGAAGGAAATGTTGAAGGTAAAATGGTTACATCTTTAAAAGAATTAGGTTTTGACTATGTCTTTGATACAACATTTGGAGCTGACTTAACTATTATGGAAGAAGCTTCTGAATTTGTTGAACGTCTAAAAAATAATGGACCTCTACCACAATTTAGTAGCTGTTGTCCAGCATGGGTTAGGTATTTAGAAATATACCATCCTAATTTAATTGGTAACCTATCTACCTGTAAAAGTCCTATCGGTATGCAAGGAACAATGATAAAAGAATACTTCTCTAAAGTAATTAATGTTCCTAAAGAAGATATTATTGCGGTTGCGGTAACGCCATGTACTGCCAAGAAAAGGGAAATAACTCTACCTGATAATAAAGATACCGACTTTGTCATTACGACAACTGAATTAGCCATGATGTTAAGAGAAAATAGTATTGATTTTAATAGCTTAGGAGATAGTAACTTTGATAGTATTATGAATAGAGGTAGTGGAGCTGGTATTATTTTTGGTAGTTCCGGAGGTGTTTGTGAAGCTCTCCTTAGAACAGCCTATTATTACTTAACAGGTAATAATGCTCCTCAAGAATTTTTAGAATTTACTCCTGTACGTGGTTATGAAACAGTAAAAGAAGCTAATATAAAAATTAACGAATTAGAGTTGAATTTATTAGTCATTCATGGTATGCTAAATATTGAGGACATTTTAAAAAGTATTGAAAATGGCAATAAAAAATATCACTTCATAGAAGTTATGAATTGTCCTTTAGGTTGCGTTGGAGGCGGAGGTCAACCATTAGGCGTTGTATCTAAGCAAGAAGAAATGGTAAATAAAAGAAGTGCATCCCTTTATAAAGAAGATAGTAAAGTAAATATCAAAGCTAGTTATGAAAATCCTGATATACTATCAATTTATAAAAACTTCTTAGATAAGCCCCTAAGTCCCAAAGCTATAGAGTTACTTCATACTAGTTATGAAGATAGAAGTAGTATATTAGGAGATAATCCTTAATATAAATTTAATAAAGAAAGAGGTATGAATTATGGAATTAAAAGGAAGTAAAACTGAACAAAATTTAATGACAGCTTTTGCTGGAGAAAGTCAAGCAAGAAATAAGTATACTTACTATGCTAGTAAAGCTAAGAAAGATGGTTATGAACAATTAGCCGCTATCTTCTTAGAAACAGCTGAAAATGAAAAGGAACATGCTAAATTATGGTTCAAAGAACTACATGGAGGAGATGTTCCATCAACTGAAGAAAACTTACAAGATGCTGCCAATGGTGAAAACTATGAATGGACAGAAATGTACAAAGAATTTGCTGAAGTTGCTAAGGAAGAAGGATTTAATCGTATAGCTTTCCTTTTTGAAAAAGTTGGTGACATCGAAAAAGAACATGAAAAAAGATATTTAAAATTATTACAAAATATCAAAGACGATAAAGTATTCCATAAAGATGGAGACAAAATCTGGGTATGCCGTAACTGTGGCCATGTTTATGAAGGAAAAGATGCTTTAGAAGTTTGTCCAGTATGTAATCATAAAAAGAGCTTCATGGAACTAAAAGCTGAAAATTATTAAAAAGTAAAAAGATTGCTAAGAAGATTGGCATCTTTTTTAAAAAAAGTAAAAAATTTGAATTTTTACTAATTTGTTAAATTCAAGGTAAAACTGCCTTGAATTTTTCTTTTTCCCCTAGGCGAATTTGTAAAATTCATAGGGAAAATGGCCGTGAATTTATCAAAACCTCGATTTGCATTAGTTTTTCTATTGTGTTA
>CANQST010000035.1 GCA_947626595.1 uncultured Bacilli bacterium | reverse complement strand
TTTGCACAAAAAAATGAATCTGTGGATAAAACATATTCATTTTTTCTTTTGTTCCTATTTTTTACCGGAACTCAAAAAAAAGATTATAAGTACCATAGTTTCTTACCATCTTTTCTTACTTCTTTAATAATACCTCCACCAAGACATTCTTCGTCTAAGTAAAAGACACAAGCTTGACCAGGGGTAACGGCTTTTACTCCTTCGGGATATTTAACAATAACGGTGTTATCTTCTTGCCAGTCTAGTGATACTTTAATATCATCTTGACGATAACGGAATTTACAACTACATTCAGTAACTTTATAATCTCCTAAGTAATTAATATCTTCTACTACACAACTATCACTAATTAGATATTCATTATCTTCACCAATACAGACATATAAGATATTTTCTTCTAAGTTTTTACCAACAACAAACATTCTTTCTTCAGTTCCACCAACATTTAAACCTCTTCTTTGACCGATAGTATAATTCATAAGACCATAATGTTTGCCTAAAACTTCATTGGTTTCGATATTTACAATATTTCCTTCTTGATTAGGTAAATAATTTTTTAAGAAGTTAGCAAAGTTTCTTTCACCGATAAAGCATATACCTGTTGAGTCTTTTTTCTTAGCTGTTACTAAGTCATAGTCTAGGGCAATTTGTCGTACTTCACTTTTGAGCATATCACCTATAGGAAATAAAACGTTTTTAAATTTATCTTTACTTACTTGGCATAGGAAATAAGTTTGATCTTTATTTTTATCGATAGCTTTTAAGAGTTTACCATTTTCTAATCTAGCATAATGACCAGTAGCGATATAGTCAGCTCCTAATTTTAAGGCTTCTTGAACAAACATATCAAATTTAATATACTTGTTACACATAATATCAGGATTAGGAGTTCTTCCTTTTTTTAGCTCATCTAGGAAATAAGTAAAGACATAATCCCAATATTCTTTAATAAAATCTTTACGATATAGGGGTATTCCTAGCTTATCACAAACAGCTTTGGCATCGTTATAATCAACTTCTTGTGGACAGATACCTTGACTAGTAGTAGGTGCACCATCTAATTCACCATCAGCTAAAGAGTCCCAATTACGCATAAAAAGACCAATTACTTCATAACCTTGTTTTTGTAATACAATGGCGGCAACACTGGAGTCCACGCCTCCAGACATACCAATAACTACTTTTTTCTTTTCCATAAAATCACGCTTTCTTTATTCTTTCTATTTTTGCCATTATTTCTTTAATATTTTTTTCATTACCACTAGTTGTTGGGTAATAATATTTACTATTTTTTAGGCTTTCTGGTAAACATACCATATTAGTTATTTTTTCTTCATAATCATGAGCATATTGATAGCCTTTACCATAACCCATCTCACTATCTAACTTAGTTGTTGCATTTCGCAAATGAAGTGGTACTTTTTCTTTGGCTGTTCTTATCGCATCACTTGCTGCTTTAGAATAAGCTTTATATATAGCATTAGATTTAGGAGATAAACTTAGATAAACAACGGCTTGCGCTAAATTGACACTAGCTTCAGGCATACCAATATAATGAGCTGCTTGATAAGCCGCAACAGCTTGCGTCATAGCATTAGCATTAGCCATACCTATATCTTCTGATGCAAAACGGATAAGTCTTCTCGCAACATATAAAGGTTCTTCACCGGCTTCAAGCATACGTGCTAAGTAATATAAAGCAGCATCAACATCACTATTACGCATAGACTTATGTAAAGCGGAAATTAAATTGTAATGTTCCTCTCCTTTTTTATCATACAAAAAAGTTTTACTTTGAAGTAATTCTTCAAGAGTTTTCTTAGTAATTACTATCTTATTTTTTTTAACAGGTGCAATATTAATTAAACTCTCTAAAGTATTTAGGGCAACTCTTGCATCACCATTACTAATACCCGCAATAATATCAAAGCAATCTTCACTTATAGAAACATTTTCATTTATAGCTCTTTTTAATATTTTAATTATTTCTTCATTAGTTAGACTTTTTAAGACATAAACTTTGCATCTAGAAAGTAAAGCAGAATTAACTTCAAAAGAAGGATTTTCCGTAGTAGCACCAATCAAAATAATATTACCATTTTCTACATGAGGTAAGAAGGCATCTTGTTGCATTTTATTAAAACGATGGATTTCGTCTACAAAAACAATTGTCTTTTTACCATTTTTCTTATTATATTTTCCTATCTCTATAAATTCTTTTATATCTTTAACACCCGCTGTTACGGCACTTAACTCTAAGAACTGAGAATTAGTTTTATGAGCAATTATTTTTGCTAAAGTTGTCTTGCCTACTCCTGGAGGGCCATAAAAAATCATAGAAGATATATTATCAGTATCAAGCATCTTTCTAATAGGAGAATTTTCTCCTACAATATCAACTTGACCAAAAAAATCTTCTAAGTTTTTAGGACGCATCTTTTCAGCTAAAGGGATATATCCTTTTTCTTCAGTTTCTTCTTCTTCAAATAAATTAAACATATAATCACCTAGACTTTATAGTAATACATTTTGTTATCAATAAAAGTATAGTCAATAATCTTTTTATCAATTAAATAAGTTAAATAAGCTTTAAGAGTACTTGATAATAAAACATATTGATTAGTATTCATAGTTAAGTTATAATGAGTAAAAATTTGTTGTAGTAAATCTTCAAAAGTAATATTGTTACTACAGTAGTCACATACTAAAGCAAGTATCTCTTCTATTTTTTCTCTATTTATTTTTATTAAGTTTCTTATATCAGATGTAGCTTCAATGTGAGAGCATATAAATAGTTTTCCTTTAAGAGTTTCTAAATAGTTTAAAGTATTCAAATAATCTTCTACATTTACTAGATAAAATAAGCTATATTTATCAATTTGTTCTTTACCTACTAAGGCATCTCCTAGAAAGTATACATCATCTTTCGTTTTAATTCCTATCATGTCAAAGGAGTGACCCTTTAAAGGAAAGTATTCTAAATCTTTAACTAAGGAAATATCTTCGACTTTACTTTCTTTAGCCATTAGAAATTTATTTTGTAAGTTTTTAAAAGGATAACTGCCATATAGAAAAGCTGGTTCTAAAATAGGATTTTTAATAAAGTATTTTTCTATACCATAAGAATAAATAGAAGAATTTTCTCTATCTTGAATAACTTTATTACCACCACAATGATCAGCATGAGAGTGAGTATTAATAATACCTTTTACTTTGAAGTTATTTTCTTGCATTATTTTTAGTATTTTCTTACCACTATCAGCATCATTTCCTGTATCTATTAAGTATACTTCTTCCTCATTTATTTTATATACACCAATATTAACAGGATTTTTAATATAATAAGTATTTTCTCCTACTTTAATTAGTTCCATATAATTACTTCCTTCATCACTCAAACTAATTATAATACATTTGTTTTTTACTTGTCAAGTTGAGAAAAATTCTCTTTAGTTTTAATAGGTTCTTTATATTTAAAGATAAATAAGTTATAATTTATATAAAGTTGGTGATGATATGAAATGTCCTAGGTGTGGTAAAAGAATGAAGTATGACTTTTGTGTTCATTGTGGTTATATGCTTAATGGAAATATTATTGATACAAAGAAAAAGATAGAAGCATCTAAATTAGAAAAATATATGGGTAATGACTATAATATTTCAATCTATAATGAAAATATTAAAACGGTCTTTTTCTTAGGGCCATTATACTTTAGTTATCATAATCACTTTATCTTAGGGACGGTGTTATCAGTAATTGACTTATTTATAATTATGAAGTCTAAAATAATTGCGACTACTTTTTTAAATACATTTATCTCACTAGGAGCAGGGTCATTTTTCTTAGATTTTACTTTAATTACTAGAATAATTACTTTCTTAATTTCAAGATTTTTCTATATAGTGATTGCTAATCCTTTGTACTTTAAAATTACTAAGAAAAAAGTTGATAAAAATAAAGATGTAGTTGTAAATTTAAATGATAGGAATGTCTCAAAAGTAATTATATCTATTGGATTGGTTTTAACTTTTTATTTGCTTTTATCGGCAATTTTTAATTGGTCATTATTTTAAAAAGAAAAGAGCTAAAAAATTGCTCTTTATTTTCTATTAATTGTTTGGAGTTAAAACAACACGAAAAGTAATCCCTTCATTAGCATGACCTTCCCAATGATGAAAGAAAAAAACACCAGCGCTTTCTTTATCTCCATAACCAGCTCCACGCAAAAGCCATGGCTGGCTTTCATTGATAAAGGAAGTGCTATCATTGTACCATCCAGCTGTCTCACTTAAAGCATGTCCTTTGCATACCTTGTCACTACAAGCAATATTATAATTAGAAGATGTATAAACATTATAATATTTTTCTTCTGGCCAATTTCTTCCAGTTAGAGAGCTTCCGTCTGTAATTTTACCACTATAACCAGAATTTAATATACTTGTATTACCCGATAATTTATTAAATACCCCCATTACATATTCCCATGTTTCTCCTGATATATCATAAATTCCATAAACATTTCCTGTAGAACTTGCACCAGCTCCTGCATAACCAGTTCCAGTTCCATTATTAGTTAAATCATTGTATTTATATAAACAGCTATATGAATATTCAGTAGTAGCTTTGCCTGAAGAGCATCCAGTCATACGTCCTGAAAAATTGTTCATATAAACTTGTTTATTTTCTCCTGAATATAAAGTATTTCCATACTTTCCATATTTACTTTGTGTGAGATAAGATATAAGAGCCCATTCCGTATTACTAGAAGCATGACTATCATATGTATTATCAAAACCATAGATATTTTTAGACTTTGTCATATTCATAGAAATTAATTCTAATGTTGATACTCTAATAAATACCCATGTTGATACTTGTGGCTTTATTTGCACTTTTAAATTCTCTAAATCACATCCTGTATTTGTATCATGGTTTTGTCCAACACAATTTTCTATATGACTTGCTTCAAACTTTCCCATCCATATTCCAGATAAATCTTTGTCTCCAAAAGTAAAACCTGGTGGTGTGAACCATCCATTTGGATCATTACCTGTATATTGAGCTGATCCTTCACTATCATTTTCACTTACTGGAATAAACTTAACATCTATTTCTCCTGGTAAAGCTTGGGATGGCATATCCATCCTACCTGTTTCTTTCTTTCCATAATAATTAGTTCCATCTTCACTCTTTATAGTGTAACTATATCTTGGTATCCATACCCACATTGTATTTATTTCTTCCATTGGTATTGTTGTACCAATTTTATCATTTTTGTAAACTTCTCTATTAGTTTCTTCAAAATCATAATAAATTAGTGGTTTTGTTTCTCCTAAAGTAACTTTATCAATATAGTGCTGCCTTATTTCTTGTTCACTTAAGTCAACATTGAAAATCATTGCCTCACTAACTGTGATATTTGATGGATTACCTATAAATCCATCGTTTGGATTACCACCTATGAAAATTGGAAATTCTGATGGTCTTATATTCATAATAACATTCCAATTCACACTTTGTCCATTAATATACATGTTAAGGCTTTGACCATTATAAGTCGCAACTATAGTATAGTATTTATTCTTTTCAACAGTATAGGGAAACGTTACCCCTTCATATTGGTCTAGTAAATCATTATATAAAGTAAACGCAAATCGATTATCAGTAGTATACGCAATTCCTCCGCCAGCACTCTCCCAGTTTCCAAATAACTCGCAATACTTAGTCGGAATTTCATTAAATTTAAATCTTAAAACAAATGCTATTTGATTATTAAAGTCATAATTTTTAAAGCCAAGATCTATATAATCGTCAATGCCATCAAAATAAGCTTCTCCATTTTCTATAACTGGCCCAACAATTTTACCATTATTGTTATTACCAGATAAATCTTTAACCCATGTTTGGGCAACTGTAACTGCATTACACCACTTCTGATTGTTATAATCACACCAGTTATTATTTCTATTGTACCTATCTGCTTTCTTCCATTCTTTATCATTTTCGTCATAATATACTGGTATCATTCCATCACTAAGTACTGGTGCATTGGCTCCACTATCGTCATAAAATAAAGATTTTACTTTTATATTACCTGTAACTTGATTTATAGTTAATGTTCCATTACTATAATTAGGTGTTATTACTTTATCATCCATAGTAACTTCTATTTTCTTAGGAGGATTATTCCCTAAGTTTTGAATTAATTTATCATTTCTTAATATTTCTTTTTTGAAATTACTAGTATCATCAAACCCTTCATAACTAATAGTAAAAACCTCTTCAAAATCAAACTTTAATAATAAGCTTTTTGTCTCAACATTGCTTGAATTATAAGTAATCGTAAATTCTTTAGTCATACCAGCTTTACTATTATTATCTTCTCCTACTAGTTTTGTTCCCAAAGTATAACCTTCTACTACACCACCATCTAATCCATCAATCTTTAAAATACCCATCTCTATATTACTATAATTAGTTACTTCTACTGTAAACTTTAGAAAAGCACTCCCAGTACTTCTATAAGCTAATTTAATTTCTTTTTTAGAAAAATCAAAATACTCTATAGTAGCATTATTAATATCTTCTTGTTTAACATTAGTAATTCTCATATCTCCTTGTGGTCTATAATTAACTTCACCTGTTATACTTAATTCCTTATTTAAAACAGAATAGCCTATAGTCATTACTGATATTAATAATATAATTGATAAGATACAAATAAAATTAATTTTCTTATTCATATGTGAGTATGCCTCCTAACGATAGAAGATGTGCCGTTGTAAAATATAAAAATTCAATTTTATTGAACGTGTTGTTAACACATCTTATCTAAAATAATAATATCAAAATAAAACTGTGCCGTCAACACGTTTATTGAAAAAAATATAAAATTATAGGTATATTTAGAATTGAATATATATGCCATGGAGTGATTTTAATGCGAATAAGAGCCAATGATTTTGATGAGAAAGATATTTACAAATTTATACGTCAAGCATCAGGTAAAACACATAAACAGTTTGCGAAAGATATAGACAAATCCAAAGACTGGTCTCAAGATAATGAAATAGGAAGAAATAATTATAAGTTTAAAGATTTATTAGAACTATGCAGAATTAATAATTTTGATATTATAATTACTGATAGGAAAGAAGACAAATAAAAAAGAGTATTTACTCAAACAGATACTAGTAAAAGATAGTAACTGTATGATGTGCTATACTCTTTTTATTTTTTTTGCCCATTAACCAAATTAGGTTATCTAATTCTATAGAACTAATTATTATATTTCTTTTTTCTAATTCTTTTCTTATTAATTCAATAACATATAACATATTAGCTCTTATTTCTATTTCCATTTCACTATCATGTAATATTTCTTTTTCATTATCTACTAAGTTTTTTAATTCTTCGTTATATTCTAATATTCCATAATCTCTAAATGTTCTAGGAATTCCATAATCAGCACAGCCAAATAGATTATTAACATTTTTAATATTATGGTTTATCTTCTTAGATAAATAGAATAAATCATTAGTTAATAATGTTGCTCTCTTATTAAAATGAATAGTTTTTCCTTTATAAGTACTTTTATCATTAAAGTTTGAAAGATTATTGGTAATATAATTTAGAATTTCTATATCTGTTTTTTTTACTATATAGTTCATTATAGAAATTTTTATTATTGTAAATATAAGATACTGTTTCTTTAAAACTATTGTATCTTTCTTCAAGTAAGGAAATTTCTCCTTCTTTAGCTTTAAATATATTAGAAAAATCTTCTTTTGATAAATTATATAGATAGTCTATTTTTAAAAAGTTAGGATTTGTTTCTGTTTCTTTTATTATTGAATAGAATAAGGCGTTAGAGCCACTCATTAGTTCATTATTATACTCTATTTTCCATTTAGGTTTTTGCCAGAAGCAAAAATTCATACATTCGATAATAAAAGCTAATAATACTAATTGTTCTTCCCTTAGTTTTAAATTTATTTCTTTAAACCAATGTTTACATTTATAAATTTCTAAATTATTTGTAAAGTCTAAGACCTTTTGATAATTAATTTTTACATATTTACTATTATCTACAACATATTTAAATTCCTTATAAATAAAAAAATCTCTGGTTCCTAAGGAATTCAGAGTTTATATAAGACCTTATAAAAGGTTAAATTTCATGGTCGAGAAGACAGGATTTGAACCTGCAACCTCATGGTCCCAAACCACGTGCTCTACCAAGTTGAGCCACTTCCCGATAAATGGTGCGCCCGAAGGGATTCGAACCCCTGACCTTTTGGTTCGTAGCCAAACACTCTATCCAACTGAGCTACGAGCGCATGCTACTTAGCCATTTTCTCTAAAGCACTTATAATTTTAGCACTAAATGGCCAAGTAGTCAAGCCCATTTTTGCTTTTGTTAATCCTTTTTTAAAATTATACCTTATCATTAGTTAAATTTATACCTGAGCTTATAGTATATAATATCTCTTTGGAAAGGAGATTTTTTATATATGCATAATAAAGAATAGTTGTTTAAACCATTAAGTTTATCTTGAACAAGTTTTAAGAGAAAGAAATGAAAGATCAAAAGCAAGGGCGAGCAAAGCGAGTTTATCTTGACCCTTGCTTTTTAGATTTCATAATTTAAAATACTCCAACAAACAAAGTTCACCTTTGTTTGTTATCTATATTATAAATCGGTATAATTTTAACTAATGATTAACAGCCCATTTTTGCTTTTTTTGTCAACAACCATGTAATGAATTACATGGCTTGGTATGGTGCTGAAAGCGCATTCATTGAGTAAACTCAACCTACTCTATTTTAATACCAACTTCTTCTAGTAATAAGGCCTCTTCTGGTCTTTCAAAAAATTCTATTGTACCACCAGGTAAATCTAATTTACTATCATATGGTCCACCGAATTTTTTAATTAATAAGATTTTTTCTTCTTTTAATATTAAAGCGTATGCTCCTAATTGTTTGTATTCTTTATACTTGTTCATTTAATAAATTACTATTTTCATTTAATACTTATTATGCCATTACTTGGCCGCCATTAACATGAATTACTTGACCAGTCATATAACTAGAGTCATTGGACGCTAAAAAGACAAAGGTGGGAGCTAGTTCATATGGCATAGCGCCTCTTCCCATAGCGGCGTCTGAGCCTAGTGATGGGATTTTTTCTTTCTGCCAACAAGCTGGTTGAAGAGGGCTCCAGAAAAAACCAGGGGCAATGGCATTTACTTTAATATTTTTAGTTGCTAAATTCCTAGCTAAGGCTCTAGTAAAGCCAACAATAGCGGCTTTAGTTGTAACATAGTCAATTAATTGTGGATTTCCAAAGAAAGCTGTTACTGATGTTAAGTTAATAATGGAAGAGCCTGATTTTAAGAAAGGTAGAACTTCTTTAGTTAAATAAAACATACCATATACATTTACTTTCATAGTTCTATCAAACTGTTCATTACTAATACTAGTTAATTCGTCTTGTTGATACTGAACTCCAGCATTGTTTACTAAAACATCTATCTTACCAAATTCTTCTATAGTCTTTTTAACAATTTCTTTACAGAAATTATTATTGCTAATATCACCTCTTAATAATAAGCACTTTCCATTCATACATTCAATATAATCTTTAGTTTCTAAAGCATCTTGGTCTTCATTATAATATACTATTACTACTTTAGCTCCTTCTTTCACAAAAGCAATACAAGCAGCTCTTCCTAAGCCACTATCCCCACCTGTTACAATGATTACTTTATCTTTTAGTTTACCACTTCCTATGTAATTTGGATTATCAAATATAGGTCTTGGTTTCATTAAATATTCCATACCAGGTTGTCTATCTTGAGACTGTTCAGGGGCTAGAATATTGTATTTAGTGCTTTTAATACCTACTTTCCCATAGTATTTATAAGCATCATTTCCATAGACATAATCAAAATTCATTTTATATACCTCCAGTAGTAATTTATGCCTAGGAGAAATATTTGTTAAAAGAGCTTATCTACTACTTTGATATATTCATTTATTATATTACTACTTTTACTGGAGTAAATTACTTCTTTGGCTAAAGATATATCATCAGTAATTATATTATCAACATTTAAATCAATCATATTTCTGATACTATCTTTAGTATTAACAGTCCAAGCATAAAGCTCTTTTCCTTCTTTATGAACTCTTTTAACTAGTGTTCTATTAATACTCATAGCTTCAATACTAAAGTTATCAGCAGCTTTTAAGGAAGTTATATCTCCATAAGCTAAACTCATTACATAGACTGTTTTTACTGTTTTATCATACTTTTTAACTTTCTTTAAGACATCATATACTTGAGAAGTAATAACACAACTATCTTGAAAATTATTTTTCTTAATGATATCAACTGTTTCTTTTTCTAAAGCTTTTTCATGACCAGTTGGTTTTATTTCTATATTTAATTTTATATTATTATCTTTAGCGTATTTTACTACCTCTTCTAATAATGGTATTTTTTCATTTTTATATTTCTTATCAAAGAAACTACCAGCATCTAACTTTTCTACTTCATTATAATTAACTTCCCAAGTATTCTTATTTACATTAGTTGTTCTTTTAAAATTAGTATCATGGATAACGATAACTTTTTGGTCTTTTGTTTCTTGGACATCTAGTTCAATCCAATCAGCTCCTAATTTCTTAGCGCCTTTAAAAGCACTCATAGTATTTTCTGGATAAAAAGCTGATGCTCCTCTATGAGCAGTTACTTCTAGAGTTCTTGTCATTTCAATGTTTAAGTTATATTTACCTTTATATAAGCCATAGGTAAAGAAGAAAGCACAGATAATAAAAATGATACTAACTACAAACATTATTCTTTTAAAGTACTTATGCTCTTTACTTTTACTATTAACTATATTAATATGAGTAATCTTTTCTTTCTTTTTATCCTTATGATAATAGTATAAGACACTTATAGTAGCGTAACTTATAGGAGTTGCGAGTAGAAGAAAAACAATAAATGTAAAAGCAATAAAGACCCAGATAATGGTAGTACTTAGAGTTTTTATAATAACATTTTCAAATATTTTACTAAGTAGTACTATTAATAATATTCCTAATACTAGAAAAATAAAGTATAGGATAACGATACATAATTGAACAATTACTAGGGTAATTAAATCTTTAATATGACATTTTTTACTTAATTCTTTACTATTTTTTAAGGCTTTAGAAAAGCTATTATCTTCTAAAATATAGTAGTGAAAAGAATAAATAGATTTAAGTAATAAGCTTAATAAGAAGAAGTAAATAACTATTACTAAGGTAAATAGTAAGTTATTTTTAATGATATAGTCAATGATAAACTCTGGTATTTTAATAGTGGCAATTAAACTAGAAGATACTCCTATATTTAAAAAAGGTATTAAGAATAAGACTAGGAATACTAAGAAGATATTTTTTAAATGAAAAACATTTTTACATTTTTTTATTGATAATATAGTTGCGTCTTTTACTGTTATTTTTTTCTTTTGAGTAGATGCATCTAGGATAATTATTATGGTTGAAATATCAAAGAAGGTAAAGGTCATCATTAGGAATAGAAGAATTATTAATAAAACAATAGTTACAGGATTTATAAGAAAAGAAAGGAAATTTTCTATTGTTAGATAGTTATATCCTGTTAGTTTAGTTATTAGTTTAAAGATATTTAAGAATAAAGGCATAAATATAGTAAATGATAGGATTTTATAAATAGCTTCAAAAGCTACTAGAGATTTTAAATTATAATTAATTAAGTTTAGTACTTTTTTTGTTTTTTTCATAGACTACTCCTTTAATTTGTTGTGAATAAAAGTATGCTGTATAAAAGCAAAGCTGGGGCAAGAGCACAAAGAACAAACTCTATACCAAATGAGAACATTATTACTAATGAAGAACTATTAGAAAAAATTGTATATAAAGAATAAATGGTAAAAGATAGGAAACTACTTAGAGAAAGTAGAGAAAATTTCTTAGGCCATTTAGGAAGCTTTATAATATACTTTAAAACTAGAAAAGTAATAATTAAGAATATAGCGAAGAGTATTCCTCCAGTAAGCATTATTTTAGGAAGACTTTCTTCAAAGTATTCATTGTGATTATAAATATAGTTGAAGGTAAATAGACCATAAATAATGCTTATTGCATAGCTAATAATATTAAACTTTTTCATAAAGACACCTCTAATAGTAAATTACTTTTGATCCTACTAAGTTGTTGCTGAAACCACCATTATATTTACTGTATAATTTATCTCTAAAACTAGAAGATAGATGTGGGCAGCCATGGGATGATGGCTCATTTTCACTAGGATTACCGCCAGATATATTTTTAGGTAATGAACCCGTATGAATGGTATTTCCAAAGTAGATGCCAGTATCTTCATATTCAACTAAAATCATTCGACCATTGAGACTGCCTTCAACTGTTTGGAAAGAGCGAACTTGGAGGTTGAATTTAACAGTGGTACTTCCACCTTTATCCCCAGTATTTTTTCCCTCTTCGTCACCGGTTGATGTTTTAAAATTCTCAACTAATTTCCAGCTTTTATTTTTCTTCTTGAAGAGTAAGAAACGTTGAGTTCCTTGTTGAACCCATATTATATAATTTGTTTTACTGGTAAAACCATTATTATTGATGTAATCTTCATAGTCACTATTTTTATAGCCATCATAAATATGATAACTATGGAATTTTAAATATTTACCTTGAATAGTAGCAATTGAGCCATTTTTTAAGCGAATTTTAAAAGTCAAATTATCATAGTTTCTTCTTTTACCTTTAAGACTACCTAAAAGTTCTACTTTAGTATTTTTCTTTAAAGTATATTTTTTCTTATCATATTTTCCAGTGACGGTAACTTTACTTGTTATTTTGACATTTTCATAAACAGGATGGGCAATATTAATTTTACAATCGGCATAGACATTGGGGTTATCAACGGAAGTTGCTCTTACGGTAGCTGAACCTCCATTACGAGCTCTTACTTCGCCTTTTTGATTTACTTTGACATTGTCGCTTCCTTCAACGACACTCCATTTTACTTTTTTATTTTTAGCAGTTGATGGGTATACATTAGTAACTTCTAATTTAACATAGTTGTTTTTATAAGTCTTACCTCTACTTACTATATTGCTGGTGGCACCTACGGTAGCTCTAGTTTTATTAAGGGTAATTTTAGTGACTTCACTCTTTTTATTAGATGTAGTTGAAGACGAAGAGGAAGAAGAGGTACTGGAAGAAGTGTTGGAAGAGAAAGAGTTATTTTGCGTAGGCGTATTATTGCCTGGCACATAAGGACTAAAGTTACCATTTGGAGTATTACTTTCTTGATAGGCTCTAGCGTTTTCAATACATAAAGCATAGTCAACGCCTAAGTCTCCTAATGTACTACAAATAATATTAACGATTAAGGGGACAAAAAAGACAAGGACACAGTAAAAAATTCTTTTCATGGCAATACCAAGATTTTTCTTTTGTTCTTCACTATCTCCTGATACAACATTTTTACAAACATCTATTATAATAAAAACGATTAAAACTATGGGAACAATTAAGCATACTAAATCAAGGAACTTTAATACAGTATGAAGAATTTTTAAAACATTGTTATTGGTACAAAAATTAATATCATTCATACTCCTCACCTTCTACTAAATTGTAT
Organism: uncultured Bacilli bacterium; assembly: GCA_947626595.1. GTDB lineage: Bacteria > Bacillota_I > Bacilli_A > RF39 > UBA660 > CANRGD01. The sequence goes on along the minus strand of CANQST010000035.1, from coordinate 576 downwards.
CATAGAAAGCAAATTCATACAAGTTAAAGCTTTTTTACTAGTGTTTTAGCATCTTCTTTATAATTTAAAAAGTGCATACAAAAGCTGTAAACTATTTTATCATTTTTACTGCCACTAAGACAAAAGCATACAGGGCAAATACGCGATGGTCGTTTGGGATTTTGAGTAAAATGAATAATATAATTATCTTCATTTTCTGTTATTGTTAGAGTATTGGCTTCTTCTTTAATACCATATGCTTCACTAATCCAAGTAAATTTATTATTAATTAAAGTTTTATCATAGGTATTATCATATTTTTTTATTTATAAGGAATTTACTCGGTAAAGTAAGTAAATTTATCTCTTAAGGTATGATTTTAGTAAGGTATAAAAAATATTACTTTGTTCGATTGACAATCAAAAAACATTTGTTTTATAATATAATTGTCAGGAGGGATAAAATATGGTTATTAATAAAGCTTATAGGTTTAGACTTTATCCTAGTGAAGAACAAATGATACTTATTAATAAGTTTATTGGTAGTAGTCGTTTTGTTTATAATTACTATTTAAATAAAAAAGAAGAATTGTATAAA
>CANQST010000034.1 GCA_947626595.1 uncultured Bacilli bacterium | reverse complement strand
ATTGAAAAAAGTATAGAAAAATATTAATAAATAAAGAAAAAATGGGTAGTTTGCATAAAAACTATGCACACTACCATATTTGATTAGGGATGAGTATATGGAAGAGATAATTAGAATAAATAATTTATGTTATAATGATATTTATCATAATTTTAATATTTCTTTTCCTCGTAAAAAAATTATATCTATCTCAGGTCCTAATAATTGTGGTAAGACGTTATTAATAAGAATTTTAAGTGGAAAAATTTATAGAAAAAACACATTATTTTATAATGGTAATATTTTACAAGAGGAACATTTAGATAATTATTTTAAAGAAGTAGGAGAAATTCTTAATGATATAGTTTTTTTATATGATACTTTAGAAGAAGAAGTATTGTCTATTCTTACTAAGAGTAAAAAAGAAGAATATAATTATTTACTTAAAAGTTTTAATTTAGGTAAGTATAAGAATATATCTTTTAAGGTGTTAGATAAATCTATTTTAATTAAGATAAAGCTATTATTGTTACTACTTAGTGATATAAAAGTTCTTTTACTTGATAATATTGGTATTTATTTTTCTAAGGAAGAATTTTTAAAGATAATTAGTGTTTTAAAGAAGTATCAAGAGAAAAAAGATTTAACTATAATAATTACTACTAGTAATTTAGAGGAAGCTCTTTGCACTGATTATTTATATATTATTAATGATGGTAATGTTTATTTAGAGGGTAGTCCTACTTTAGTATTAGAAAAAGATAATCTTTTAAATAAGATAGGTTTAGAGATACCTTTTATGGTTGATTTATCGGTAAAATTAAAAGATTATGAATTAGTTGATACAGTAATACTTGATATGAAAAGGATGGTTGATAAACTATGGAAATAATATTAAAAGACTATTCTTTTTTGAATACTAAGATAAATTTAACTATTAGGGGCAATAAATTGATAGGTATAACTGGTTCTACTAAGGATGTTTTGGGAGATATTTTATCTTTAAGAACTTTTTCTAAGGGAACATTTATTATAAATGATAATAAGTTAACTAAAGATAATATTAATGTTTTTAGAAAGAGAATTGGCTTTATTCCTAGAGATATAGATAAATCTTTTTATCATTTAACTGTAGAAGAGTATTTATATCAACAAATAAGTTTAAGGAATTTAGTTTTTACTGATACTTATAAAAAGATAAAGGATGCTTTAAAGATAGTTGGTTTAAGTACTAAGTTATTAGATAGAACGATTGGGAAGTTATCTACTTTAGAGGTAAAACATTTATTACTAGGAAGTATTTTACTAGTAAATCCTACTGTTTTGATAATGGATGAGCCTTTTTTAGGAATAGATTTATTAAATGAAAAGAAGATTATGAAAATTCTTACTAAGATATCAGATAAGTATCAAAAGACTATTATTTTTATAAGTAATGATACAGATATGTTTTATAAGTATGTAGATGAGGTAATTGTTTTAAATGATAAGGGGGTATTAATAAGTGGTAAGTGTAGTGATGTTTTGAAGGATGTAGATTTATTGAAAAAGAATAAAGTAGATATACCTCCAATAGTAGAGTTTACTTCATTGGTTAGAGAAAAAGGGGTAAAGATAGATTATCATAATGATATAAGGGATATTATAAAAGATATTTATAAACATGTCTAGAAGGGAGAAATTATGCGTTTTTTAATTAAATTTAGTTATGATGGTAGCAATTATTATGGTTTTCAAAGACAACCTAATAAGGAAACTATTGAAGAAAAAATGGAAGATGCTTTGAGTAAAATAAATAATGGTAAAAAGACTAGCCTTTGCGCAACAGGTAGGACTGATAAGAAGGTTCATGCTTTGGCACAGTATGCTCATGTTGATATGGATGTTTCAATAAATGAAAAGGGATTGAAAAGAGCTATGAATAGTAATTTACCTAGTGATATATATGTAATAGATGTAAAAGAAGTAAGTGATAATTTTCATGCTAGATATGATGTTTTAGAAAAAGAATATGATTATTATTTAAATATAGGAGAGTATAATCCTTTGATGCGTAATTATGTTTTTCAGTATAATCATGATTTAAATATTTTAAAGATGCAAGAGGGGATAAAGTATTTTATTGGTAAACATGATTTTAGAGCTTTTGTAACTGAAAATAAGGATAAGAATAATTGTATCAGAACGATAAAAAAGGCGACAGTTACTAAGAAAAATAATATTATAAAATTTCATTTTGTAGGTGATGGATTTTTACGCTATCAGGTTAGAAATATGGTGGGGTTGTTGATAAGAGTTGGTGAAGAAAAGATTTCCCCAGATATGGTGGAAAAAATTTTAAATAGTAAAGATCGAACAAAAATGGGAAAGACAGCTCCAGCTCAAGGATTATATTTAACAAAAATAGTTTTTAAGGGAGGAAATTATGGTATTAAGTAAGAGTGATATTGCGACATTGACTACTACAACGACAACGCTTTGTGATGATGAGGATTTTAATGATACATTAACAGTAGCGGCAACTTTAACGTCTTTATTGGGCTGTGCTCCTAAAGAAGAATATAAAAATACTTATCTTGCCAATACTTATATGGAGTCTTTATCTAATGAGGAATTAAATAATTCTTTAGAAATTATAAATAGAAAAGAAAATGAACTAAATAATAGGAAAATATTTATTAAGAGAAAGTAGGGGACTGCTTTTTTTCTTGAAAAAAACTTATAAATATGATATAATATGTGCCATTAAGGAAAGAGGGGGTTATAGTGAAGTTAGATAAAAGCCCTTTTTTTAAAAGAATTAAGGCAAAGCATCCAGTACTTGGTAGATTTATAGATGGAGAGTTAACTAATAGTGATAAAATACTTTTAACGGAAAAGTTGGGTGCTGATAAGTTTAAAAGAGTAGTTTTTACTGTTGAAAAGTTAAAGTTTAAGGCTTTGAAGAAAGTTTTTCCTAATTACTTAAAGTATTGTGATAAGTTTATTGATAGAAATAAGAATAATCAGCTTAAGAAATTACATTCTACTTATGAGAGAACTAAGGTAATTGAAAGGGCTAATTTACAAAAGGAACTAGTTCATAAGGAATATTGGCGTGAAGAAAATAGAAATTATCATATGAACCCTAATAGACCTTTGGAAATGCTTAATTATCTAGAGTGGAATAAAAGTATTCATAAGAAGGGTTTAAAGAAAAATGCTATGGTAATTATGGGGCTAGTTACTTTATCTTTTGTGGGAATAAATAGCTTTTTAGTATTGATACCACTTGAACTTTTTAGTGCTTTTATTAATTTTCAATGTGTTAATATTCAAAATCATAATATTTATCGTATAAATGAAGATAAAGAAAGATTAGAAAAGATGCAGCTAAGAAAACTTCAAAGTGATAGTGAAAAGTATGAAGCTATTAATGAGTTGATTGCTGATACTAAAAGAAAAGAAGAAGATGTTCCTAAGATAGAAGATATAATTGCGAAGATAGAAAATAAGGAACAATTAGAACAGTTAAAGAAATTAATTAAGAGACAAATTTCTACTAATAATATGTTGGAAAGACAGAAAGGGATGAAAATATGAGTATATTTGATACAACTACTTCTATGATGCCTACTTTAACAGCAACTGGTTCAACTAATTTTGCTTTAAATGAAGATGGTACAGTTAATAAGAAGAATGCTTTAACAACACTTTTACCATATGTATCAACTACTTCAAGTAATATTTATCAAGAAAATAGCTATAATGCTATTATTAGAAAGTATTCTAATGCTAAAGTTACAGAAGATTATGTTTCTTCATTATCAGACGAGGAGTTGGAAGTAGCACTTTTAAAGTTAGGTCTTTTAGAAGAAGAGATGGATAAAGATACAGTTAAATATATTTAAGTAAAGGCAGGTAATACCTGTTTTTCTTTTGGGAAAATAGGTATAAAAAAAACTACTTTGTTCTATTGACAAGATAAAAACATTTGTTTTATAATATAATTGTTAAGAGAAATATTTTAATTGATAAGTAGTGAGTGGTAATGATTTTATATATGAGATTATGTATAAATCATTTCGTTTAAATTAGCCACTTTACATAACTTTAAATAATCGTTATAATTAGATTAGGAAGTAGGTATAAAAATGGAATTAGACAGTTTAAATGAGAAACAGAAAGAAGCAGTACTTTATAATGATGGACCACTTTTAATTATTGCTGGTGCTGGAGCTGGTAAGACAAAGACATTAACTACTAAGATAGCTTATTTAATTGAGGAAAAGGGTGTTTATCCATCTAATATCTTAGCAATTACTTTTACTAATAAAGCGGCTAAGGAAATGAAAGATAGATTGTATTTATTAGTTGGCGATATTGCTAAAAAACTTCAGGTATCAACTTTTCATAGTTTTGGATTGAAGATTTTAAGAGAGAATTTTTCTTTACTAGGATATGATGCTAATTTTGTTATTATGGATAGTGACGATTCTTTAACAGTTGTTAAGAGGATTGTTAAAGATATGGGGCTTGATCCAAAGATGTATAATGCTCGAGCTATTAGAAATAAGATAAGTAGTTGTAAAAATGAAATGATGTCACCTAGTAGTTATGAAAAATATGTGGTTAGTGATTATGAAAAAGTAATTTGTGAAGTATATAGAAAGTATGAAGATAAACTTAAGAAGAATAATTCGGTAGATTTTGATGATTTATTATTACTACCTATTGAATTATTTAGAAAGTATCCTGATGTTCTTTATGATTATCAAGAATTATATAAGTATGTTTTAATTGATGAGTATCAAGATACTAATGAAGCTCAATATATTTTGACGAAGTTAATTAGTAAGAAGTATCAAAATATTACTTGTGTAGGGGACGATTGTCAAAGTATTTATAGTTTCCGTGGGGCTAATTATAAGAATATTTTAAATTTTGAAAAAGATTATAGTAACGCTAAGACAATTTTACTTGAAGAGAATTATCGTTCTACTAGTACGATTTTGGATGCTGCTAATGAGGTTATTAAAAATAATAAGCAACGTAAGGATAAGAGGCTTTGGACATCTAGAGGAGTTGGCGATAAGATTAAGTATTATCGTAGTAAAAGTGAAAAGGACGAAGCACGTTTTGTAGTTGAAGAGATTAATAAATTAATAGATAATGGAGTAGAGTATAAAGATATTGCAGTACTTTATAGGACTAATGCTCAATCACGTGTTTTAGAAGAAGAAATGTTAAAGAATAATATTGCTTATAGAGTAATTGGTAGTTTTTATTTCTATTCACGTAAAGAGATTAAAGATTTAATTGCTTATCTTAGATTAATACATAATCCAAAAGATAATGTTAGTTTACTTAGAGTTATCAATACTCCTAAAAGAGGAATAGGCTTGAAGACTATTGAAAATTTAACTTTTAAAGCCGATAGTGAGGGTGTTAGTATATATGAAGCTATTTCTTCAGGAAAGGAAAATGAATTTAAACAGTTAATTGAGAGATTAAGAGAAGTAAAAGAAGAGTTAACTTTGACTGAATTAATTGATAAAGTACTTGATGCTTCTGGTTTAAAAGCAGAACTTGAAAGTGAAAAGAGTCTTGATGCGGAAATTAGATTAGAAAACTTAGAAGAGTTTAAGTCTATTACTAAGACTTTTGAAGAAAGAGAGGGACTTATTTCTTTAGAGGATTTCTTATTGGAGATAAGTTTAATTAGTGATGTAGAAGAATATAAGGATGACCCTAATCGAGTAAGTTTAATGACTATTCATTCAGTAAAGGGCTTAGAGTTTAACCATGTTTTTGTTGTGGGCTTAGAAGAGGGTATTTTTCCACATATGAATTCTTTAATGGAAAATGCTGATTTAGAAGAAGAAAGACGTCTATGTTATGTAGCAATTACTAGAGCTAAGGATGATTTATATTTGGTAAATGCTAGAAGAAGAATGCTTTTTGGTAAAGAACAGGTAAATCCAGTAAGTCGTTTTATTAATGAAATAGATGCTAATTTGATAGAGACAGTAGCAAGTGAAGAAGAGAAAACAGTTGATGCAAAAGAAGACGTTATGCGTACTGAGGATGTTGATTATACAGTTGGAGATTATGTTTATCATGAAACATTTGGTGCTGGTAAGGTATTAGAAGTAGGTGATAGTTTAGTAACTGTTGCGTTTAGGCATCCACATGGTATTAAAAAGTTAATGAAAAATCATAAAAAATTGTCAAAAGTATAAAAGAAGGAGGGATAATTTATTATGAATGAAAATATTACTTTAGTTATTTTAGCGGCTGGTATGGGAAGTCGTTTTGGAGGACTTAAACAAATTGAGCCAATGGGTCCCAATGGAGAATTTATTATTGATTATTCGGTCTATGATGCGATTAAGGCTGGATTTAATAAAATAGTTTTTTTAATCAAAGAAGAAAATTATGATATTTTTAAGGAAACGATTGGTTCAAGAGTAGAACCACATATAGATGTAGAATATTCTTTTCAAAAAAATGATAATATACCAGATGGTTTTGTAATACCTGAAGAAAGAAAGAAACCACTTGGGACAGCTCATGCTATTCTTTGTTGTGAGGGAAATGTTCATGAACCATTTATGATAATAAATGCTGACGATTTTTATGGAAGAGATGCTTTTATGGTTGGGGCCAATTTCTTAAGAAATGTTAAAGATGGAGAATATGGCCTAGTTGGTTATGATGTTAAAAATACAACTACAGAAAATGGTTCTGTTAAAAGAGGTGTTTGTGAAGTTCATAATTCAATGCTAACTAAAATTACAGAAAGTTCCATTGTAAAGGAAGATGGTTCTTATATAGCTAGTCCTTTAAATGGTAGTGATAGTTTCATTGTTGAAGCTAATTCTAAAGTATCAATGAATATGCTTTTATTTACTCCTAGTATTTTTAAATTTATAAGAGAAAAATTTCCTGAGTTTTTAAATATAAATAAAGATAATTTAGAAAAGTGTGAGTTTTTAATACCAGATGTTTTATTTTCCGCTATAAAAGAAAATTATGCTATTTGTAAAGTTTTAGATACAACATCTACATGGTATGGAGTAACTTATAAAGAAGATACTGATGGGGTTAAGAAAGCTTTAAAGAGTTTGGTTGATAGTGGAGTTTATCCTAATAATTTGTGGGATGATGCCAAAAAAACAAGATAAAAAAGGTGAAATGTATGCAAGAGAGAATGTTTGAACTAATAGATATTATAAATGAGGCGGATTATAACTATTATACTTTAGATAATCCAACTATTACTGACCAAGAGTATGACAAGTATATGAGAGAGTTAATAGAAATAGAGGAGGAGCATCCTCTTTGGGTACAAATGGATTCACCAACTCATAAAGTTGGTGGAAAAGTTATTGATAGTTTTACCAAAGTAAATCATAAAATACCAATGATGTCTTTAAGTGATGTTTTCTCAGAAAGTGAAGTTTTAGCGTTTGGTGAGAGAATTGAAAAGGAGCATGTTCACCCACAATACGTCTGTGAATTAAAAATAGATGGTTTGAGTGTTTCTTTGCTTTATGAGAAAGGAAAATTAGTAAGAGCGGCAACTAGAGGAGATGGAGTAACGGGAGAAGATATTACTCATAATGCTAAAACGATTAAGACTATTCCTTTAAAGTTGAAAGAGCCAGTTGATATAGAAGTACGTGGTGAAATATTTATGAATAAGGCTACTTTAGAGGAACTTAATGAAATTAGAAAGGAAAATAATGAGCCTCTTTTACAAAATTGTCGTAATGCAGCTGCTGGTTCAATGAGGCAGTTGGACTCTAGTGTGGCCGCTAAAAGAAAGCTAGATGTTTTCATGTATCATTTGCCTAATCCTTTAGATTATGGACTTAATACTCATGAAGAGGCTTTAAATTATATAAAAAAGCTTGGTTTTAAAACTAATCCTAATAATAGATTAGTTAATTCTATTGAGGAAGTATTACAGTTTATTGAAGAAAAAGCTGCTATGAGAGATAGTCTTCCTTATGATATAGATGGTATTGTTATTAAAGTTAATGATATAAAAGATCAACAAAAATTAGGCTATACAGCTAAGTATCCTAAATGGGCAGTAGCTTACAAATTTCCTGCTGTTGAAGTTTTAACTAAGTTAAATGATATAATCTTTACAGTAGGTAGAACTGGTCAAATAACTCCTAATGCTGTTTTAGACCCAGTTATTGTTGCGGGTTCTACTATTTCAAGAGCTACTCTTCATAATGAAGATTATGTTAATGATAAAGATTTAAAAATAGGAGATATTGTTTCTATTCGTAAGGCTGGTGATGTTATACCAGAAGTTGTTGAGGTGAAAAAAGAACGTCGTACAGGTAAGGAAAAGGACTTTGTCATGATTAAGGAATGTCCGATGTGTCATACTCCTTTAGTTAAAAAAGATGGCCAAGTAGACTATTTTTGTCCTAATGATAGTTGTCCAGCTCGTAGTATTGAGAAACTTATTCACTTTGCCTCTAGAAACGCTATGAATATAGATGGCTTAGGTGATAGAATTATGGAAGATTTCTATAATTTTGGTTTTATTAAAAATATAAATGATATATATTACTTAAAAAATCATGAGCGTGATTTAATAAGATTAGAGGGTTATGGTGAAAAGTCTGTTTCTAATTTATTGGATGCTATAGAAAAGAGTAAAGAAAACTCTCTAGAAAGATTAGTATTTGCTTTAGGAATTCCTCATGTTGGAGAAAAGACAGCTAAAATTCTAGCGGCTAAATATAAAGACTTGGATGCTTTAATGAGTGCTGATAATAAAGATTTAGTTTTAATACCAGATATAGGAGATATAATTGCTTTATCTGTTTATAATTTTTTCCATACACAAGAAAATATTGATTTAATAGAAAAGTTACGAGAGTTAAACGTAAACTTTAAATATTTAGGTAGTGAAGTAAAAGAGGATGCTGATTTCTCAGGAAAAACGTTTGTTTTGACAGGTTCATTAGAGATATATACTAGAGACCAAGCTAAAGAGTTAATAGAAAATTTAGGTGGTAAGACAAGTGAGTCTGTTTCGAAAAAGACTTCTGTTGTAATAGTGGGTGCTAATCCAGGAAGCAAGTATACTAAAGCTAAAGAATTAGGTATTGAAATATGGACAGAAGAGGAATTTAAAGAAAAAATAGATAAATAGTAGGAGTTGAATAATATGTATATATTGCTGGACTTTTGTCAGAAGAGTAATGTTTTAGAATTAATTAATTTCATATTAAAAGCATTGCGTTTAGTATGTATTATAGTTCCTATTTTCTTAATTGTTTTAATAACTATTGATTTCATTAAATGTGTTGTTTCTGGTAATCAAGAAGAAATTAAAAAGATAGGTGGAATTATTATTAAAAGAATTATCTATTGTGCTTTAATTTTCTTTGTACCAATGATAGTAAACTTAATAGTGAATGTTTTAGGTGATTTAGGTGTTGATTACATGGAATGTATTCAGAATGCTACTGATGAAAAGATATCTTATTATAAACAGTTAGAAGAAAAAGAAGGGTCTACTCTTAATCCAGTAGTATCACCTAGTTCTAGTAGTAAGCCATCTACTGGTAGTGGTAATAGTAGTACTGGTACTAGTAATAATAGTAGTAATAGCAGTAGTAATACTAAAGAAAAAGATGTATCTTTTAAAATTACTAAGGATAGTATTGTAATAGGTCATTATAAAAATACTGTTAATAAATATACAATTGTTTTAAAGGGTAATGGTAAAACTCTAAATAATAAGAATTATAAGTTTGAAAGTAGTAATCCAGCTATTGCTTCTGTTACTTCTAAAGGGGTAGTTAAAGGTAAATTTGGTGGAAAAGCTACTATAACAGTAACTTCTAAGAAAGATAGTAGTAATAAGCAAAAAGTTTCAGTACTTGTTGTTCATACTCTTTATACAAGGGTTAAGTTAAACAAAACTGTAACTGGGGAAAGTGCTAAGACAGGTAATAAGGTTAAGTTAAAGAGTGGAACAACTGGTCTTTTTAATGGTATTGGTCCTAATACTTCGCCAAATGGTTATTTACTGGGAGATACTATTAAAGTAAATGGAGATTATATTGAAGTAGATGCTAGTAATGTTTCACCATATAAGTATTATGCTAGTGATATATATTCTAAAGAAGATGTAGAAGATTTTGTTAATGAATTTGGTTTTTCAAGTAGTACTAAGTACTTGTTTTGGTCTAATGCTGGTACTGGTATGGAGTATATGTTTAAAGGCAAAAAAGGTAAGTGGAAATTGTATAAACAATTTTATATAAATGTTGGAGATGCGGCACAAATTATTCATAGTGATGGTTCTGCTAGGACGGGTGTTCATTTTAATATGTTTTTAGCTGATCATGGTAATTTGTCTGATCCTAAAAATATTGTTAATGGGATACCAGTTATCTATAAAAGTTATTTAACGGCTCCAACGCGTCGAACTAATCCTTGGCATGCTGGTGGTAGTAAAACACGTCTTCCGGCATCTCATGGTTGTACTAGATTTTTAAATGAAGATATGAAATATATAAATAGTATTTATGATAAAATTAAAAATAGTACATTACTTGATTTTTAAGGGGTGATAAATTGAAAAAGAAATTTATTATTATTCCTATCTTTATAATTTTATTAGCGATTATTTCTTTCTTTGTTTATTATAAAATGACTTTTGTTAAGAAGACTATTGAAAAAGATTATGCTAGATGGGATTTATTAAGATATCAAAATACGGCTGATGCTGGTAATTATTTAGGGTTTTTATATGATAATAATTATGATATAAATACTCTTCCTAAAGATTATGTTTTATTCTTATTAGTTAATTATTATATTTCTTATGATAATGATTTCTTTAATGATAATAATATTGTAGATGGTCTTTATCAAAAGGAAGTTTCTAGGGAAGAACTTAATAATAAATTAAAAGAGATGTTTGGACCAAGTTATTCTGATATTGAAATAGAAGATAAGACTTATGCTTGTGGAAAAAGTATTTCCTATAATGGAAATAATTATATTATTAAGTCTAAGCATCCTGAAGTTTGTGGAGCTTTTAATGATTTGGATGAGCAATATATTTATCATATAAAGGGTTATTCTAAAGATAAAGATAAGATACTTATAAATATTGCTGTTGCCTATATGAGTTTATCTAATGATAGAATAGTGCTTTATAGCAACAAAAATAAAGCACAGGTATTAGATTTTAATTATTCAAGTAGTTGTTTAAATAGTGAAGAAGAAAGTTGCTATAATACTTTTGTTAATTATCAAGTTACTCTTAAGAAAGATAGTGATAATAATTATTATTTTAATAGTATAAGTTTACAATAATGAAAAAATATAGTATAATATGTGCCATAAAAAGGAGTTATGATTTATGAGAAAAAAGAAAAAAGATTTAGAATTAGAAGAATATAAGGAAATGGATGAAGATATTAAAGAAATAGAAGAAGAACTAAATAGTGATTATGTAGAAGAAGAACCTAAAAGTAATAAAAATCAAAAGATAATTAGAGTTCTAAATATCGTCTTTATAGCTTTAATAGTTATAATGTGTATGATTACTGTTGATGTAGTTGCGGTTGCGAGATATAATAGTGGTCCGTTTTTTGCTATAAAGCTAAAGACTTATAAAGATGGGGGAAGTAAAGTTTATTATGGATTTGGTTATAAGGTAATTAAATATAATCAAATACAAGGACGTAGAGATAAACAGATTGGTTTATGGACTATGCCTTATAATACAGAGGCTTTAAATGTTTCTGATTTAGATTTAGCCATTGAATTTACTGAAGATGCTTCTAAAACTTATAAGAGATATTATAAAAAGTTTGTAAGAGTATCTTCTAGTTTACAAAAAATAAACACTAAAGATAAGACAATTAACTTAGGTTATGTTGACGAAGATGATAAATATACTTTAGATATTGTTTGTGAAATGGCTGATGGTAAGGTACCTAGCGATTTAGAAGTAAATAAAGAAATTACTGTTATTGGTACGATAAGTAATTTTAAATTAAAAACTGAAAAGGATGCGAATAAGCTTTATATAAAGAATTGTTTTGCGGAACAATAAAAACTGTAGTTACTTACAGTTTTCTTTTGTGAATAGAGTGGTTTTTCTATTATGATTTATTTCTAATAGAGAAACATCTTCTATTTTTAAATTATTTTCTTTTAGAAATTTCTTAAGCCATGTTTTATTAAGCTTGGCTTTTTTTAGTTCTTTTTCATTTAGAATGCCATCGACTATTACTTCATAATTTAATGCTTGTTTACTACTTTCATTATTTAAATCACTACTAGTAATAGGCTGTTTATCTTCTTTCAATAAAATAGATACATCTCCTGATGGTTCAAGAACGGCACAGTCTAATTCATTTATATCAAAACATCCTTTTAATCTACAAAACTCTAATAACTTAGCAATACTAAATTTAGCGTCTTCTAAGTTCTTGTAGTTAAAGTTATCATTTTTATATAATACTATTGGTTCTCCATCCATTATCTCTTCAACTTTATGATTATTGTAAGAAAGAAGAGATATTAGATAACCGAAAAGGCCAAATACTAATAAAGCAATAATACCATCAGTTAAAGGATATTCTAATGATAAAATACTATCAGCAGCGATAGAGCCTAAAGTAATACTTATAACATAATCATATAAAGTTAAGTTTTTAATATGCTTTTTACCTAGAATTTTTACAATTATAAATAAAAATAAGAACATAACTATAGAACGATATACTGTTTCCATTTACATCACCTATTAATAGTATGATTTTTCTTTTGCTTTTTATACTAAAATTTATTTAAAAATTTATGTTTAAATGTAAGTAATTTGTTCATAATACTAGTGGGAGGAAAAATATGAAAAAAAATATGGAAGAAGTACCTACTGATATTATTACAGGTAAAGATTTGGATTACTTGAGTGATATTTTTCAATGGAATTATGTTGCTTTAAAGAAAACTTATAATGATATGGAGATGGTAGGTGATTTAGAATTGGCTAAATTATTTGAAGAAGCTAATACTTTATTTGAAGATAATATTGTTGAGGTGTTAGATATTTTGAAAAAAGGGGGTGCAAAGTAATGGCTGATGGTAAAATTTGTAATCCTAAAGTAGAGGTACCAACAGGAATAACATTAAATGATAAAGACTATGTAACTTGCTTACTAACGACATTAAAGGAAATGAGTAAGAATTATTGTATTGCGATGAGTGAAGCTAGTAATGAAGAGTTATATAAAAATTATGAAAGAGCTTTTTTAGAAATTTCTAATTTACAAAGAACAGTTTATGAAGTAATGTTTAAAAATGGTTGGTATAGTTTAGAAAAAGCATCTTCAACGAAGATTAATGAAAAATTAAATACTCTTACAAAGGAATATGATAATTTAGAATTAAGTAACTAATAAGTTACTTTTTTCTGGTTGAAAATTTGACTTTAATAGGGATTTATGGTATAATAGGAAACATCTTCGTTTGAGGAGGAAGAGAAAATAAAATGAAAAAAGCAAAAGGACCCTCGAAGGTCATAATATTTATGATAGTATTAACATTAACTTTATCTTTATTAGGAGTTTTACTTTATAAAAATTATGTTACTTATAAAAGTATTGAAGTTAAGATTAAAAAGAATACTATTGAATATGGAAGCGCTAACTACAACTTAAAGGAAATAGTTAGTGAAGTAGATGGTGAAATTGTTTCAATTAAAAAGAGTATAAATACTAATATTTTGGGAAAACAAGAACTAGTAGTAGAGGTTGTGAAAGACTCAGTCAGTAAAGAAATACCTATCGAAGTAAAAGTAGTTGATAGTGTGGCACCTAACATTGAGCTAAAAGAAGAAAAAATTTCTATTACTTATGGTGAAGATATTAATCTTTTAGATAATATTAGTAGTGTTATTGATATGATTGATGGAAATATTGAGTATAAAAATAGCGAAGAGGTAACTGAAGATATGACTAATTATTATAGGCTTGATATTCCATCTGATATTAATGAGGTTGGTAGTCATACTGTAGATGTAGTGGCAGTTGATAAGTCTCATAATATTTCTACTAAAAGCTTTGAAGTTGAAGTAGAGCCTTTATTACAAATATTTGATCCAGTAGTTTATAATGATTTACCTGCTAATGGTAATAGTTCTTCACTTGTTGATATTGCTTATTCTTTAATAGGTAGTCCTTACGTAGCTGGTGGAAATAGTCCTAGTGGTTTTGACTGTAGTGGATTTGTCCAATATGTTTATGGTCAGACTGGTAAATATATAAGTAGAAGTTCTTCAACACAGGTTTATGATGGTGTAGCAGTAAGTTATGAAAATGCTTTACCTGGTGATATTCTAAGTTGGGGTTATGGTCAAACAGTAACGCATTCTGCTTTATATGTAGGAAATGGTTTAATGATACATGCCGCTAATCCGGGACAAGGTGTAATATTAAGTAATGTTTCTTCTTGGATTAATGGTTCTGGTACTTATATTCTTTCGGTTAGAAGAATTATTTAATGTATAAAATTTTTATAGTTGGTTATTATAATAGTAGGAGGGATGATATGGAAACGCTTCAGAAAATACTATTAGTAATAACTATTATTGGTGCTATTAACTGGGGACTTATTGGTATTTTAGATTTTGATTTAGTCGCAATGATATTTGGCGAGGGTAGTCTATTTTCTAGAATAATTTATACTTTAGTAGGTATTTGTGGACTAGTTAATATTGGCATTTTATTTAATCATATTGAAACTGATTAATATATTGGTATAGGCTAAATGAGTTTTGCTCATTTAGTTTTTTTTCCTCCAGGATAAACGCATGAGAAATTTTTAGAAAAGTCTATTCTTGATTTTCCAACATAGACTTTATTTGTTTAGTATTAA
>CANQST010000033.1 GCA_947626595.1 uncultured Bacilli bacterium | reverse complement strand
GATAGTACCTTTATAATGAATTAAATCTACTATATTTCTAGTTGGTGCTATTATGCACGAGATAGACATATTCCACACAAAGCTCCATTAGGTTATAAGCATGAAAATAAAATGTTAGTACCTGATGAGGCAACAAAAGATATAGCAATTAGAATATTTGAACTATATCATAATGGATTATCATATCAAAAAATTGCTAATATCTATAATAAAGAACAAGTACTTGGAAAAACTAACTGGGGAGATAATACAATTTTTCATATTATTGAAAATGAAATATATAAAGGAGACTTTGTTCATGGTAAAAGAACTAATAAACCAACTTACTACCCTGATGTAGTTGAACCTTTAGTTGGTAAAGAAATGTGGGAAGAATGCCAACATCAAAAAAGAAATAATTCAAGAGCATATTCTAGAACTTTAACTTATATCTTCTTGCAAAAATGTTTATGTCCAAAATGTGGAAAAATCTTAGGTGGTAAAGCTTGTAAGAAAAAAGGTCATGAATATTTTTATTATTATTGTAGAGACTGTAAATTAAACATTAAAGAAACTGAAATTGAAAGAGGTTTTAAAGAAGTTGTAGATCAACTAACTGAATATGATTCAATCGTTAATCAATTCTTTGTTCCTATGGTAATTAAAAACTTTGATGAGCCAAGAGAAAAAATATATAAAGAAATTGATGTACAAAAGCAAAGATTAGAAAGAGCTAAACTTGCTTATGTAGATGGTGCTTTTACCCTTGATGATTATAAAGCAAAAGCAAAGACTATTGAAGATACAATTAAATCATTAGAAGAAAAAATTAGTAATGCAGATAAGTTTGAAGTGTTTAACTACTCTGCAAAAGATATATTAGTATCTCGAGATGTTGCCTTCTTAAATAGTAAAATTCATCCAAAAGAATATCAAGAAAGAATTAAAACTTGGAATAAAAGAACTCGTGAAGAGAAAGCAACTTTAGTAATGAATTATGTAGATACTATTGAACTTGAACTAGTTGGTACTGAATGTTTTGTTAAAAATATTAATTTTAGAGAATCAATCGCTAAACCATGTAATGAACTTTATGATAAAGGTTATATAGATAGACCAACACCTGCTATATTTGGAAATGTTGTTGGTGAACTTAGATTTAGTAATTATATACCTGAAGAAGAGGTTGGAGAAATTATTATGAGACTTAAAAACTTTTACAATGTGTCTTATACTGAAGCAACTTACTATGTTAAAAATCAAGTTTTTTTCTTCAACTTTGTAGAAGATAATTCTGCAATCGTAAGAGTATTCCCATTAGAAGATTATTATAAGAAAGACCCTAATGTAAAAATGGAAGAATATAGATTTGGAATTATCTATATCACAGAAGAAAATATTGTCGTAACGAAAGATAAAGATGAGTTAGACAAATTATTTAATTACATTCCTGATGATACATCTTTTATGCCTTTTAGAGAATTAAAAGATGTACCTAGTAAACCAATCAGAATGGAATTAATAAAGAAATAAAATACGTGGCACGTTTTGTTGAAATTGTTCAATGAAAGTGGCGATAGTATTTTATATCAATTCTTTATGTAGTTTTATTTCATTACGAAGTTTTGAAATATTACGAAATAAAGAAAACGGATTCTAAGGTGTTAAACCTTAGCCCACTGGAATCTTGTTAGTATGACAAGATACCTAGGGGGTTATGTATTTTGTCATAACCAAATACTATTATAAAAAAAGGATGGTGATTATAATAAGTGAACTTGCATATTCACTACATTTAGGTAGTGATAAAAATAGAAAAAATAGTGTTAGAAATTCTGGTAAAAATAATATTAGTGGTACTACTTCAATGAGTAATAATGCTATTCAAAATACAAAACAATTAGCCAAAGTTGATAAGCATAATTATAGAAAACATGATAATAAACAAGATGAAATAGTTATCATAAGAGGTACTTCTTCTCTTTATAAAGATGTAGAAAAATTTTATAAAACTGAATTTGAAGAAGCAAGAATTGAATACAATAATAAACAAATTAGAGATGATAGAAAAATAGATAATTATTTTAAAAAAGTTAGTGATAATTCTAAAAGTGATTTAGCCTGTGAAATAATTATAGAACTTGGAGACAAATCATTTTGGGATACAAAAGATTTAGAATATAAACACAAGATGACAGATGTTTATAAAAAACAAGTTGATGATTTAGAATTATTAGTACCAAACTTTAAAGTATGTAGTTCTATAATTCATTATGATGAAACAAGTCCTCACATGCATATTGTGGGCGTACCAATTAAATATAATTGTAAAACTGGTATGTCTATGCAAGTTGGAAAAACTGATGTTTTTACTAGAACTTCATTAAAACAATTACAAGATAAAATGAGAACTTTATGTATTGAAGAATATAATAAAGAATACAATATGGATGCTACTTTGAAACAAAAACTTAAAGGTAGAAATAGAGATATTCATGTATCTGATATGACTAATTACCAAGAAACAAAAGATTTAATCGAAAAACATCAAAATGAAATTGATTCAATAAGTAATCATTCTTTAGAGTTAAAATCCAATTCAAATAATATAAAAAATGAAATAAATAACTTAAAAAAAGTTCCTTTAAGAGATGATTTGTTTATTATTTCTAAAGAACAAAAAGATAAATTAGAAAATTATATCGATAAAGTTGATAAAACAGCTGATGAATATAGAGATGTTAAAGAATTATCTGCAAACTTAAATGTCATTACTAAACAAGCTAGGCAAGATGCTAAAAAAATTAATAATTTACGAGAAAGTAATGATGCATTAGAGCTAAGAGTTGAAAATTTGAGTGAAAAAGTCGAAACACAAGAAAATCAAATAAATGATTTAAGAAAAGATAACTTTAATTTAAAATATCAATTACAAAATTTAAAAGATTTCTTTGATAGATTAATTAAGTTATTTAAAAGAATGATAAAACGTGAAGATAAGGAAGATGTATATTTAGAGGTATTAGAAGATATGCATGATAATAGAATTATCAACGATAAAACTTTTGATAACATTTTAGATTATAATAAACCAACAAAAGAGAATAAGAGTAAAGAAAAAGATGATTTTGAGTTATAAACATAACTTTCTAATCATCTTTTATTTTACATTTTTTCTTAAAGAATCAATTAGTGATTCATAATTTTTATCTTTATCTTTCTTATTTGATTCTAAATAAATATTTAAATTTTTCAAAACCTCATCATCAAAATATAACTTTACTTTTGATGATTCAGCTATAAGTAGATTTCTAATATTTTCATTTTGGTTATGATAATAGGCACTTGCTAAATCTATTATTTTTAAAGATATATCTGATCTAATTTTATATAATTCGATTTTTTTATTATTTCTTAATTCTAACCATTTTGAAAAGTATCCACCAATAAATACGGTTACAATTAGTGTAATTAAAGCCTGAATTACAGTATTATTAGAAAAGTCTTTTTCTGATAATTTAATAATTAAATCATAAATTAAATATCCAAACCAACCAAATAATCCAAATCCAACTACTATAGCTATAACACTATAAATCCAATATCCTTTTTTCTCAGTACTCATAACTCACCTCATTTTACAAAAATTCTGATACTATTTCTTTTAAATAACTATTATTAAACCAGAAACATTGTTTAGTAAATTCACTAACTCCAGTAAGTTTATCTTTAACTGGAAGTGATATTGTATCTCTAGAATCTCTTCCGTGAGGTCTAACATGACATACACCATTATCACTCATTCCTGGAAAATTAGTAATTCTTCTTCCTCTTTCATCAATATGATTTACAATATTACCAGTTTTAATAATTTCTTGAGTTTTTTCATACATTGATTTTACTTTTGATTCGATAATAATCTCAGGCATATTCCATAATTTTATTCCTTTAAATACATATTCTCCATTTTCTTCTTTAAATATAAAGAACATATATTTAGTAGTTTCTAACTCTTCTTTCAAGTCAGAATCTTCAAAATCAGTATTCATTATTTCATCGAATTTAAAATATGGAAAAGACATTGATTCTATAATTCTTCCATTTGATTCTACCCTAATAGTTTTTGGTATGATATTAGCTTTTGTAAATTCATCTGTATCTTTTAGTTTAGATTTAACATTGAACATTCTACTAATAATCATATTTAGTACATTTTTTGCTTTAGAATCAATATCTAATTCTTTCATTAATTCAGATTGAGTTTTACCTTTGTATTTATTAATAACATTTTGAATAAAGTCAGTAAATGAATCTTCTGTTCCTTTTAATATTTTTTCAACATCTTCATAATTACCAATATACTTTCTAACAAGTCCAGTCATATAAGATGTCTTAAAACAAAATGCTCTTTGCATTGCTCTTATATCAGAAAATGGTTGTTCTCTTTTTGATTCTTTATTAGCACCTTTAGTACAAGCACCTAAATACATTGTATCGGCTTCAGATATTTCATGTGCTTTACCATCTTTAATCTTTTGAATAATAAACTCCCAGTCTTTTTGAATAATAGGCATATCTTCATTTGGAAAAGAATATAATAGTTCATTTGTTATTCTTAAATCTTCTTTCTTCTTATCTTTCTCCCATAAGTACCATATTATTTGTAATTTACTATTTTTAGATAAGAAATGCGAAGTTTCAAAGGTGTTTTTATATTCAGTCATATAATCAATAATATTTAATACTAATCTTTCTTTAGCAGATAAAGTATTATCTCTATTTTTCTTATATGGTGTTACTTTAAGTTCAATACCAGCTTCTTCAAAATCAGGTCTTGAAAATGAGTTGATATTCATTCCGAAAACATCAGTTTCAAATAAGTGTCCAAAGAATGCTTTATTAAATCCTTCATCACTATCATCTGAATCTTCACTTTTAATAGTCTTTACTTTCATCTTTTGTAGTTCACCAAAAGTCTTCCCTAGTGCTGATTGTGATATGATTCTAATTTCTTCTTCTGTATAAGTTTTTTCCATTTTTTGCTCCTTTCGATCTTGTCATAACGATAAAAATGCTGTAAAATAGTTATGTAAGGTTGATCTTTTTTATCTAATATTATATAATAAATATTGTTAAAAGTTGATCTTTTAATCTAAAAATATTATAATATATTTATGAGATTTACACAATGTCAGGAGGTAGTACGCATGGAAAAGACAGTAATTGAACTTTTTGCTGGTGTCGGTGGATTCAGATGCGGTTTAAATAAAGTAGAATTAAAGAATGAAAAAGTAAGTGAAAATGGTAATTGGAAATTTGTATGGGCTAATCAGTGGGAACCTGCAACTAAATCTCAAGAAGCTTATGAATGCTATGCTAAAAGATTTGGTAGTGATGATGTTTCTAATGTCGATATATTTGAAGTTGATAAGAAAAAAATTCCTAATCACACTTTATTAGTTGGTGGATTCCCTTGCCAAGATTATTCAGTTGCTAGAACTTTATCTGGTAGCAAAGGTCTTGAAGGTAAAAAAGGAGTTCTTTGGTGGGCAATAGTTGATACTATTAAAGCAAAGAAACCTCCATTTCTATTTTTAGAAAATGTAGATAGATTATTACTTTCTCCAGCTAGTCAAAGAGGACGAGATTTTGGAATGATTTTAAGAAGTTTATATGACAATGGCTATGCCGTTCAATGGCGAGTAATAAATGCTGGTGAATACGGAGAACCACAAAAAAGAAGAAGAACTTATATAGTTGCTTATCATAAATCTACTAAGTATTATGAACAAATGAAGAAACTAAATATGAAAGATATCATAGTTAAAGATGGAATCTTTGCAAAACAATTTCCAGTTAAGCCAGAAGAACTTGATTATAATATGGCAAATGTCTCTAAATCAATGTATAAAGATTTAGCAGATGTAAGTGATAATTTTCAAACACAATTTTATAATGCTGGTGTAATGTGTGATGGAAAAATATATACAGCTAAAATGGAATCTGACTGCAATGATATTTATCCATTAAAGAAAATTAGAGAAACTGGAGAAGTTGCAGATAAATACTTCTTATCAGATGAAAAGATAGAAAAATTTAGATACCTAAAAGGTAGTAAAAGAATTCCAAGAAAAAAACCTAATGGAGACCCTTATATGTATTCTGAAGGTGCTATGGCATTTCCAGATAATCTTGAAGCTCCAGCTAGAACTATGCTAACATCAGAAAGTGGATTAAGTAGAATGTCTCATGTTATAGAAGATAATAAAACTAGTAAATTAAGATTATTAACTCCACTTGAATGTGAACGAATAAATGGATTCCCAGATAATTGGACTAATACAGGTATGACCGATAAAAGAAGATATTTTATGATGGGAAATGCTTTAGTAGTTGGTGTAGTTGCTAAAATAGGAATCGAGTTAGAAAAAATCATTGATAATGAAGATTAATTCTTAAAAACGTGATATAATTATAATAGATTTCGTATCATTCAATAGAATGATACTTTTTTTGTGAGGATATATAAATATGAATGAAATAAAAGAAGCAAACACAATGTTAGTTAAAAGAGAATTAGAAGAAATGTTAGGTATAATAAAGGCTTTAAAAGAAAATAAAGATTCTTCTAAACTTTCATTAGGAATAAATTGTTATTTAATACTTATAGTTATTGAAGCTTTAAATTACGTAGAAAATGATTTAAACTTAAGTATTACTTATAAATTTAAAAGCAGTTTAAAATCATCACGAGCAAGAATTAAACCATATGATAGTTCATATGATGAGATGCTTAAAAATATAACAAAACTAAATGAAGAAAAATATGACTATTTTTCTAGCTTATGCAATCCAATAGCAAAAATTATATTTCCAACATTAATTGATAATATAGGAATAACTTTATATAAAGGAAAAATGATTGATAACACTTTTCTAGATGAAATAGATAATAAAAAAATAATTATAACTAATGGAAAATATGATTCTTCCAAAACATTTGAAATTGGAAAAGAAGTAGGCTCATTAATAATGAAAATCTTAAATCAAATTGATGGAAATGATAAAAAAGTTAATTTGAACATAAATGAAACCATATTTAATAATGATTATAATGTATATTACCAGCAAAATAATTTATTTAAATGTGATTTAGAAGTTAATTGTTGCCTTTTACTTCTTAATGCTCTTTGCTCACTAAATTATTATAAATATTTAATTAGAGAATTTAGTATTTCAAATAGTCTAAAATATAGAATTGCATATATTGTCTTTAGTAGAACTTTTAATAATTTGTATAAAATTACTGAAAAAAATGAATTGATTTCAATATTAACTATACTTAAAAAGTACGATTATTTAAACAATAGAAAGTTTAGAAATAAAATATTTCATTATGACATTTATAATGAAATAAGTGCTAATGAATTTAATAAGAATGATATGTATTTAGGATTAATAAATAAATTTTTTAAAATTACTGAAAAGAAATATATTGAAGATATTGATAACTATATTGATGATGTATCTACTATAATAGAACAAACAATTTTTAATTATGAAAAGGAGAATTAAATGACAAAATCAGAAGAAATATGTAAAGAATTAGGAAATTTATATTTTTTTAAAGAATTAGTAAAAAGCAATTTACTATATATTACAGATAAAAAAGAAGAAAAAGAACTCGCCGATGTTTTGATGCGAGTAGATAATTATATTTTAACTATTCAAATCAAAGAAAAAACAACAAATACATCTAACAATATAGAGAATTGGTTGAATAATAAGGTTTACAAAGTAGCTAAAAATCAAATTAAAATATCAGTGCAAGAAATAATTAAGAAAATAAATTTTAAAGAAGATGAGAATGTAGACATATTAGATAATATAGATAAATGCACCATAGTTCCAATTATTATATTTGATATAGGTGATGAAAATATAAAATATCAAAGAAGTTATGAGAGTAAAACCTCAAATCTTAAAATTAACATCTTTAATATTAAAGACTTTGAAACAATGTGTAAACATTTAATATCACCAATGGAAATGATAAGATATTTGAACGAAAGAATAGCATACTCCAATAATAATATTCTAATATATGAAAATAAAAAAAGAACTATACTTGAAAAAAATATAAATGAAAATGCAATGTTAAGCTTTTATATTGAGAAATATGAACTAGATTATTCTAACGAAAACATTGATAAATTAAGTATTTTTAATAACTATTTATCATTATTTGAAAAACATTGTATAAATAATAAAGAACAATACAAAATATTTATAAAATTTTTAAGTGGTCTTTATGCTAAGGAAATATATTGCCTTATTGATAGATTAGATATAATTATAAAAAAAGGATTTTCAAAAGAAATGTACTGGAATAGTTATATTATTAGTGATAATCACAATTTACTATTTATTTCTCTTCCAAAAGAAAAGTATAATGTTGAATTTATAGACTTTATTAGCAATGTATTTATGTATAATTTTAAACTCAATAAATTATTGAGCATTATTAGTTATTCAATAGATGAAGAAAACTATGAATTAGATTTTGCTATCTGTGAGTACGATTATATGAATGAAGATTTATATCAGGAAGCCATCATAAATGGATTTGCTGATGTATGGAAAAATAAAATAGAAGAAATTATATAAAGTATTGATCCATTTAGAAAAATATGATATAATTCTATTGGATGGATGATGTATATATCGTCCTCATGTGAGAAAGAGTTGTGTAATCACTCAACTATCGCTCCATTGACGAATCTGTTCGAACTTTTCGGACATTGATATATAGAAATCAATCGAAAGATTGGTTTTTTTGTTGTTACAAAGAAATCATCCTAAAGGAAGGATGGTGTTTATGATTAAGATACTTAAGCAAGAAATACCCTTTGAAAAGTCTTTAAAACAAAGATTAGAATTTATTTGTGAGTTTTGTAAGACAACTCCTACTTTCATTAACGGTAGCATTAGAAAGATTGATAAATCTAATCTAGCGTATACCAAATGACACACAATAAAAAAATATATGATTTACTTTATTTTAAAGGAATTATTGATGATTATAATATTGAATTAAAATCAATAAATAATGAATATGTAGAAATAGAAAACTTAAAAATAATAGTATCAGTAATAAAATAATTAAAATCAGTTGTGTTCTTAAAATTATTGATATAAATATTTAAAAATTTTATTAGGAATTTAAAATTATTAGTATTTGAGAAAGTTGCAGAGATATGTATAAAAGCATATCTTTTTTTGCTTTTTGTAAATTTAAAGATGGGAGGTTTGATATATGAATTTAAACTATGCAATATTTAGAAGTGAGCCAATTATGACTATAAATGATTTAGCACAAATTGGATCACACAATAAAAGAGAAAAAAAGGCTTATAATTCTAATCCAGATATAGATATAGAAAGAAGTAAAGATAATATAGAACTAGTCCCCTTATCAGATAAATATGTTAAGGGGTTTTATAATATAGTAAAAGATTATAGAAAAGAACACGAAGAAAGAATGAAAACTGAAAGAGAAGATAGAAAAAAGACATTTAAACAAATGTTAGATAAATCAAATAATGTTGTTGCTGATGAATTATTATTTACTGCTACAAATGAATTTTTTAAAAATATGACAAGGGATGATATTAAAGAATGGGCTGACACTTGTATGGAATTTGTTTATAATGATTTAGGTTACAAAAAAGAACAAGTATTACACGCAACTGTTCATTTAGATGAAAAAACGCCACATATTCACTGTGTTGTTGTTCCACTTATTAAAAAGTATGATAAACGAACAAATACAGAAAGGTGTACTATTTCTAAAAAACAATACATCAAAGATAAAATACATTTATCAGAATTACAAGATAAGTATCATGCTCGATTAGTTAGTAAGGGTTATGATTTAGAAAGAGGTATTAAAGGTAGTGATAGAAAACATGTAAAAATTAAAGAATTTAAGAAAACAGCTAGGTATTTTGAAGATAAAATTACTACTATCAATAAAGATTTAGATAATGCTGTAAATGATTTTGAAGAAAAAATGAAAACTACCAAAAATACTTTAATTGATAAAGATTATTTAAAGGTGAGAAAAGTTACTTTTGACAGTATGTACAAAGTAATATATGAAACCAAAAAAGTTATGGAAATTCAACCTAAAATGGAACAACTTTTTAATGAAGTAGAAACATTCACTAAAAGTCATCAAACATTAGAAAGAGAAAATGCTAACCTACAACGTGAAGTAAAGGCACTTACAACTAGAAATCAAAACTTAATCAAAGAAAATAATAATCTAAAAAATTATATAAAGGCTATTTTTGAGGCGATTAAGCACTTTTTTAGAGAATTATTACAGATTGGTAATTATAGGGCAAAAGAACGTACTACAAGCGAAATTAAGGACTATTATGATAATAAAGATTTTGATTCTAATGATGTATATGATATTTCTAAAGAAACAACAAAAGAAGATGAGTTATTTGATTATGCAAAAGTACCTAGTTATTTAAAGACTACCAAAAAATCATATAAAGAAACAGATAAAGATGATTTTGAGATAAGTTTATAAAACACATATTAAAATATGTAAAAATTTGTTATAATGTAATTGATATTTGCAGATTGGAGAGAAAAAATGAAGAAAGTAGTTATTTCAGGTAGTAGCAAACTACAAAATAAAGTTAATTATTGGTTAGAACATTTTAAAAATAAAGATTATGTGATTTTAGATTATCCTAAATTGATTCATCAAGATAATTATGTAGTAGAATTGCCAACAGTTTATAGAGATTTCTATACTGCTTTGGAAAATACAGATGTTTTCTTCTTAATGAATGAAGAAAAGAATGGTATTAAAGGCTATATTGGTGCAAGTGCAATAGCAGAACTAACTTATGTTGTTATTTTAAATTTAATTCATCATAAAAATATTGAAATATTTATTTTGAATATGCCTAGCGAAGAAGTATCATCTTATGATGAAGTTAAATTTTGGTTAGATATGGGTTGGATAAAACTATATCAAGAAGAAGTAAATGATTATTAAGTTATAATTGGGAGGTAAAATATGAATTATTTAGATAAAGTTAATAAAAGAACAATTGAGTATTTTGAAATATTAGAGCCAAATTTTCCAGAATGGCTATTAGATTATATAAATACTCCTGAATTGCTTAATCAACAATATATAAGCATTACTTGTGGAACTATATATAGTGATTTATTTGAAAGTAGTTATTTTTTCTCAAGTTTAGATCACTCTATAGCAGTCGCTTTAATAATTTGGCATTTTACACATGATAAAAAGCAAACATTATCGGGTTTATTTCATGATATAGCAACACCTGTATTTAAACACTGCGTAGATTTTTTAAATGGAGATTACATGTCTCAAGAATCTACAGAAGATCTTACTAATGAGATTATTTCCAATTCAAAAGAAATTATGGCTTTATTAGAAAGAGATAATATTAAATTAAATGAAGTTGATGACTATCACAAATATCCAATAGCGGACAATGATACACCACAATTATCAGCTGATAGACTTGAGTATTCTTTATCTAATGCATTATTAACATACAATAAATCAAATATAGAAGATATAAAAGAAGTTTATTCGGATATTGAAATTCAAGAAGATGAAAATGGTATTGAAGAACTAGGTTTTAAAACAAAAAGGATTGCTAGAAAATTTGTAAAATTTACAAGTGAACTATCCATTATATATCGTGAAGATAGAACACGATATTCAATGCAATTCTTGGCAGATATCATTAAGAAATTAAATGATGAAAAAATTATCGATAAAAAGGATTTATATACATTAAAAGAAGAAGATATAATAAAAATTATTGATAATTCAAAATATTCTGATGTCTTTAATATTTGGAAAAATGCAAAAAAAGTAAAAAGTTCTAACGAGCAACCAAAAAATGTTTATTATGTTCATCATGGAGCAAAAGTAAGGTATATTGATCCTTTGGTAAATAGAGAAAGAATATCTAAAGTTTGTAAAATTTCTAAAGATATGATTGATAATAATTTATCTTATGATATGTCAAACTATGTTTATTTAGATTTTAATTTTTAAAAGTACCGAAATTCAAAAGAAACTTTGTAACTAATGAATTTCGGCGATAAACCTAGTTTTAGACAACTAGGTAACCCACTACGCTATTGGCAGAGCCAATAACCGTGGGCAAAGGGATAAACCCCTTTTGAAACCCCATTTAAGCAACATACCACAAACTATCGTAAGTGGCATTGTTGCCTTTTTATTTCACTTTCGTTTCATAAAAAGAAAAGATACGCATTATTGAACTAAATAAATAATCAATTTGCAGTGCGTATCTTTTATATAAAAATAATCTTAATGCCTAATCTTACGAAAAGGCAAAAAGATTATTTTTTCTTTTGCTATTGCAAAAGTATGGATGAATAAAATTACTTTTCCCACTTTCACTTTTACTACTGGTAAAAGCAAAACGTGTTCGTAATTTTATTCTTTCTTATCTATATATAGAATTATACTTAACGTTTTATTTTAATTCTTTTCTAGGAAATACTCCTTTATCAAATGATGGATATTTTGATTTATCAAATTTTTCCAAATTTGGTCTTATCATTGGAATCAACTCTTTTAATCTTTCTAATATTTCATCATTTGATATTTCTTTGTTTTCAATTTTAGATAACTCTATTTTATCAATTATATCAGCAATACCACCTTTAATTGCAAAATCTATTTTTCTTCTATTTTCTAGTTCTTCTAAAATATCAAAATAAAATTGTTCATAACTTTGTATTTGTTTTTGATAGTCAGCAGTAGATCTTCTATCACTAAAATCTTGTCCCCAATTTATATCTATATCATTGTATCCTGCTAATTTCATTAAATCTACCATACTTAAATTTAAAGTTTCAGCAATCCCTTTTAAATATAAAACATTTGGTTTTAATCTTTTACCAGCTTCTATACGAGATACTTCGGCACAATCCATATTTGCTTGTCTTGCAAGTTCTCTTTGTGAAATACCTACTTTTTCTCTTGCTTCACTTATGGTTTTACCGAGTTCAGTAGTATTTTTCTTTAACATTTTTATACACCTCTTTTTCGTTTGTTAAAACAAGTATAACATATATTGCTGTAAAAATCAACAAAATAGTATTTATAGTGTTGACAAGCTCAAAATATAATGTTAGACTAATGATAGTTTTGATGTAAAACTCATCAAGATTAGAAAGGAGGAATGCTATGAATGAGGTTAAGACACCTAGAAGTACCACAAGAGATTTAGAAAGATAAAAGAATTCCAAAAGAAACAAAGTTGATCTACTCATACATTTATACCAAAGGGTTTGATAAAATTCTAACAGATATAAATGTCGGAGAGATACAACAAGTAATTAACATCAAGAATAAGGGCTTGAGGAAAAGCCTTAAAATATTAGAGGAATTAAAATATCTAATATATAAGGAATACTCAAACGGAATGTACACAATAACACTTAACTAGAGAGTTTTACAAACACTAGTTATAAGAGGCTCGGTAAGATATTAAGGCTTACATCAGAACCTATCTTATAAAATATAAGATGAATACAAGTTTGAACTATAACATATTTCAAAGAACAAATAAAAATTAAAAATATATATGTTATAGCTTAAACTATTACTAAAGGGGAATATAATTCTCCATAGGGATATTATTGTCTTTTTTAGGCTTGTAGAGATACAAGTTTTTTTAGTGTTTATGAATTACTTGTTTTAGTGAATTGTATTGTTTGTTAATTATTATAGTGGAAAGGAATGAGATTAGCGATGAATTATTATTAAAAATTTAACGAAAGGGGGAAATTTGGATATGAAAGAAGATGATATAAAAGAAAAAAACTTAACGCAATTAGAAATAGATAACATTATTGATGAAACAATTAATATATCAATTTTATCTAAACTATTAAAATTAGAATTAATAACAGAAAAACAATTTTTCATACTTAAAGAAAAAATAAAAAGTTTCTATTAAAAGATACAGAATTAGTAAAAAATATTATATAATATTAATTAAGAACACGACTGCAGTTCGTAAATCTAAAAAAAGAAAGTGAGGTATTAAATGGCACAAGTTGAGGTTATTGCAGCTAATCTCAACACTAATAATAAAACTTCCATAAATAGAAGTATTAAGAAAGTTTGTGCTTACTGTCGAGTAAGTACAGATTTAGAAGAACAACAAACAAGTTATTCATCACAAATTAAATATTACTCTGATTATATAAAATCTATTCCTGAATGGGAATTTGTAGGAATATATGCTGATGAGGGTATTAGTGGTACACAAGTAAAAAACAGAACAGAATTTAAACGAATGATTGAGGATGCAACAAGCAACAAAATTGATATTATTATCACTAAATCTATATCAAGATTTGCTAGAAATGTTGTTGATACATTAAAGTATGTTAGATTACTTCGAGAGCATAATGTAGATGTATTTTTTGAAAAAGAAAATATCCATACATTAGATTTAGATAGCGAAATGTTTTTAACATTTTATAGTGCTTTTGCTCAAGCAGAAAGTGAATCTATTTCTCAAAATGTTAAAATAGGTTTAAGAGCTAAAATGAAACGAGGAGAATTGGTTGGAAATTGTTGTTGCTATGGTTATAAACGAGGTAAAGAAAAAGGAACGATAGAAATTGTAGAAGAACAAGCCGAAGTTGTTAGACAAATATTTAATTGGTATATTTCTGGTCTTGGTTATAAATCTATTGCTAAAAAATTAAATGAGTTAGAAATTCCAACATACACTAATAAGAAATGGTTAGGTACAACTGTTCAACACATTATTCTTAATGAGAAATATGTAGGAGATTTAGTAAATCAAAAATCTTATAGTGTTGATCCATTAACTCATAAAACAATTAAAAACTATGGAGAAAGAGAAAAATATTATGTTAAAGACCATCACGAACCTATTATTACAAGAGAAGTTTGGAATACAGCCCAAGAGATAGTTAAAGAAAGAAATTCCAAAGGAGACTATGGACATAATAGCGTTCATGCGATGCATTACCCTTTTAGTAAAAAAATAGTTTGTGGACTTTGTGGACATAATTTTGTAAGGCGTATGAGAAGTAGAAAATACACAAGAATATATTGGAAATGTTGGGAAAGAACAGACAAACAAGATTGTAATGCTATTTCTTTAAGAGAAGAATATTTGGAAGATATGTTTATTCAAATATATAACTTTATTGTAAAAAATAAACATAAAACCAAAGAAAAATTATTAAATGCAATAAAAGATACTATAACAGAAAATGATTATAAAAAACAAATTGAAAAATTAAAAAAAGAACAAAATTTACTTCAAAAACGTTTATCAAATTTGATTGATATGAAACTAGATGATTATACAAATAAAAATGCTTATATTTTAAAAGAGAAAGAAATAAGTGAGAGATTACAGTCTATTGATAAAAATATTCAAAATTATGAATTATTAGATAAAGAGAATAAAACAATATCTTCTAAACTAAAAGAAATAGAGGAAATATTTAAAGAACCTGAAACAATAACCGAGTTTGATAGAGAAACATTTGAGAATATAGTTGGTAGAATTGTTGTTGGGGAAAAAGATGAAAATGGGAATGAAAATCTAAATGTTGTTCGATTTATATTAAAGACTGGTGCAGAATATGTTTATACATTAGATACTAGCGATGGAAATAGTGTGTCATTTGGTACAAGAAACGAATCTTAACTATGTAGAACCTCATAGAATTATTATCAAAGGTATAACATTTCTTGCATTTAATTATTCTACTGATATTTATATTAAAAATTTGAAAAATAAAATTGAATTATCAGATTTAGAAGAATATATCAATAAAATCAAGTAATACACCACTTCCTAGACAATGGACTTTTTACGACAAATGTTGTATAATTAATATAGATGGTAACCTAGTTACCAAGAGTCTTACAATGTAGTTTAGAGAAGTGAAAGTATTATTTTATAGTAGTACCTTTACTTCTCTTTTTTGAATTTAAAATAAGAAAAGGAGATGATTTTAGTTGGAAGAAGAAAAAAGAATTTGTGGTTTGTATTTAAGAGTTAGTACGGAAGATCAGGCAAGATTAGGTTTTAGTTTACCTGAGCAACGAAAAAGATTAATTGAATTTTGTAAGTTTAACAATTTTGAAATTTATGATTTTTATGAAGATTCGGGCATAAGTGCTAAAAAAGGAAATAAAAGACCTGCCTTTGAAAGATTAAAACAAGCAATAATTGATAAAAAAATTAATACAGTTATTACTTTGAAAATTGATAGACTTTCAAGAAGTGTTTATGATTGGGAAAATATTATGGACTTTTTTGAAGAACATGATGCTCATATTATCTGTTCGAATGAAGATATTAATACAACAACTGCTAATGGGAAATTTTATACTCGTATGATGGTTAATATGGCTCAAAATGAAATAGAAAGAACAAGCGAAAGAACAAAATTTGGTTTAGTGGGAGCAATTAAACAAGGTCACGTTCCTAGTACATAATGACACCTCATCATCTTTGCTATTATTACTATTGTTTTTATTAGAGTTACTTGAT
>CANQST010000032.1 GCA_947626595.1 uncultured Bacilli bacterium | reverse complement strand
TTTATATTAAAATTTTCATTTTAATATCTTTTTCATCCAGTATGACTAGTTTTCCATAAAACTTTTCACACTATCAAAAAGTCTCTGGCCCACACGGGTAACCAGAGATCAATCACAATTTAATTATATAGTATATATTTTTTTAAGTCAATAACTTTTTAATTTTTGTGTTAATCCTTTTTAGAAATGTCACCATATCATTAGTTAAAATGTCACTAAACTTATGTTGTATAATATCTCTTTGGAAAGGAGATATTTTATACTATAAGCTCAGGTATAAATTTAACTAATGATAAGGTATAATTTTAAAAAAGGATTAACATAACTACCTCAGACTGTTGACAAATGAAAAATGGTATACAATTTAATTTGCGTGGAGAAAAATGTTATTTATCACCAATATCAGATGGATTTAATGGTGAAGTAATTTCTTATAATACTTCAAAGCAACCTAATTTAGAACATATAAATGATATGATTAATAAAGCATTTGATAAAAATAATAATCTTGAAGGATTAATATTTCATTATGGATAATGGGATGATAGAAAACTTCTTTGACATTTTAATCAAAAAAAAGACAAATAAGTAAAATATTTGCCTATTTGTGAACAAGTCTGAAGCTAGGAAGCAATTTTAGCTTTCTTCATTTTCACAATAGAATGTGAAATTATTTGTTTTTTTTCTATTTTTTAACAATATTTTTTAATTTATTGTATTTTTATAGTTGTTCAACAAAAGTATCATATATTCTAATGTATCTATAAGTTATTCTATTAGTTCCTTCTTTCTTTTCTTTAACAACTATATTGAGTTCAGCCATCTTATTTAGAATATTGTTAATTGAATTAATATGAACATCAAGTTCATCTGCCATTTCTTGTGCAGTAAATACTATTTTTTTCATCATTAGTGGATGCATTCTAAGAACAATACTACCGTTTATGTTTTGTTTTATTGTTTCTTCATCTTCATCATACACCTTATTAATTTTTTCTATTCTACCAATATTTCTTGTACATTGATCAACTACGCATTGCAAGAAAAATCTAATAAATCCATCAATATTTCCATTTCTACATTCATTAAGAGCATTATAGTAATTTGCTTTAAATAATTCTATAATTTCAGATAAAAACAATATTGGAGCATCATCTTTTAATTTTGCAAGTTGCAATGTCATTAAAGCTCTTCCCATTCTTCCATTACCGTCTTTATATGGATGGATAGATTCAAACTGAACATGTGAAATAGCAACTTTAACAAAAGCTTCCTCATCATACATATTATTCATATATTCCATTAAATTATCTAAAAGTTCTGGAACTTCTTCTGGAATAGGCGGAACAAATGTAGCCCCTTCTTTTCCAAGACCTCTTGGCCCAATATAATTTTGAATATCCCTAATTTCTCCAGGTGACTTATCTTCTCCTCTAACTCCAGATAATAATATTTTGTGCATAGAATTAATCATATTAACACTAAAATTTCTATCTTTTAATTTTTCATTTGCATATTCTAGCATTTGTTTTAAATTTTTAACTTCTTTAATACTATCATTAGATTCTTTATAATCCATGTAATACATATCATCTTGAGATATTTGAGTTCCCTCAATTCTTGAAGATCTAATACTTTCGCCCAACACTAAAGAATCAAGAAAATATTTCTGATCAAATTTAAACATTTTTAATAAAGACTTATATTGACCATATTTATCATTTGCTTGACCTAAAAGCTTAATTGTTTCTTTATCAAGTTTATATGGAATTGGCAACATTTTTGCTTTGTATGGTTCCATTTTATCACTCTCCTCTACTATAATATATCACATTTTTATTAAAAATATACATTATTTTGCAAATTACTGTGTATTTTACAATATATATTTACATTTTTCAATAGTTTTTTGTATATTTTAATTATAATATAATGCTATTATTGAATTATATCGCAAGATGCTAAATAAAATTGGACAAAAAATTTAAATTTCAAAATTAACAAATCCTTATAAATAAAGAAAGGGTTTCAACAAAATGGAACGCTATTGCGCTCCTTCAAGGTAGTTATCTTATTAATATCTTTATCAATAATAATTAAAATTCTTTATATACTATTAGGAGCTTTTCTTTTGCTATATTCTTTATTATGTGACTTATTTTATTAGAAAATGTTTTATTATAATATATTGTTTAACTACTGGCTATACAGCCAGTAGTATTAGTAGCTTTAATTTTTATATTTTATATCACATCAACATATTAATAACAACATATTTTGGATGATTTTTACGTTTGTCTAAGGAATGTTTCATTTTAATTGTTAAGACCCAGTGCAATTTTTATTAAAGTTTGCTCTAGTACTGGCTGTATAGCCAGTACTTCATAATTTAATTAAAGTGCGCAATTTCTAATTTTCCCATATAAAAAACCTCCAAAGGAGGCATACTTAATAAGTTAAAAATTTCTTCTTATAAGTTTCTACTTATAGTTTCATTTTCTTCTTTTTCAATATATTCATTTACCATATCAGTTACACTATTACCATATTTCTTTTTAGCTTGATTATGCATTTCAGTTGATACTTTAGTAGCTAGAGCAGATGCTGATGCAGCCGCTAATAAGGTTGGCGCTAAATCTCCTGGGAGACTACTAATAGAAGATAACTGTTTTTCTGATAAACTAATTAAATTCTCACCAATATTTTGAACATCAACCATAGCTTGATTCATATTACTAATAGCATTAGGATGATTTACTAAGAATTCCATTGATTCTTGAACAGCACTTAAATCAAACTGAGGATTAGTTTGAGCATAAGGCTTTAAAATCTCTAAGCATTTATCAGCAACATTTACTAAAGTAGCATGAGCATCACTAGAAATGCTAGATAATTCTTGTAAAACTCCATTTCTATCAATAGCTCCACTTCCATAGGCATGAGATACATTAGCAAATCTTTCTTCAATACTATTATATAAATTATTATAGAATTCATGCCCTGCATGGTCAGCTGCATGATAAGCATCACTACCTATTACCCAACCATTTTTATCAAGAGATGCTCTTTCAATACTTCCAGCACTACTTAAGACATCTTCACGAGCTTGAGCACGCATTCCTTCATACATAGCACCTTTTTTAGAAGTTATTTCTTCACCAGCTTTATGGACTTGATTTAATAAGCTATCTTCACTATTATTAAAGAACTCTCCACCTTCTTTAGTATGTACTTTTATAGCATCTACGGCACTAATAGCAGCAGTAGTAAAAGCAATTGATGTGAATAAATCACGAATAAATGGATCATTACGATAATCAAGTTGTTCTGAAAGAGGTGAATAATACTTTTTACCTATAGAACGATTTCCAAAGATACTACTTTTAATTTCTGTATTTTTACTTAGAAGAGTTTCACTTTCAATAAAAGCTTTTAGTAACTCTTCATTATTATTTTCATGAATAGCTCTATTTTCTCTTATTTCACAGTTCATAAGAGCATTTTCTAAGTCTTGGTCTAAATCATAATTCTTACTAAATCTCATTCCTACACAATTTAGTTTAGTAGCAGCAGCTTTCATATCTTCACTCAAGCCATGAAGACCTCCTGATAATAAATTATCAGCTTCTACTTTAGATGTTCTTATATATTTAATAGAATTAGCACATTTATTTAATATATCTTTTCTTTCTTGTAGTTTAGCAATCTTTTCTTCACTTGATACTTTACCTTTACGCATATTTTCATCTAAAGCTTTTAATAACTGTTGATAATAGAAAATATTTTTATATTCCTTTTCAATATTATTATTTAAAGTAGTTACTTTACCTAGAATATACTCAGACATTTTACTTTCTATTACCATATTTAAAGCTTGAGGATATCTTTCTTGATTAATTCTATTACCACGATACTCTGTAAAAATAGTTTCTAAGTCTTCTTGATGCAAATTATCTACTCTTGTTTCTAGTGTTTGAATCATTTCTTTAGCATCTTTTCCTAGCATTATTTTACCAGATATTTTTGCTAATAACTGACTACCGGCTTTAACTACAGCTGGTACAACATGAACAATATTATATAAAGTATTACCTGAATGTAATTCTCTTTGGAAATTCTGATTTATCTTTAAATTACTACGACGATATCTTTGACCATCTTTTTTACCTATATATAAATCTTTTCTTAAGCTACCTATTATTTCTCTTAAGCCTCTTTTTAACTTGTTATCTTCAGTCTTTAGAGAAATATCTTCTTCATTCTTAGGAATATCTTTTTCTTCTTTATCTTCTTTTTCTACTTTATTAGAAAGATTATCAGGTAAAAGATTAGTATTATTAGATTTATTTGGTAATAAAGCTATATCTTCAGAATCTTTTTTAATGTCTTTTTCTTTATGAGTTTCTTTTCTAATTACAGCTGGTAATTTTTTAGCATTATCTATAATTCTTAAATGAGTTTCTTCTGGTAGTTTAATTTTTCTTTCTTTTCCTCCTATTACTTTATCTTCTATTCCATATAAAGCATTAATACTTTCTTTAATATTAACATTCTTTTCTTTATGATAAGCAATTATTTCTTTTCTTATTTCTTCTAAAGCATTTTTTAGTTGTTCTTTTTCTATTTTAGTCCTACTCTTTTTATGAATTATATCTCCTAAACCTTTTTGTTCTAGAATTTTATTAATTATTTTTCTATTTTTTAGAGTAGAAAATAATTCTTTACTTTCATTATAAGAAATATCAAAAGTTAAAGCTATATTATCAATTTCAAATATTTGTTTTTGTTTATTTTCAAGTTGTTTTAATCTTCTTTTTAATGTTGCTTCTCTTCTTTTAGCTGCTATGAATATTTTTTCTTCAGACATTTTTAATCCCATATAATATTCTTGAAGATTATTTAATGTTTCATTATCAAATGGTCCTTCTTTTTCATATTTATTTCTTTGTTCTTCAATAATAGCTCTTATCTTATCAATAGATTCTTTTAAAGCTTGATTATTTTCTTTTTGAAGTTCTTTTAACTTTTCAATTTCTAAAGATACTCTATCATAATCTTCTTTAGCAGCAGGTGATAAGTTTAGTTGCTCTTGTTCTTGATTTTCCTCAGAAATATTAGCTACAGGTATTTTTTCTTCTAAAGTATTATTAGTATTCTCATTACCATTTAAAATAGAATTTCTTAAGATATCAGCTAATTCTTGTGGTAAAGCTTTAATGGCATCTTGTAATTCTTGTTCTTTACTAGTTATTTCTTCATTAATAGCTTTTTCGTCTTGGTCATCACGACTATTTCTTAACTCTTCTCTTAGAGTTCTTAAATCATTTATTAAGTTATAAGCTTTATCATAATTATAACGATAACTTTGTAAAGTATTTCTAGCTTCTTCAAGAGCTTTATTTTCATTATCTAAGTAAAAATTAATTCTTTGATATTCTCTATTAAAGCTTTCTAAAGGCATATTATTTTTTTCGTTACGAAGAGAGTCTCTTTCTGAATTCAAATGATTAACTTCTTCTTCATGTCTTTTAACTATTTCTTCTAATCTTGCAAAATACGTATCCATTTACTCATCCCCTTAATTTGAACTATCTATTTCTTTTAAAACATCTTTTATCATAGCAAGTTCTTTCTCATCCGTTATATTTTCTAGTTTTGAAGGTCCATTTAATGGGTCATAGGAAGAAACATAAATATTTTTTCTTCCATTAGAAGCAATTGAGTTATCGGTATAACCTACATAAGATTTATTAGTATCTTCTGAATCAAAAGTAAATAGAATATCACATTCAATATCTTTACCATCCTTTTCGATAGTTATTTTTTCTTTATTAATATCAAAATCCATATTGACCTCCGTACCTATTATTACTATATATAGATTACCATTTTCTATTAGAAAAGTCAATTTATTTTACATTAGTAATAAGGGAAAAATCATTAAATTATTGGCTATTTTTTGTACATAAAATGGATAGAAAAAGGCTTTTTTTGAAAAAGTGGGTGCAAAAAGGTGTAAATTTCCTCAAAAAGTGGGTGCAAAAAGGTGTAAATTTTCTCAAAAAGTGGGTGCAAAAAGGTGTAAAAAATGCTATAATTAGGATAAAGGAGATGCATTGGTAATGGAAAGAAAAATATATAAACAATTAATCGATTGGAAAAATGCTAGTTCTTTTAAACCTCTAATTGTCTTAGGAGTAAGACAATGTGGGAAAACATACATTATTGATGAATTTTGTAAAAACACATTCAAACATTATAAAAAAATAAATTTATTATATGATGAGGATGTTATTAAACTGTATTCTGGAAATGAGTCATCAGAGAAAAAATACAATGACTTAAAAACATTATTAGATTTTGATTTTGAACAGGAAGACAGTGTTTTGTTTATTGATGAAATTCAAGAGTGTGATGAACTTATTTCTGATTTGAAATTTTTCAATGAAAGGCATAGTAATGTTAGAATAATATGTGCTGGCTCTTTATTAGGCGTAAAATTAGCTAAATTAAAAAAGGCATTTCCAGTTGGAAAAGTAAGTAGATTATATATGTATCCTATGGATTTTGAAGAATTTTTGATTGCCTTTAATCAGCAATCACTTATAGATAAGATAAAGGATTGTTTTGAAAATAATAGTTCCATGGGTGTACTTCATAATAAAGCAATAAACTATTACAAAAGATATCTATTATCTGGTGGTATGCCCGAAAGTGTTAAGAATTTGATAGATTGTGGAGAGGATTATTATCATTATAATTTTTCTTCATTAAATAATATTATTCAAGACTATAGAGATGACATGAATACTCATGTTTCTAATACTAGTGAAACCTTGAAAATCAGGAGTATATATAATTCACTATCATCTCAATTACAAAATGCGTCTAAAAAATTTCAATATTCTGTTATTGATCCTAATGCAAAGTCAAGAGAGTATTCAAATCCATTAAACTGGTTAGAGGAAAGCAATATGATACAAATATGTCAATGTGTTAAATTACCTGAAAAACCATTATTAGGATTTATTAATAACGATGTATTTAAAGTATATTATTCCGATGTTGGCATTTTTAATAGATTAATAAATAATGATATTAAAACAATTATGCTTGATGATATGAGGATATATAAAGGAATTATTACTGAAAATTATGTCGCTAATCAACTAAAAGCTAATGGTATTGATTTAATATATTGGAAAGGAAATAGAGATTCTGAAGTTGATTTTTTAATTACTACAAAAGATGATGGAATTATTCCTATAGAAGTAAAAGCAGAAGAACATACTCAATCTAAAAGTTTAAAAGTCTATTGCGAATTGTATCAGCCAAAATACATGATTAGAATTAGTTTAAAAGATTTTGGTTATAATAAAGAAACAAAAATCAAATCAATTCCTTTATATGCAGTATTTTTGATTAAAGATTTAGTATATTAATTTTAACGAATAATAAAATACCACTTTTTACTCTTTGGAAAGTGATATTTTTTTTGTTAAGTTTTGCATATAAATTTGCTGACTAGTTATTAAGTTATAATTGATAAGTTCACTACTATCTAAGATGGGCAACTGGTTGCACAATTACTTTGGAAACATAATATTACTTTATATTTATTTCATTTCCTTAACTAGTAATTAGTATTTTGATAGTATCTTTATCAGTTAATTTTTCTTCACTAGTTACAACTATCTTATATAAATCTTCTTGTTTTTTATTAGCTTTTAAGATATTTCTTTCTAAAGATACATCATCTAGTGATGCCATTAAGTCTTTCTCTAAATCATTTTTATATAATTCAATAGATATTTCTTTAGAATTAATTACTTCAAAAGTATAACTAATTTCATGGTCAATAGGTTTTTCTTCCTTATAATAGTTAGTTATTTTAACAGTATATTCTTTATTCTTAATAGCTGAAAGGTCAACAGTAAATTCATTTTTTGATTTTTCTTCAATAATTGGTACTACTAAATCAGAATAAGTATTTACTGGGTCTTCTTTTTCTTTTTTAGCAGTTAGTAATAATACTACAATTAGCGCTATTAAGGAACCAAAGATAAGTAATAGAATAATATCACTTACTACTAGTTTTTTCTTATTAGTTTCTTCATCAATATCAATTATAAATCTTCTTCTTGCCATAGGACACCTCTACTTTATATATTTTATTATTTTACTATTTTTAATAGCTTTAATCTTCTCTTTAAGAGTATTATCAAGGCTACTTTCTAAAATAGCTGTAGTTATATCTTCATTTATTTCTATATCATTATTACATTTCATATTATTAGATATTTCTAGATCAATTAAGTCTTGTTTTTTTACTATTAATTTTATTTTTAAATTTATATTTTCTTCATAATCTTCTTCTTGTTTAGAAGTATTTTCATAAGTAAATTCTAAGTGATTATTATCGTCATTTAAGTAAAAGTTAATTTTCTTATCTTTAGAATTTTCTAAATCAATACTACCTATATTTTTATCTTTTTTATTATATATAGTTATCTTTTTATCTTTAATTTCAATGTACTCATCAATTACACCATTACTAATTATATAAATCAAGTCTTTAGAAGATACTTTTTCATAAGTAATTTTACTTTCGTCATTATTAACTAAATTTACTAGTTCTATTTTTCTTACCTTACTAAAGTGTCTATCTACGTAAATATTTAAAGTAATAGATGTACCTTCGTCTAAGGAAAATAGATTATATTTTTTCTTTTTAAAGTCTTTATCTAGGCTTTCTAGGATAAAGCTTGCTTTTTGGTCATTTTTTAAGTCTTTTAAGATGTTTTTATTTATTTTTTCTAGTAATTCATTAGTAAATTTAATACTAATTCTATTTACTTGTTCTTCTTTATCATTAACCATAACTTTATCAGGATATTCTACTAAGTAGTCTTCTTTTAGATTATTTTTAAATGATTTATAGATAAAGTTTTTTAAGTAATTAAAGTTTTCTTTTATATCATTAGTAGATTTTATAGTTTCAAAATAATTATTTGTCCCTTTATTAATATAATTAGAAGTTATATTATCTATCTTATAGTAAAGAGTAGCATTTTGAACTAAGAGATGGGTCTTTAGATTATTATTTTCTAGTACTTCTAGTAATAGTAATTTATTAGTATTATCTTCTTTTATAGTTGAAGTAGCATTATAGTTTGATATTAGTGATACTTTTCTTTTAAGAAGTTTATAGTTAGCATTTAGATTGTCTTCTTCTTTAGAAGTAGTATTTTTTATTGATGTTTCATAGTTACAAGTAAAATTATTAGTAAATGGTAAATTATTTATAGTTAAGTAAGGACTTACTTTT
This sequence comes from uncultured Bacilli bacterium, assembly GCA_947626595.1. Lineage (GTDB taxonomy): Bacteria > Bacillota_I > Bacilli_A > RF39 > UBA660 > CANRGD01. The sequence goes on along the minus strand of CANQST010000032.1, from coordinate 7,387 downwards.
TCATATACTTCATCTAAGATAGTGGTAGTTATTTTTAAAGGATCAGCTTCTTTATTTAGAGTTATTCCTAAGTAAATAAAGGCTGTTCCTATAAGGATAATAGAAAAAGTTATAAGTAAAATTATTTTTATCTTCTTATTTTTCATAAAACATCACTATAAATATTATAACGCAAAATATTTATCAAAGCAATAAAGCTATTTACTAGGAGAAGATGTTATTAAGAATAGATTATATTTCAAGTTTTTAGGTTTAATTGAAGTATCTTTTCCATAGTTAATATATACTTTTAGAGTTATTTCTTCTTCAGGTTTTAAGATTTTATCTTCAACATCAGTATGTTTTATTTGAGCGGTTGTATTTGCCTCTTCATAAGAGATATTTTCTTTTAAGCCAACAATGGTTGCGTCCATATTGCCTTCATTTTTAATAGTAATTATATAAGATAATTCGTCATGAGGAGCATTTAAATTACAGTTTAAGTTTACTTCTTTAGAACTATTAGTAATACTATTAGTACATCTAGGTTCAATAGTTTCTCCTTTAACAGCAGTTTCTTTTACTACTTTAGAAAATACAACATTAAAATAAGGCTTATTTTCATTAGTATTTTCTAGTTTTACTGAGAGAATAGAAAAGCCAATTGACATACAAATAATAGTAAAGCATAGTATCGCTATTAAGTAATTTCTTAAGCGTAACATTTTTTTCATTTAACATACCCCTTTTTTATAATTATCGATATTACCCATAAAACAATATGAATATTCTTCTAATTTAATATACAAAGTTAAATTATTATTATCTATTATACCATAACTTTCTTCTTCAGGAAAAACTAAACCATCTTTATCAGCGGGAATTAATGATATATTAGGAATTTCTTTATTTTCATTATAATAGTTTTGAACTTTTAAGTAGATATTCTTAGCGTATTCTAAGGAAGTTTTATCATTAAGATAAGTTTCTTTATAATTAGAGCATAATTCTTTAGAATATAAGTCAATTACTTTAAGATAGTCATTATTATCTTCTAGATTTAACTCTTTTATTTTATTTAGTAAAGTATTCTTAGTATAAGTAATGTTTAAATCTATATGATATTTATTTAAGATACTTAGTAATGATTTTTTAAAAGTACTTAGATATTTATCTTCATAAGATATAACTTGAAGGTAATTATTATTTTTAAGATAGTCTTTTTCAATTAATATTTTAATTATTTTTTCTAGTCCATCATTAAGAGATAGCTTTTCAATATTTTTATTATAAAGACAAGTAGCTTTAGGTGTAAAGAAAAAGAGATGGTCTATGTTCTTATCTTTATTTAGTATTATAGAGAAATTAGTATCATTTATATTAAGCTCTATCATATCTACATAGTTTTTGGTATTAATAAGTTTATCACTACTACCAAAGGTATTTTTATAAAGAGGTATACCTATATTTATGAAGTAATATCCTAAGATAACTACAATTATTCCTATTTCTATTAGTAAAGTTAATTTTTTCATGATGTAAATTTAGGGCTTAGTTTGAGGGTTATTTCTTGGTTTTGACTGATGGCGCTATCAGGTGCGATACTTTGTTCAGTGACATAGCCCACTCCTTCGAGATTTACTTTAATATTTAATTTTTCTAGTAGTGATGTAGCGACTTTACTTGACATACCTACAACATTAGGCACAGTTACATTTTCATTAGTAATTAGGAATATAGTATCTTTATTAGTTATAGTTGTTCCTTTAGCAGGAATTTGTTTAACTATTTTACTACCTGTTCCAAGAATATTATAAGATATGCCTTCGGCTTCTAGAGTTGTTTTTACTGTATCGATATTTTTATTAACATAGCTTTTTACTTCGTAGTCTTTTACTTCAGTAGTAGTGTTTTGGTCTTGTTCATGGCCATAGTATTTAGCTAAGTTATTTACTATTTCTTTAATAGCGTTACTAATAGGTTTTTGAAGACCGGCAGTTGGCCTTTTAACGGAGGCATAAATGATAACTTGAGGGTCACTTTTAGGATAAATTCCAGAGAATGAGGAAATAATTTCGTCTTCACCTGGTAGATAGCCTCCTCCATTTTCGTTAGCGATTTGAGCAGTACCAGTTTTACCAATTAATTCACCACTTGGAATACGGTAGCCGGCTCCAGTGTTACCTATACCGTTAACACAATCGTCCATTAGGGCATACATTTTTTGGATGGTGGTACTTGAAGCAACACGTTCTTTTTCTTCTTTTTTATTTTCAAGGATTACTTTATTAGTTTCAGGGTCTACTATTTTCTTGACAATGTATGGTTTTAAGATAACGCCATTATTAGTAAGGGCGGTTAAGGCTTGAACATTTTGCATAGGAGTTGTCGTTATACCTTGACCAAATCCAGCATTAAGGACTTCTGTTTCATATTTGAAGTTAAGTGTACCAGCGCTTTCATTAGGAAGAGTAATACCGGTTTTACGACCGAAGCCTAGTTTTCTAAAGTATTGTCTTAGCATCATACTATTCATGTGTCTATTAATGATGTTGATAACAGCTACGTTACTACTTAGAGCATAACCTCTATCAAAAGTTATTCTACCCCAGCCACCACGGTTCCAGTCACCAATTTGGGTACCGTCACTAGTGGTATAAACACCAGACTCATAAGTTTCATTACCATCGTAAACACCATTTTCCATAGCGGCCATATAAGTAAATGTTTTCATGGTAGAGCCTGGCTCATATGGAGAAGATACAGCCATATCTAAGTAATTAGTGATATTTCTAGTGTTAGGGTCAAATGATGGTGAAGAAGCGGTCGCTAAAACAGCTCCATCTTTAGCATCAAGAATAGTTATATTAAACCATTCCCAATTATAGTCAACATCAGAATTATTTAGGGCTTGTTCTACAAAGAATTGAATATTACTATCAATGGTTAAGTATATATCTTTACCAACAATAGCTTCTTTTTCAAGCATTTTAGTATCAGCAATACGGTAACCTTTTAAGTCTTTTTGATAAGTAATAGAGCCATTTTCACCTTTAAGGAGCGTATCATAGTATTTTTCAATACCCATTTCACCGACAGTTTCTCCATCTTCATTTTCCTTGGCATAACCAATAGTATAAGAGGCAAAATCACCTTTAGGGTAATATCTTCTAAAGCTTTCGATAAAGTCTAAGCCGGGTAAATTTAAGTCTTCTATTTTTTGTTTAGTTATTTCATTTAGATTTTTACCATGAGTACCAAACTCTGTTTGATAGACGTTTTCTTTACTTAGATATTTTAGTATTTCTTCTTTATCCATTTCTAGAATTGGGGCAAGTAGTTCAGCTGTTTTTTCTTTATCAACAACGTGTTGAGGCTTTTTTTTATTAGTAGTTCTTTTAGGATCTAGATAAGCAATTAATTTATAGGAAGAAACATTTTGGGCTAGGACATCACCATCACTTGAGTAGATACTTCCTCTTTGAGCAGGAATAATTTCAGTTTTAGTAGTTCTTTTAGAGGCTAATTCTTGGAGATTAATATTATCTATTTTAGTAGATAGACCTAGTTGGAGTAATCTTCCTATCATAACTGCAAACAAAAAAAGAGAAACAAAAATAAATATTTTGGAATATTTGACATTATTTCTCTTTTTTTTCTTTTTCAAGTTAACCCACTCCTAATTATCTTGTGATACGCTTTTAATATTACTATTATTATAACTCAATCCTTGTTCTTCTGCAACTTCTTGTATTTTAGTTAAAGAAGCTAGTTCGTCAATAGCCATATTAATACTTTCATTAGTCTTTTCTTGTGTTTCTATTTCTTTCTTTTCTTTTTCTACTTCAAAGTTTACTTTGGCTAGAGTTGCTTTAGAAAAAACAATTGATATAGGAGCAATTATTAGTAAAAATAAGGCAACAGCGTATAGTAATCTTTCAAATTTTGATTTTTCTTTTTTATTTTTCTTTTTCAAGTTAAACACCTCTTATTTTATTCTTTCTATTACTCTAAGTTTACTGCTTCTAGAACGAGTATTTCTTTGTAGTTCTTCACTACTGGGAGTAATAGCTTTATTATTAACTAATTTAAAGTCTGGTAAGTATTCATTAGGAATATTGGGTAGACCTTTTACTCTTGAGTCTACTTCACTTACTTTTTTAAAGGTCTGCTTTACTATTCTATCTTCTAGTGAATGGAAGGTAATAACAGCTAGACGACCATTTATATTTAAAAGTTCTAGGGCTTGCTTAAGGGCTTTGTCTAAAACTTCTAATTCATTATTTACTTCTATTCTGATAGCTTGAAATATCTGTTTGGCAGGATGTTTTTCTAAACGATATTTAATAGGAACAGTGTTTTTAATTATATCAACTAATTCTAGGGTTGTTTCTATTTCTTTAGTTTGGCGATATTTTACTATCTTACCTGCGATTTTTTTAGCGAATTTATCTTCGCCATAGTCTTTAAAAATTCTAGCTAAATCTTTTTCGTCATAGTTATTAATAACATCTTTAGCACTTAGAGGATTATCTTGGTCCATTCGCATATCTAGGGGTGCATCTTCATGATAAGAAAAGCCTCTTTCTTTTTCGTCTAATTGGGGAGAAGAAACACCTAAGTCAAAAAGAATGGCATCGACTTTATCAATATTTCTTTTTTGTAGTTCTTCTTTTAAATTAACGAAATTACTTTTAATGATAGTGAAGTTAGTACCGATATTTTTAAGTCTATCGGTACTATGCCGAATTGCCTCACTATCTTGGTCAAAGGCGAATAAATACCCCTTTTTTATCCGTTCTAAGATGTTACTACTGTGTCCTCCATAGCCAAGTGTTGCATCAACAACAATACTATTTTCTTTTAGATTTAGGGAGGAAATAGTTTCGTTTAATAATACACTTATATGTTTTTCCATTAGATGCTCACACCTTCAAATAAATTCTCAGCTATGTCTGACATATTGTCTTTTACAGAATTGAAGAACTCATCCCAGGCTTCACTGCTCCATATTTCTAAGCGGTCGCCTGTTCCGATAATGACGCAATCTTTTACTATCTTAGCATAGTCAATTAATGGTTGATTAATAACGATGCGTCCTTGTTTATCAAATTCTGCTATAGTAGCTCCTGATAGGAAGAAACGAGAAAACTCTCTGGCATCTCTTTTAGTGAATGGTAAGGCCTCTAGTTTTTGAGTTATTTTTTCCCAATTCTTTGTTGGATAAGCGAAAAGACAATTTTCAATTCCTCTTGTAATTACAAATTCTTCGCCTAGCTGTTCTCTAAACTTGGCTGGAATTATAAGTCTTTTCTTATCGTCAATACTATGATGGTATTCACCCATAAACATAAGACATCCCCCACTTTTTCCCACTATCAACCACTACTTATCTATATAATACATAAAAATTGGTAAAAAGTAAATATCAAAATATTTTTTTTTACAATTTTACAGAGATTTGACATATTTTTGAAATATAGAATGTTCTAAAATTATTTTCTTGACTTTGTATATAAAATAATATACAATGTAATTGCAATTACATTTAGGAGTTCCTCGCAGGGCCTTTGCCTGGCGAGGGCTCTTTTTTTATTTTTTTATAAACTTTCAACAATTTATCCTTACCAAAAATTATTATTTTATCAATCTATTATCTTCCTATTATTGAATATATTTTTTCACTTGCTTAAGAAGACTATTAAAGAAATTCTTGAAAAAGAAAAATTCGAACTAAAATTAATCCGAATTTTATAAATTTGAAAAAATTTCTAAAATTTTATTTTTTTACATAAGTTTTTCCTATAGTTTGTTCTTTTTTCATTTTATCTTTAAGAGTTACTTCAAGACATGGATACATATCAATAATTATCTTAGTATTGGGAATAGTTAGAACTCTTAACTTATCTGTTTCTTTACTACTTATTTGACCAACTTTAGGAATAATTATATCATATGTATCAAGTAAATGATTTTCTACTTTATTTTCACTTGTTAGACCAAGTTGAGCCATATGATAAAGTTCTTTAAAACTATATGTATAATCGACAAGCTTTTTATTTGGGGTAATTGTATAATTAATATGATTATAAAACTTATTAAAATTATAATTTAATAACATACACTCTTTATATCCTAATTTACTTTTATCTACTTTTTTATTAAATTTCTTTCTTAGAAAAACATAGATACCTCTAAATATTTCACTATCTTCAATTTCTTTATCATTTTCTAAAATCATTTCAGCGTACTTATAAGCTTCTTCATAATTCTTAGTTCTAATACAAACAGTTAATATTCTTAGATAAATATAAGTTGGGAATGTTTTTCTATTTTTGACGGCGGTTAAGTAGTAATACATAGCTTTATCATAGTTCTTTTCTTCTAAGTAAATATCTCCTAGACGATAGGCACTTTCATTTTTAATATTAATAGTAGTTGATGTTAGGGACTTAGAATAATTTTTTTTAGCGTCTTTTATATTTCCAAGTTCTTCATTAACTCTTCCTAAGAGGAATTCTACTTTAACATTAGGATTATCTTTAGATTTTTCTAGTACTTCTAGAGCTTGTTCATATTTTTCTAAAGATACATAGATATTTGCTTGTTCATATAGAGCTTTATAGTAAAGTTTATCTTTGCTATTTAGTTTGACTATCTTTTCTAAGTAATGTAAGGCTTTATCATATTTAAATAAACATTTATTAACAATAGCTTTTTGGAGAAAGACTTTTTTATCGAAACCTTCTAAGGTGGTTTCTGGTACTTTATCTAAGTATTTTTTAGCTTTTTCATATTGTCCTAGACGAGTATAGATTACTCCTACTTCGAAATTATAATAGTTTGGAGAGGCATCTTTTATTAAGGATATTAAGTCTAAAGCTTTTTCATATTCTTTATTTCTTATATAAATATCAGCTAGAGAACGAATAGAATATGTTTCTATATAGGGACCAGACATGGCTTTATTATAATATTCTATAGCTTTAGGAATATCTCTTTTATTTTCATATATTCTTCCTAGAGTACCATAAGCACTATACTTATTGTCACTATTACTTTCAACTACTTTAAGTAAATAATATTCAGCTTCATCTAGACAGTTATCAAGTTCAAAGATACGACCAGCAGTAAAATAAGCATAATAATCATTAGGATTTTTTTCTAAATACTCTCTCATTTGAAATTTTGCTTCTTCTTTTTGACCTGTTTTACTTAAATTTCTAATTCTTTTTACTTCTAAAATTCTTTGTAAAGTTTCCTCGTCTAACTCACTCATAAATATTTCTCCTTTTAGTGTTTTATATTATAACATATATCTAGTTAATTAGAAGTAAAAATCCACCCTTAAAAAGGGTGGTTTTTCTCTGAAGCCTGTAAGGCTTGACACTGGCAGCTACCATTTGGT